>NZ_BAAANS010000015.1:0-149954 GCF_039529925.1 Kitasatospora saccharophila | reverse complement strand
GAACTGCCGGCGCAGCCGCTCGGGATACGGACCGTACTCGCCGATCGGCAGGTACGGCTTGATGAACTCCCACTCCGCATCGGAAAGTTGCACTCGCGTCACGGAACACGGTCTACCGGATCAGGCCGCGCCGCGAGGGCAACTTCCCAGAATGATCACAACAGAATACGAGCCCTAGAGGCGCCGGTCGGGGACGCCGAGCGGCCGGTCGGGATGACGGACGAGCGGGCGTTCGCCTGGTGGGAGGCGCTGCCCGCCGAACTGCGCGAGCGGGTGGACGACCTGGTGCGGGGCGGCGGGAGCGGTGCGCTGTCCCTGCGGGCGGTCGAGGGCGGCCGGGCCGGGGCGAGCCTGCCGCAGGCGGCGGCGATCGTCGGGGCGCGGGCCGCCGTGGTGCGTCCGCCCGCCGGGCTGGGGGTCGACCGGTGGGCGATGGTCCGCCGGGCGGTCCTGCTCCGGCAGCCGGTCCTCGCCGTCGAGGCCCGCCCGGGCGGGTACGGCGCCGGCGGGCGGTTGTTCCGGGCGGTCGCGGTGGGGGAGACCGCGGACGCGGAACCGGCCGCGGTGGACGCCGACACCGCCGACCGCTGCCTGCGCGACGACCCCCGGGCCGCGCACCGGCGCCCCGTCGAGGCGGCCGCCGAACTGCTCGGCCGGCAGGCCGCCGCCGCGCTCGGGGTGCCCTTCCGGTGCGGCCGGGAACAGCCCTGAGGACCTGGCGAACTCCGCTTGTCAGTGCGGCCGATAGGCTTCTGCCATGGCTGCTCGACCCTTGCACGAAGTAGTGGAACCCGGCTGGGCCAAGGCCCTCGAACCGGTCGCCGGACAGGTCGCCGTGATGGGCGACTTCCTGCGCGCCGAGATCGCCGCCGGCCGCACCTACCTGCCGCCCGGCCCGCAGGTGCTGCGCGCCTTCCAGCAGCCGTTCGACGACGTCCGGGTGCTGATCGTCGGCCAGGACCCGTACCCCACCCCGGGGCACGCCGTCGGCCTCAGCTTCTCGGTCGCGCCCGAGGTCCGGCCGGTACCGCCCAGCCTGGCCAACATCTACCAGGAGTACAGCGAGGACCTCGGCCTCCCGGCCCCCTCCAACGGCGACCTCACCCCCTGGGCGGACCAGGGCGTCCTGCTGCTCAACCGGGCCCTGACCACCCAGACCCGCAAGACCAACGGCCACCGCGGCAAGGGCTGGGAGGCCGTCACCGAGCAGGCGATCAAGGCGCTCGCCGCCCGCAACAGCCCGCTCGTCGCCATCCTCTGGGGCCGTGACGCCCGCGAGTTGAAGCCCTGGCTCGGCCAGGTCCCCTGCATCGAGTCGCCGCACCCCAGCCCCTACTCGGCGAACAGCGGCTTCTTCAAGTCCCGTCCGTTCAGCCGTGCCAACGACCTGCTGGTCCGCCAGGGCGGCCGGCCCGTCGACTGGCGCCTGCCCTGATCGACGGCCGGATCCTGGCGGGAAGCCGTCGTTCCGGAACCGGAAACGGTCAGTCCAGAGCGTCAACCTCACCCGAAGGAGTGAAATGACGCTCTGTGTTGCTGGAGTGACGCGCTGTTCGAAGAGACTGACGGCAGTCGAGAGCGCGAGTCCCCTCCCCGTGCGGTCCGCCGGGTGAGGTTGCGGGCGCGCTCTACCGTTCACCACGCGTGGGGGTTCCTGTCATGTCTGTTCTGCGTTCGGTTGCCGTCTCGACCCTGGCGGCGTCCGCGCTCACGGTCGGGTTGCCGCTGTCCCCGGCCTCGGCCGCCGATGCCGGTACGCCCGCGAAATCCGGGAGGGCCAGTGCGGTGACCGCCGAACTGGCCCTGGACGTGACGCTGTTGAACGCGGTGAACGTCCCGGTGGACGTGGCGCTCAACAAGGTGGAGTCGCCCGCCCAGCGGGACGGCGCGATGCTGACCGCCAAGGTGGACGGGGTGGACGGCGGCCGGCCGGTGACGCTGGTGAAGGCCGAGGTCGGCAAGTCGGTCACCAAGGTGGACGACCGGCTGGCCACCGCGTCCGTGAAGCTGGTGGACGCCGACGTGCACGTGCCGGGCCTGCCGCTGACCACGCTGCTCGGGCTGGAGGCGATGAGCAGCGAGGTGAGCTGCCCGGTGGACGGGGTGCCGACCGCCAGCGTCACCGCGCCCGCGAAGCTCACCGTGCTGGGGAAGTCGGTGACGGTGGGCCTCAACTCGCCGACCCACGTGGACGTTCCGGCGATCGGCTCGGTGGACGTCGAGTTCGCCAAGAAGACGGTGACCTCCAGCACGGCGGCGGCCTCCGCGCTGGAGGTGAAGGTGGTGCTGAACCCGCTCAACCTGAACGTGGCCAAGGTGGACGGCACGGTGACGGTCGCCTCGGTGTCCTGCGAGAAGCCGGTGGCGGCGGTCGCCCCGGTGGCGGAGGTCTCCTCGCCCGCGGCCTCGCCCTCGACGTCGGCCCCGGCGTCGGCCTCGGCCTCCGGGCAGAACCGCGCGGTGCCGAAGGCGGACGGGGAGGAACTGGCGTACACCGGTTCCTCCGGGAGCACGGTGCTGGCCGCGGGCGGCGGCACGCTGCTGGTGGCGGGCGGCGCGGCGGTGTGGATGACCCGGCGGCGCCGCGCGGCGCACGCCCGGCACCGCTGACCGTCCGGTCGCCGCGCGGGGCGGAGCCCGTTCTGCCCCTTGTGTCCCGGTGGCGCGCCCGCATCGCGAGACGGGATCTCTCCGAGGGTGAGCGCGCCGCTGCGGACCGTTGGTTCACATGGGCGTTACATAGGAGGAACAACCGGGAAACGGCGGCTTGCGACGCTACGCGGGCACCCACCACCCAAGCAGTGAGGATCACCGCGATGGCGATCAAGGCCGAGTACATCTGGATCGACGGCACGAAGCCGACCGCGAAGCTTCGCTCCAAGACCCGGGTGCTGCCGAACGCCGACAAGATCCCCACCTGGGGCTTCGACGGTTCCTCGACCAACCAGGCCGAGGGTCACGCCTCGGACCGCGTGCTGAAGCCGGTGAAGGTCGTCAAGGACCCGATCCGCGGCGGCGAGAACATCCTGGTGCTGTGCGAGGTCTTCGAGACCAACGGTGACGCGCACGTGACCAACACCCGCGCCGCGCTGCGCGAGGTCGCCGAGCGCTACGCCGGGCAGGAGGCGATCTTCGGCATCGAGCAGGAGTACACCTTCTTCAAGGGCTCCCGCCCGCTCGGCTTCCCCGAGGGCGGCTACCCGGCCCCGCAGGGCGGCTACTACTGCGGCGTGGGCGCCGAGGAGGTCTTCGGCCGCGAGATCGTCGAGCTGCACCTCGACCGCTGCCTCGACGCCGGCCTGGCGATCTGCGGCATCAACGCCGAGGTCATGCCCGGCCAGTGGGAGTTCCAGATCGGCCCGGTCGACGCGCTGACCGTCTCGGACGACCTGTGGATCGCCCGCTACCTGCTCTACCGCACCTCCGAGGAGTTCGGCATCGACGCCACCCTCGACGCCAAGCCGGTCCGCGGCGACTGGAACGGTGCGGGCGCGCACACCAACTTCTCCACCAAGGCGATGCGCGAGGGCTACGACGCCATCATCACCGCCTGCGAGTCGCTCGGCGCCTCCCAGGAGAAGGTCCTGGAGCACGTCAACCAGTACGGTGACGACATCCAGTCCCGCCTGACCGGCAAGCACGAGACCGCCCCGTGGAACGTCTACTCCTACGGCGTGTCGGACCGCGGCGCCTCGGTCCGCATCCCGTGGCAGGTCGAGGTGGACCAGAAGGGCTACATCGAGGACCGTCGCCCGAACGCGAACGTCGACCCGTACGTGGTCACCCGCCTGATCGTCAACACCTGCTGCGAGGCCCTGGAGAAGGCCGGCCAGGTCTGATCCGCCCGCTGACCGCACGACGGCGCCCGCCGCTCCCCGTGAGGGGGACGGCGGGCGCCGTCGTCGTTGCCGGGGCGCCCCGGCAGGGCTCAGGACAGGACGAAGCCGTGGGTGCGGCCGACCGGGACGAAACCGCGCCGGGCGTACCAGTGCCGGGGCCAGTCCTCGGCGTCGGCGACCAGGAAGCGCAGGCCGCCGGGGGCGCGGTCGGCGGCCAGCCGCAGCGCGGTGGCCAGCACGGCGTCGGCCAGGCCGCGGCGCTGGTGCTCCTCGGCGGTGGCCAGGTCCTCGATCTGGGCGGTGCCCGCGGCGTCCTGGTACAGGTCGGCCCAGGAACCGAACTCGCCGTCGGTGTCCCGGGCGGCCAGCGTCAGCACCCGCTCGGCGCCCGCCGCGCGGGCGGTGCGCCGGTTCACCAGCTGGGCGATCGAGTCGTCCGGCGCCCACGGCAGCCAGTGCCGCCACTGCCGCTCCAGGGCCGGGGCCAGCTCGTCCGGCCCGACCGGCCCGGCGCCGCCGCCGGGCGGCAGCGGCCCCCGGTGCACCATCACCAGCTCGGTCTCGTGCCGGTACCCGGCGGCGGCCAGGCCGGGGGCGAGGGCCAGCCCCGAGGCGTCGTCGAACACCGAGATCCGCCGGTGCCCCAGGTGCCCGAGCACCCGCTCGGCCAGCCCCGCCACGTCGGTCCCGCTCGGCGGGGCGTCCAGCAGCAGCTGGTTGTGCTCGTGCGAGTAGGCGAACTCCGCGCTCAGCACCCCGAACCCGCCCGGCACCTCCACCACCTCGGCGGCCTGCCGCCGGGCGAAGGCGCGACGGAACTCCAGGGCGACCCGCAGGCTCTCCTCGCTCATCGGCCCATCGTAGGCCGACCGCTCCGCCCGGTTCGAGCGGTTTGTCGTACCGGCCCGCGCGGGGACGGAAAACCCTTTCGCGCCGAGGGCGTTGGGCTGGCTAGGATCCGGCCGCGCCGCCGGACGGCCCGGCGCGCGCGTACCGGACGGGCGGAACAACGACCTTGCGACACCTGAAGGCGGTGATCGCGGCCGCCGCGGTCGCCCTGCTGCTGACCTCCTGCGTGCGGCCCCCCGCCGCGCGGCCGAGCCTGCTGCCCACCAACGAGGCGGTCCGGCGGCAGCTGATCGCCTACGACACCGGGATCCGGCGGGCCGTGCTCGGCGAGCACCAGGGGGAGACCCCGGTCCGCAAAGTGATCACGGACGTGTGCGAGTACGGGGGCGAGGGCACCCGGGTCCGGGTCGTCCTGGGCGTGGTCACGTCGCTGGTCTCCCGGGAGGCCGAGTGGAACAAGGAGCTCATCGCGGCGTTCCACCGGAAGATGACGGAGCTGGGCTTCGAGCCCCGGGACGACGACGAACCCGACACCTGGGGGTACGACAACCCCGGGGACGACTTCACCGTGGAACTGAGCGAGAGCAGCGACCCCAGCAAGACGCTCCAACTGCGCGTCTTCTCGCCCTGCGTCGAGGCGGACGCCGGCGCGTCACCCGCCGCCGCCGCTTGAGTCTCCCGTCGGGGGAGACGGCAGGAGGGCGGGCATGGACGAGGACGGGCTGCTGACCATCGGCGTGCTGGCGCGGCGCACCGGGCTGACGGTGAAGGCCATCAGGTACTACTCGGACACCGGCCTGGTGCCGTCCACCGACCGCACCGCGGCCGGCTACCGGCGGTACGGCGCCGAGGCCCTGGCCCGGCTCGAACTCGTGCGCACCCTGCGCGAGTTGGGCCTCGGGCTGGACGCGGTGCGGCGGGTCCTGGAGCGCCAGGAGACTCTCGCCCGGGTGGCCCGGGCGCACGCCGACGCCATCGACCTGCGGATCCGCACGCTGTGCCGGCAGCGGGCCGTACTGCGGGCCGTCGCCGAACACGGAACCGACCCTGAGGAGACCGCGTTGATGCACCGCCTGCTACGACTGTCCGCCGAGGAACGCCGCCGCCTGATCGAGGAGTTCGTCGACGACACCTTCGGCACCGCCGACGCCAACCCCGAACTCGTCGCGGTGCTCCGCGCGGCCGTCCCCGAACTGCCCGAGGACCCCGGCACCGAACAGCTCACCGCCTGGGCCGAACTCGCCGAACTCACCGGCGACCAGGACTTCCGGGCCGCGCTCCGGCGGATGGCCGCCTACCAGGCCGAGCAGCGCGCCGAGGGCGACACCACCGGCCTGCACCACGAACTCACCGAACGGGTCAGGGAATCGGTGGGCGCCGCGCTGGCCGCCGGCACCGCCCCCGGGTCCCCCGCCGCCGCTGTTGTGGTCGCCGAACTGACCGCCCGCTACGCCGAGGCGTTCGGCCGCCCGGACGACGCCGCGCTGCGCGGGTGGATCCTGCGTCGGCTGGAGGTCGCCGCCGACCCCCGGGTCGAGCGCTACTGGGCCCTGCTGTCCCGGATCAACGGCTGGCCCGCCCCGCCCGAACTCGCCCCCGTGTTCGCCTGGTTCGCGGCCGCCCTGCGCGCGGCCGGATAAGCAGGGCGCAGGGCGCTCGGCCGGGGGCGGGGTGTAGGGCGCTCGGCCGGACGGCGGAGGGCGGGGCGCCCTAGGCTGGTCCCATGGCTGACACCGCGCCCGCCGAGGGCGACTTCACCCCGCAGGAGCGGGAGCGCGGCCGCGCGCTGCGCCGCGCCCGGCTGCCGTGGGCGCTGGGCGGGCAGTTGGCCTCGCTCGCGCTGAGCGCCGTCCTCGGGTTCACGGCCGCCGGGGCGGGCCTGGTGAGTGCCGTCGGCGGCTGGTTCGGCGGCGGTTGGGCGGCCGAGGTGCTGGCGGGCGCGGCGGCGCTGGTGCTGCTCGGACGGGTGGTGACGCTGCCGTTCTCGGCCCGGGTGCGGGCGGTCTCCGCCCGGTACGGCCTGGTCACCCAGGGCTGGGCCGGCTGGGCGGTGGACGCGCTGCGCGGCACCGGCGTCGCGCTCGCCCTGTTCCTGCCGCTCGCACTCGGCCTGTACGCGCTGATCGGCCGCTCGCCGGACCACTGGTGGCTGCCCGCCGCGGCCGCCGCCGCACTGCTGACCGTCGCGCTGTCCTTCCTGCACCCGCTGGTCTTCGAACCGCTCTTCAACCGCTTCTCCCCGCTGCCCGACGGCGAACTGCGCACCGCCCTGCTGGAGTTGGCCCGCCGCGACGGCATCGCGGTGCGCGACGTGCTGGTCGCCGACGCCTCCCGCCGCACCACCGCGCTGAACGCGTACGTCTCCGGCTTCGGCCCGACCCGGCGGATCGTCGTCTACGACACCCTGCTGTCCACCGCGCAGCCGCGCGAGATCGAACTCGTCGCCGCCCACGAACTCGGCCACGTCAAGCACCGGGACGTCGCCACCGGCACCGTCCTCGGCGCGCTCGGCGCGGCCGTCGTCGTCCCGGTGCTGGCCGCGCTGCTCGCCTGGCGCCCACTGCTGGACGCGGCCGGCGCCGACACCGCCCAGGACCCGCGCTCGCTGCCGCTGCTGGCCGCGCTGGCCGCCCTGCTCGGCGCGCTCAGCACCCCCGTGCAGTGCGCGACCAGCCGCCGGATCGAAGCCCGCGCCGACCGGCACGCCCTCGAACTCACCGGCGACGCACCGCAGTTCATCGCCATGCAGCGCCGCCTCGCGGTCGCCAACGTCGCCGACCCGTACCCGCCCCGCGCCGTCGAACTGCTGCTCGCCACCCACCCCAGCACCGGCCGGCGGATCGCCGCCGCCCGGAACTGGCTCACCGCCCGGGAGGCCCGGTGACCCGCCCCCTGTTGATGCTCGACGTCGACGGCCCGCTCGCCCCGTACGTCGGCAGCCCCTACCGCCGCCCCGAGGGGTACCTCACTCATCGCGTCCCGGTGCGCAGTTGGCGCGAACGCCAGCACGCCGCGGGCATCCGCAACCCCAGGCCGCTGCGGGTCTGGCTGCACCCCGACCACGGCCCCGCCCTGCTCGCCCTGCGCTACGAGCTGGTCTGGGCCACCACCTGGAAGGACGAGGCCAACGAGCACCTCGCCCCGCTCCTCGGCCTGCCCGAACTCCCGTACGTGGACTGGCCGTCCATGCACCACGACGATCCGGACGGGCTGCACTGGAAGACCCGCCACCTGGTCGCTCACGCCGCCGGACGCCCGTTCGCCTGGGTCGACGACGAGATCGAACCCCGGGACACCGCCTGGATCGCCGCCCACCACCCCGCCCCGGCCCTGACCCTGACCGTCGACCACCGGTGCGGCCTGCGGCCCGCGGACTTCGCGCTGCTCGCCGACTGGGCGGAGGTGAACGGGAGTTGAGGATCGCCACGCTGCACCGCCACCCCGTCAAGTCGCTGCTCGGCGAAACCGTCCCCCGGGCCCGGATCGACGCGCACGGCCTCGACGGCGACCGCCGCTACGCCCTGCTCGACCTCACCGACGGCCGGATCGCCAGCGCGAAGGAACCCCGCACCTGGCGCCGCCTGCTCACGCTCCGCGCGGAACGGCTGGAGAACGGGGTGCGGATCACCGGGCCGGACGGCACCGCGCTCGACGACGCCGGGATCTCCGCGCTGCTCGGCCGCCCCGTCCGGCTGATCGACGAACGGCCGCCCGGCACGGTGCTGCACCGCTCGGTGCCCGAGCAGGTGCTCGCCGCCGGGATCGACGCCGAAGTCGAGCACACCGTCCAGGACTTCGGCGCGGCGGCGGAACCCGGCAGCTTCTTCGACTTCGCCCCGCTGCACCTGATCACCACCGCGAGCCTGGCCGGCACCCCCGCCGCCCGCTACCGGCCCAACCTGGTGATCGAGCACGACGGGCCGCCGTACGCCGAGAACGCCTGGGTCGGCCGCGAACTCGCCGTCGGCCCCGAGCTGCGACTGCGCGTCATCGCCGCCACGCCCCGCTGCGCGATCCCCACCCTCGCGCACGGCCCGCTGCCCCCGGACCCGGAGGCCCTGCGCCGCCCCGCCCGGGAGAACCGGGTCCACCCGCTGCCCGGGATGCCCCCGCTGCCGTGCGTCGGCGTGTACGCGCAGGTCGTGGCGCCGGGGACGGTCGGGGTGGGGGACGCGGTCGCGCTGCGCTGAGCGAGCATGCACCACCAGGGGCTCGGGGAACGGCGAGGCCCAGGCTGCTGACGGTTCACTGCCGCCCAGCGCATCGGCTTCCGGTTCTCTTGAAGACACGCAGCAGCACGGACCTTCGATGGGCTCCGGCCTTCAGCAGCACGGACTCGCCGTTCCCCGAGCCCCTGATGGTGGATCCCGCCGTTGTTACCGAGCCCCTGGCGGTGCATGCTCCCGTAGGGCGGTGAGGAAGGCGTCCGTGGTGGCCGGGTCGCGGACGGCGATGCGGAGCCAGTCGGGGCCGAGGCCGGGGAAGGTGTCGCCGCGGCGGACGGCGTAGCCGGCTTCGCGCAGGCGGGCGCGGACGGTGGTGGCGCCCGGGAGGTGGACCAGGACGAAGGAGGCCGCCGGGGTGCCGTGGACGCGCAGGCCGGGGACGGTGGCGAGGCCGGCCAGCAGGTGGGCGCGGTGGGCGGCGGTGGTGCGGGCGGCCTGCTCGGCCTCGGCCAGGGCCGCGGGGGCGGAGCAGATCTCGGCGGCGGCCAGCGCGGGCGTGGAGACCGGCCACAGGGGTTGCGCGGCGGCGAGCGCGCTGACCAGCGGGGCGGGGGCGAGCAGGTAGCCGATCCGCAGGCCGGCCAGGCCCCAGGTCTTGGTGAGGCTGCGCAGCACGACCACGTCGCCGGGCAGGTCGCGGACGGCGGCCAGGCTCTGGGTCTCGCCGGGGTCGGTGTCCATGAAGGCTTCGTCGACGACCAGGGTGCGGCCGGGCCGGGCCAGCTCGGCGAGGGCGGCGGCCGGGTGGAGGATGGAGGTGGGGTTGGTGGGGTTGCCGGCCACCACCAGGTCGGCGTCCTCGGGGACCGCCCCGGGCAGCAGGCGGAAGCCCTGCTCCGGCGTGAGGAGGGCGCGGTGGACGGTGTGCCCGGCGTCGCGCAGCGCCGCCTCGGGTTCGGTGAACTGCGGGTGCACGACCACCGCGCGGCGCGGCCGCAGGACCCGGGCGAGCAGCACGAACGCCTCGGCCGCGCCCGCGGTGAGCAGCACCTCGCCGGTCGGGCGGCCGTGCCGGGCGGCGACCGCGGCGCGGGCGGCCGTGCCGTCCGGGTAGGCGGCGAGGTCGGCGAGGGTGGCGGCCAGGTGGGCGTGCAGCCAGGGCGGCGGGGTGCCGGTGCGGACGTTGACGGCGAGGTCGACCAGCCCGGCGGCGCGCACTTCGGCGTCGCCGTGATGGCGCAGATCGGGCTGCTGGTTCACCTGTTGTCCTCCTGGGGAGCCTGGGGGCGGGGCGGCGAGCGCCGCGGTGGCCGAGGCGGTCGCGGTGCGCGGGGCGAGCAGGTGTGCGCCGGGTCCGGCCGTGACCAGCGCGGCGGCCTCGGCGACGCTGGGGGTGCCGACCGCGGCGGCGACCCGGGCGGAGCCGCCGGGGACTTCGGCGGCGGCCAGCACGGCGGCCGGGTGGCCGGTCAGTGGGACGCCCAACTCCCGTACGGCGGCGCGCAGTCCGGGTTCGAACAGCTTGCTGTCGAGGGTGGCGGCCCGGGTGACGGCGGTGCGGTCGAGGCCGAGTGCGGCGAGGGCCGCGTCGGCGGCGCGGAGCACCTCGGCGGCTGGGGTGCCGCGCCGCAGGCCGAGGCCGAGCACCACGCCGTGGGCGCACGCCGGGGGGTGGGGTGCGCCGTCCACGTGGTGCTCGGCCCTCCCTGTCCGTTCCGTTCCGTGCGGCCCGGTCCGGTGCCGCCGCCGGGCCGTGGGAATCCCACCATGTCGGTCCGAGCAGGGTCAATCGGGACAGCTGTGAGAAGCGTCGCCCGGCTGGCCGAAAAGCGCCGGGGAGCCGAAGTTGCACAGCCAACCGTTCGCCTGTTCTTCACGTCGGGCGGCATTCGTCCGTCACGGAGGCGGCCCTAGCGTTTCCGGCGCTCCACCACCCTTGTCCCGTACATTGCTTCTCCCCGGAGGACTTCTGCCATGTCCGTTCAGCTCAGCCGTCGTGCCAAGCGCCGCCTGACCGCGATCGGCAGCACCGTCGCCCTCACCGCCGCCTCGCTGGGCCTGTGGGCCGCGACCGGCTCCACCGCGCAGGCCGCCGCGCTGCCCACCCCCGACCACGTGATCGTCGTGGTGATGGAGAACCACGCGTACAGCCAGGTCATCGGCAGCTCCAGCGCCCCCTACCTGAACAACACGCTGAAGGCCGGCGGCGCCAACCTGACCCAGTCCTACGGCCTGACCCACCCGTCGGAGCCGAACTACTACATGCTGTTCTCCGGCTCCAACCAGGGCCGCACCGACGACAGCTGCGTGGGCGTCGGCTCGAAGAGCGCCGCCAACCTGGCCTCCGAGCTGATCGCGGCCGGCAAGACCTGGGGCTCGTACAACGAGGGCCTGCCCAGCCAGGGCTCCACCGTCTGCTCCAACTCCAGCACCAAGTACGCGCAGAAGCACAACCCGTGGTTCGGCTTCTCCAACGTGCCGACCAACACCGCGTACACCATGGCCCAGTTCCCGACCGACTACACCACGCTGCCGAAGGTCTCCTTCGTGGTGCCGAACCTGTGCAACGACATGCACGACTGCTCGGTGACCACCGGCGACACCTGGCTCAAGAACAACCTGGGCGCCTACGCGACCTGGGCGCAGACCCACAACAGCATCCTGATCGTCACCTTCGACGAGGACAACAGCCTCTCCGGCAACCGGATCCCGACCGTCGTCTACGGCCAGCACGTCACCCCGGGCTCCAGCAGCGCCACCACCTACAACCACTACAACGTGCTGCGCACCCTGGAGGACCTGGCGGGCCTGAGCACCCACGCGGGCAACGCCGCCTCCGCCGCCGACATCACCGGCATCTGGAACTGACGCCTGATGTACCTCGCGGACGCCCGCTCCACCAAGAGTGACCGCGCCGCGGACGCCGCCCCGGACGCCGGTCCGGGGCGGCGCCCCGCCGCCGCCGTCACCGCCGCCGTTCCCGGCACCGTGCTCGCGCTCGGCGCGGTCAGCCTGGTCACCGACGTCTCCTCCGAGATGGTCAGCGCGGTCCTGCCGCTGTACGTGGTCACCGCGCTCGGCCTGTCCCCGCTGGGCTTCGGCCTGCTCGACGGCATCAACAACGGCGTCGGCGCGCTGGTGCGCCTGCTCGGCGGCCACCTCGCCGACCGCGGCGGCCGCGGCCACAAACTGGTCGCCGGACTCGGCTACGGCCTGTCCGCGCTGTGCAAGCCGCTGCTGCTGCTGGTCCACACCCTGCCGCTGATCAGCGGCGTGCTGGCGGTCGACCGCACCGGCAAGGGCCTGCGCACCGCCCCGCGGGACGCGATGATCTCGCTGGCCACCGCCCCCGAGCACCGCGGCCGGGCGTTCGGCGTGCACCGCGCGATGGACACCACCGGCGCGCTGATCGGCCCGCTGCTGGCCTTCGCCGTGCTGCGGATCGCCGACGACCGGGCCGAACGCTCCAGCTACGGCGCCGTGTTCACGGTCTCCGGCTGCGTCGCGGTGCTCGGCGTGCTGCTGCTGGTGCTGTTCGTCCCGGGCCGGATCACCCGGGCCGGCCTCCCGGCGGCCGACGCCTCCGCGCCGAAGCCCACGCTGCGCGACGCGCTCGCCCTGCTGTCCCGGCCCGCGCTGCGCCGGCTCACCCTGGCCGCCGTGCTGCTCGGCCTCACCACCGTCAGCGACTCCTTCCTCTACCTGCTGCTGCAGCGCGAACTCGACCTGCCCGCGCACCTGTTCCCGCTGCTGCCGCTCGGCACCGCCGCGGTGTTCCTGCTGCTGGCCGTCCCGCTCGGCCTGGTCGCCGACCGGATCGGCCGCCGCACCCTGTTCCTGCTCGGCCACGCCGTCCTGCTCTGCGGCTACGCGGTCGTGCTGTCCCCGCTGCACGGGGTGCCCGCCGCGGCGCTGGTCCTGCTGCTGCACGGCACCTTCTACGCCGCCACCGACGGCGTGCTGGCCGCCGCCACCGCCGCGACCGTCCCCGACGGCCAGCAGGGCGCCGGCCAGGCCCTGGTCGGCACCGGGCAGGCGCTGGCCCGCTTCGCCTGCTCGCTGGCCTTCGGCGCCGCCTGGTCGCTGTGGGGCCCCCGCCCCGCGCTGGCCGTCACGGCGGCCGCCCTCGCCGTCACCGCCCTCGCCGCGACCCGGCTGCTGCGCGACCCGGCGGCCGCCACCGGCCCCGCCGCCTGATCCACTGCCCGACCCACTGCCCGACCCGCCGCCGCCTGACGTCCCGCCACTGCCCCCACCCGCCCGCACTTTCCACCCGGAGGGCCTCCCGATGACCGCTCCCGCCACCGCCGACCCCGTCTCCGAGCAGGCGCCCGGACCCCGGCCGGACGGCACCTCCCCGCTGCGCCGCAAGCTGCTGGTGCTGCTGGTCGCCGTGCTGCTGCTGGCCGGGGTCGGCACCGGCACCGTGTGGTACGCCGCGCAGCGCTCCGACCGCCGCGACCAGGAGCAGGCGGGCGGCCCGCCGGTCAGCGAGGGCCCGCTCTCGCTGGACGCGGCGGGCGGCCGCCGACTGCTGCTGCGCAACCTGGCCTGGGGCCCGCACCGGGACGAGATCGCCTCGGTGCCCGCCGACGCCCCCGACGGCCCGCGCACCGCGTCCGGCGTCAAGTGCCTGCGCTTCCACGCCGCCGCGGGCACCGGCATCTGCCTGCAGGCCGAGCACGGCGCACTGGACGACACCTACCACGCCTCGGTGCTGGACTCCTCGCTGCACGAGCTCAGGCGCTTCCCCGCGCCGGGCATCCCGACCCGGGCCCGGGTCTCGCCGTCCGGGCACCTGGTCGGCTGGACGGTGTTCGTCAGCGGCGACTCGTACGCGGGCACGAACTTCTCCACCCGCACCGCGATCGTCGACACCCGGACCTGGCAGTTCTACGACAACCTGGAGAACTTCCAGGTGATCGAGGACGGACACCGGGTCCAGGCGTCCGACGTCAACGTCTGGGGCGTCACCTTCGCCGACGACGGCTCCTTCTACGCGACGGTCGCCACCGGCGGCCGGACCCACCTGGTCAAGGGCGACCTGGCCGCCCGCACCCTCACCACCCTGCACCAGAACGTCGAGTGCCCCTCGCTCTCCCCGGACGGCACCCGGGTCGCCTACAAGAAGCGGGTCGAGGGCGCCGACCCGGCCGCCCCCTGGCGGCTGTACGTGCTGGACCTGGCCACCATGACCGAGACCGCGACCGCCGAGCAGCGCAACATCGACGACCAGGCGCTGTGGTCCGACGACCACACCCTGCTCTACTCGATGCCCGGCGACTACGGCTCCGACCTGTGGACCGTCCCCGCCGACGGCACCGGCACCCCCGCCGTCCTGGTCCGCTCCGCGGTCGCCCCCGCCTACCTGGGCTGACGTCCGGCCGCGGGGAAGCGGAGCCCCGGGCCGCCGGTCGCGCTTCCCGCTGACCGGCCGTCAGGCGCGGCGGGCGCGCCAGCGGTCCATCATCTGGGCCAGCTCCACCCGCAGGAAGCCGAAGAACTCCAGCGACTCGGCGAGCCGCCGCCCCGCCGGGGTGTCCTCGCCGAGGGCGGCGATGCCCTCGACCAGGCCGGTCTCCCAGCGGGCCAGGGTGCGGTCCCGGTTGGTGGTGGCCTCGTACCAGACGTGGTCGTGGATGCGGTAGTGGTCGCGGCGGGAGCCGGGCTCGTGCTCGCGGCGGACCAGGTCGACCTGGACGAGGTAGCGGACCGCGCCGGACACCGCGGCGGGGGAGACCCGGAGCAGCTCGCCCAGTTCGGCGGAGGTCAGCCGTCCGGAGTCGGAGGTCAGCAGCGCGGTGAACACCCGGGCGGGCATCCGGGGGAACCCGGCGTCCACCAGCACGGCGGCGAACCGCTCCACGAACTCGCCCACCACCGCCGGATCCCGCCGCCCGACCCCGTCCGTCCCGACCCCGTCCGTCCCGCCCACGCCGCCCGCCTTCCGCCGTCCCGCACACCCCTGACACCGCGAAGATCCAGGGCTTTCAGTAACTTCACGAATTTGTGAAACCAGAGTAGCTTCGGTCTCATGACAACCGCCATCTCGGTGTCCGGCCTGGTGAAGACCTTCGGCCGCACCCGCGCCCTGGACGGCTTGGACCTCACGGTCGAGCAGGGCGAGGTCCACGGGTTCCTGGGGCCCAACGGCTCCGGCAAGTCCACCACCATCCGGGTCCTGCTCGGCCTGCTGCGCGCCGACTCCGGCACGGCCGCCCTGCTCGGCGGCGACCCCTGGCGGGACGCGGTGCCGCTGCACCGCCGACTCGCCTACGTCCCCGGGGACGTGACGCTGTGGCGCAACCTCTCCGGCGGGGAGGCGATCGACCTGCTCGGGCGGCTGCGCGGCGGACTGGACCCGGCCCGCCGGGCGGCGCTGCTGGAGCGCTTCGAACTCGACCCGACCAAGAAGGGCCGCACCTACTCCAAGGGCAACCGGCAGAAGGTCGCGCTGGTCGCCGCGTTCTCCTCCGACGTCGACCTGCTGATCCTGGACGAGCCGACCTCCGGACTGGACCCGCTGATGGAGGAGGTGTTCCGCGAGTGCGTCGTCGAGGCCCGCGACCGGGGCGCCACCGTGCTGCTCTCCAGCCACATCCTGTCCGAGGTGGAGGCCCTGTGCGACCGGGTCTCGATCATCCGGGCCGGCCGCACCGTGGAGACCGGCACCCTCGCCGACCTGCGCCACCTCACCCGCACCTCGATCGACGCCGAACTGGCCGGCCCCCCGCCCCGCCCCGACTACGTCCACGACCTGGCCGTGGACGGCCACCGGCTGCGCTGCCAGGTCGACACCGACCGGCTCGGCACGCTGCTCACCGAACTCAACGCGGTGGGCGTGCGCACCCTGGCCAGCCGCCCGCCCACGCTGGAGGAGCTCTTCCTGCGGCACTACGAGAACGGCGGCGGGAGCGAAGACGGGAGCGGTGGCGGGGCCGACGACGGGAACGGCGGCGGGAGCGAGGGCGGCCCCGGCGGCGAACCCACGGCGGCGGTCGTCCGATGAGCGGCCGGGTCCTGAACGCCCCCGCCCCCGTCGCCACCACCCCCGCCGCCCCCGGCGGCCACGACCTGGCGGGCACCGGCGTCCTCTACCGCCTCGCCCTGCGCCGCGACCGGATCGCCCTGCCGGTGTGGGTGTACGTCGGCACCGGCATGGTCGCCTCCACCGTCTTCTCCTTCCGCAAGCTGTACGGCGACGAGGCGTCCCGGCGGACCTTCGCGGCGGGCATCGACGGCAACGGCTCGCTGCGCGCCCTGTACGGCCCGATCTTCGACGGCTCCACCACGGGCGGGCTGACCGCGTGGCGGATGGGCGTGTTCGGGGCGGTGCTGGCCGGGCTGATGTCCACCCTGCTGGTCGTCCGGCACACCCGGGCCGAGGAGGAGGACGGCCGCCTGGAGCTGATCGGCGCGGGCGCCGTCGGCCGCCGGGCCCCGCTGACCGCCGCGCTGGCCGCCGCGCTCACCGCGAACGCGGCGCTGGCCGCGCTGGTCGCCGCCGCCCTGCTGGCGGCCGGTCAGGACGCGGCCGGCGCGGCCGCCTTCGGCCTCGCGCTCGGCTGCACCGGCCTGTTCTTCGCCGCGCTGGCCGCCGTCACCGCCCAGCTCGCCGAGACCGGACGGGCCGCCAACGGCCTGGCGGGCGCGGCGATCGGCGCCGCCTTCGTGCTGCGCGCCGTCGGCGACTCGGGCGCGGGCACCGGCTGGGTCGGCTGGCTCTCCCCGCTCGGCTGGTCCGAGCAGGTCCGGGCGTTCGCCGGGAACCGCTGGTGGGTGCTGCTGCTCCCGCTGGCCGGGGCCGCCCTGCTCACCGCGCTGGCCCGGGCCCTGGTCGCCCGCCGCGACCTGGGCGCCGGACTGCTCCCGCAGCGCCCCGGCCCGGCCGCCGCCGCCCCCGGCCTGGCGAGCGCCGCCGCGCTCGCCCGCCGCCTGCAGCGCGGCCCGCTGCTCGGCTGGACGCTGGCCCTGGCGGTCGCCGGCGCGGTGTTCGGCGGCGTCGCCAAGGGCGTGGTCGACCTGATCGGCGACAACCGGCAGATGGCCGACGTGCTGGCGCGGATCGGCGGCCGGGACGGTGTGCTGAACGCCTACCTGTCCAGCATCGCCACCGTGTTCGGCATGGTCACCGCCGTGTACGCCGTCCAGGCGGTGCTGCGGATGCGGGCCGAGGAGGTCTCCGGCCGGGCCGAACCCGTGCTGGCGGGCGCGGTCTCCCGGCTGCGCTGGGCCGCCGGGCACCTGCTCTTCCCGCTGCTCGGCACCGCGCTGCTGCTGGCCGCGGCCGGTGCCGCGGCGGGCCTGGCCGAGGGGCTGGCCCTGGGCGGCGGCACCGGCGGGGCGGTCGGCCGGATGCTCGGCGCGACGCTCGTCCAGCTCCCCGCGGTCTGGCTGACCGCGGCCGTCGCCCTCGCCGGGTACGGCCTGCTGCCGCGCTGGGCGGCGGCGGGCTGGACCGGCTTCGGCGTGTTCGTGCTGGTCTCCTGGCTCGGCCCGATCCTCCAACTGCCGCAGGGCGTGCTCGACCTCTCCCCGTTCAGCCACCTCCCGCACCTGCCCGGCGGGCCGGTCGAGGCCGCCCCGCTGCTGTGGATCACCGCCCTGACCGCCCTGACCACCGCCGCCGCCCTGGCGGGCCTGCGCCGCCGCGACCTGGGCTGAGCCGGCCGGGGCTGAGCCGCCCCGGGCTGAGCCGATCCGGGCCGGGGCGACCGGGCCCGGGGCGATCCGGGGCGAGGCGTCCCCGGGCCGGGTCGCCCCGCGCGCCCGCCGTTCCGCGCGCACCACGGGCCTCACCCGGCCTTCGGGCAGAGCGCGTCCCGCGCGGGGCGGCGGCCGGTGGCCAGGAACTCCGTCACCAGCGCGTCGCCGCAGGCGTTCCCGTTCGCCAGGTAGGCGTCGTGGCCGCCGGAGTCGACCGCCACCATCCGGGCCCGGTCGCCGAAGGCGGCACGCAGCTTCAGCGCGCCGGAGTAGGGGGTGGCCGGATCCCGGAGGTTCTGCACCAGCAGGACGTTCGACGGCCCGCGGGAGTCGATCCGCACCGGCGGTTCGGCGGGCTTCCAGGGCCAGAACGCGCAGGGCGTCACGTTGACCGGCATGCCCGCGGTGAGCGGGTGCGCGGCCCGGTCGGCGGCCACCGCCGAGGCGTACGAGCCCGGCTCGCGCGGCCAGGACACGTCGTTGCACAGGGTGGCGAGCGAGACCGAGGTGCCGTTGCGCACCGCGGCCTCCGGCGCGCCGTCGGGGGCGGGCAGCGGGCGGCGGCCCCGGGCGGCCTGGACCAGCTCGGCGAGCCGGGGGAACTTGGCGTCCGCGTACAGGCTCTCCAGCATCGCCGAGCGCAGCGCGTTGCCGTCCAGCTGCTCCGGGTTGGCGCCCGGCCAGGGCAGCGGTGCGCCGTCCAACCGCTCGGCGGCGGCCAGGTAGGCGGCGCGGACCTGCTCCGGGGTGTCGCCGAGCCGGTGCTCGCCCGCGGCGGGGGAGGACGCCCAGGCCGCGAAGTCCGGGAAGCGGTCCGCCACGCCGGTGGCGTAGTTGGCCAGCCAGCCGCGCTCCACCCTGGTCGGGTCCGGGTCGTCGTTGCTGTCCAGCAGGACCCGGTCGGTGCGGTCGGCGAACAGCGTCGCGTACACCGCGCCCGCGTAGGTGCCGTAGGAGACGCCCCACAGCGAGATCCGGCGCTCGCCGAGGGCCTGCCGGATCCGGTCGACGTCCCGGGCCTCGTTGCGGGTGCTGATGCTGCGCACCAGCTCCCCGCCGTCGGCCGCGCAGGCCGTGGCCATCCGCCGGGCGGTGGCCAGGTTGGCGTCGATCCCGCCGTCGGGCGCGGGCCAGGGCAGGGTGTGGCTGTGCGCCAGGTCGGCGTGGTCGAAGCCGCAGTCGAGCGGGGTGGAGCGGCCCACGCCGCGCGGGTCGAAGCCGATCAGGTCGTACCTGTCCAGCACCGAGCGGGGGAGGCGCCCGGCGGCGCTGCTCGGCCCGTTCAGGCCGGAGCCGCCCGGACCGCCGGGTATCAGCACCAGCACCCCGCGCCGCAGTTCGGGCCGGGCGGTGGAGATCCGGGAGACCGCCAGCGAGACGGACGGCCCGTCGGGCCGCGCGTAGTCGAGCGGGACGGTGAGCTCGGCGCACTGCTGCCGGGCGTCGGGCGTGCCGGCCGGGCACGCGCCCCAGACCGGCCGGTCGGCGGCGGGGGAAGTGGTGGGCGCGGCCGGGGCGAGCGGTGCGCCGAGGCCGAGCAGGACGGTGGTGGCGGCGGCGAGGGCGGCGCCCCGGTGGAGGATTCGCATGCCGCAAGTCTTCGCCCCGGACCCCGGGCCGCACGATCCCGCCAGCCTCCGTCTTCTCCCTGCGGCCCGCTCCAGGGAGCGCACTGCAGCCAGCCCCACCATGGAGGTTGACGATGCCTCAGGTGGAGCTGAAGACCGGTCAGGACGCGGCGCGGACCGTCACCACCGGCTCGTGGCGCACCGGGAAGTTCACCGAGGAGGCGATGAAGCAGTCCCGGGACGCCGGGCCGTGCAGGGCCACGGCCCGCTCGCGCATCGGCTCCGCGGCGATCTCGATCCGCGGCCGGAGCACCGCCTCGGTGAACCGGCCGCCGTTGCCCTCGGTGACCATGGTGCCCTCGGCGTCGTCCGCGTAGGACAGCACGACGACGCCGTTGAGCGCGCAGTGGTGCAGGTAGGAGAGCATGTGGCACTGGGCGAGCGCGGCCAGCAGCAACTGCTCCGGGTTCCACCGGGAGCGGTCGCCGCGGAAGGCCGGGTCGGAGCTGCCGAGGATGTCCGGCACCCCCTCCGCCGACACCGTGTGGTCCCGCCGGTAGGAGCGGTAGTGGTCGGTGCCGGTGCCGAGGTCGCCCGTCCACTCGACCCGGACCGCGTAGTGGTGCGCGGGGGAGAAGGCCATGCGGGTCACTCCTTGTCGTCGTCCGCGGTCGGCCGGTCGGCCGCGCGGGTGTCCAGGACGTGCCGGCGGGCCGCCGCCGCGGCGGCGGCCGGGTCCCCGGCGGTGATCGCGTCGAGCAGGTCGCGGTGCTGGGCGTCGACCACGTCGGTGCGGGCGGGCGCGTGCAGGGAGCGCAGGGTGGAGACCTGGATCTGGTCCCACAGCCGGTCCAGGGCGTGCAGCGCCACCGGGTTGGCGGCCAGTTCGGCGATCCGCCGGTGGAAGCCCCGGTTCAGCCGCACCGCCTCGGTCAACCGCCCGTCCGCGGTGGCCCGGTGGGTGCGGTCGGCGAGGGCGGCCAGCTCCGCCAGCTCGGCCGGGGCGAGCCGTCCCGCCCGCTGCCGCTCGGCCGCCAGTTCGGCCGTCAGCGCCTCCAGCGCGGCCCGCACCCGGTAGACCTGGGACAGCTCCTCGTCGTCCAGCCGCACCACCCGCAGGCCCCGCCCGGCTCCGGCCAGCAGCCCGTCCGCGGCCAGCGCCCGGAACGCCTCCCGCACCGGCGTCCGGCTCACCCCCAGCGCCTCGGCGACCTCCACCTCGCCCACCCTCGCCCCCGGCGGGTAGTGGCCGTCCAGGATCAGTTCCCGCAACCGCAGGCGGGTGCTCTCGGTCTGCACGGGCCCAGCGTAGAGCTCTGCATGCACTGCATGCAACGGTCGCGGACGGGGCCTCCGGACGCGGCGGGGTAACCCGTTGGGACGCGGACGGTGCGGTCCGCTATATTCGCGCAGCCTCGACCCGTACCACTCGCAGGGGGGAACACCCAATGCCGTTCGACCAGGAGCGACCCGGGAACGACGGCCCGGACGGCGCTCGGGACGACGCCCCGGCCGCCCCGCCCGCGCTCTCGCTGGAGAAACCCGCCCCCGCCCCGGTTCCGGCCCCGGCCGCGGTCTCGTTCGCGAAGCCCGGCATATCCGGCGGCGACGACTCCGGGCGGGCCGCCGACGGCACCGACACCGACCCCCGGATCGGGACCGATGGTGACACCGGCAGCGGCACCGACGGCGACGGCGACACCGACGCCGCCCGGCCCGCCGCCCAGGAGGCGCCCGCCGCCCCCGCCCCTGCTCCGACCGCTGCCCCCGCCCCCGCTCCGACCACCGTCGAGGCCGCCGTCCCGGCCCCGGTCACCGTCCCGGCCCCCGCCGCTCCCGAGGGCCCGGCCCCCGCCGCCGTCCCGGCCGCCGCCAACCCGTGGGCCGCGCCCACCGGGGCGACGCCGCCCGGCGCGCCCCAGGCTCCCGGCGCGGCGCAGGCCCCCGCCGGGCCCGCCACCGCGGCCAACCCGTGGGCCCCCACCGGCTTCCACCAGCCGTGGGGGAACGGCACGGCCCCGCCGCCCCAGCAGGGCGCGCCCCAGTACCCCGGCCAGTACGGGATGCCCGGCTACCCGGTGTACCAGCAGCCGTCGCGGGCCGGGTACACCAACGGCCTGGCCATCGCCACGCTGGTGGTGAGCTTCCTGTGCTACCTCGGCATCCTCGCCATCGGCCTGGGCGTCGCCGCGCTGGTGCAGATCAAGCGCACCGGCGAGCGCGGCAAGGGCCTGGCGGTCTCGGGCATCGTGATCGGCGCGGTCTGGCTGCTGCTGCTGGTCCTGGCGATCGTCGGCAACACCGTCTACTTCCACACCGACACCCGCGGCGGCTCCTCGGGCAGCAGCGGCGGGCTGGCGCCGGACTCGGCGCTGCGGCTGAACGCCGGCGACTGCGCGGACCTGAGGTTCGACACCGCGGTCAAGAAGTCCGACTGCTCGCTGCCCCACAACGCCGAGGCGTTCTGGAGCAGCGTGTCCACCACGACGGGCGGCTACCCGGGGGCGAGGAAGCTGGAGGAGGAGGCCAAGCAGCTCTGCTCGCAGCACGTGGACCAGTACGTGATGGACCTGTGGTCGATCCCGGACACGACGGGCATGCCGGCCTCCTACCCGGACCGGGAGACCTGGAACGAGGTCGGCGGCCGCCAGATCGTCTGCTACCTGAAGTCGAGCAAGCCGACCACCGGTTCGCTGCGCAAGGACCGCAGCAACCTGACCTCCGACCAGGTGCAGTTCCTGGAGGCCACCAACCAGCTCGACCGGCTCTGGGTCGACGAGCCGGACGAGGACCTCGACGTCGCGGACGACCCGGAGGCGTTCCGCGCCTGGGCCCGGAAGCTGGCCGCCGGGGCCGACGCGCAGTCCTCGGCGCTCGGAACCGCGCACTGGCGCGGCGTCGACCAGGCGACCGTCAGCCGGCTGGTGCAGGAGACCGCGGTCGCGTCCCAGCACTTCCGGGCCGCCGCGGTCGCCCAGGACAGCGGCACCGTCGAGGACGAACTGTCGACCGGCTACCAGCACCTCGGCGAGGAGTACATCATCGACCTGCGCCGCGCCCTGGAGCTGACCACCCTGGACGAGGAACCGGGCAAGCCCTCCTCCGGCCAGGCGGTCTGACCCGCGGCAGCCCGACGGGGTCGTGGCACCGGCTCTCCCGGAGCCGGTGCCACGACCCCGTCGGCGTCAGCGGCCCCGCTCGGCCGCCCACGCGGCGGCCTGCCGGACCAGCCGGGACGGCAGCGCGGGCGCGCCCGTCCAGTGCAGGTGCAGGTACGAGGCGTGCACCGAGCCGTGCAGGTGGCCCTCGGTGTGCGGTCCGGCGGGGGTGCGCCAGCCCCAGGCGGGGGAGGGGCCGGCCGCCGGGTCGGCGGCGGTGCGGTGGAACTCGTGGCCGCGCACCCGGGAGCCGGCCACCGCCAGCGGGGAGTCGGCGAGCGCCACCGCCTCCCGGTAGCCGAGGGTCAGCCGGGGGGTCATCCGGGCCGTGGCGTCCAGCACCCCGCACATCGGCAGGCCGTCCAACTCCCGTCCCAGGTACAGCAGTCCGGCGCACTCACCGACCACCGGCGCCCCGCTCGCGGCCAGCTCGGCGACCGCCGCGCGCAGCGCCGCGTTGGCGCTCAGCTCGGAGACGTACACCTCGGGGAAGCCGCCGCCGATCACCAGCGCCGCCGTCCGCTCCGGCAGCCGCTCGTCGTGCAGCGGGTCGAAGGGCACCACCTCGGCCCCGGCGGCGGCCAGCAGTTCGGCGTTCTCCGCGTACGAGAAGGAGAACGCCGCGCCGCCCGCCAGGGCGATCCGCGGCCGGGGGCCGGCCGTCGGCTCGACCTCGGCCGCCGCGTCCCAGGGGGCCGCGGTGAGCGGCGGGGCGGTCCGGGCCAGCGCCAGCACCGCGTCCAGGTCCACTGAACGGCCGACGAGTTCGCCCATCTCGCGAACCGCCCGCAGCGCCTCCGCGGAGCGCTCCACGGCCGGGACCAGGCCCAGGTGCCGGGAGGGCGTGTCGACCGCCCCGGCCCGGCGGACCGCGCCCAGCACCGGCACGCCCGAGCCCTCCTCCAGCGCCTCGCGCAGCAGCGTCTCGTGCCGGTCCGAGGCGACCTTGTTCAGGATCACCCCGGCCAGCCGGACCTCCGGGTCCCAGGACGCGAAACCGTGCACCAGCGCCGCCACCGACCGGGACTGCGAGGAGGCGTCCACCACCAGCACCACCGGCGCCCGCAGCAGCTTGGCGACCTGCGCGGTGGAGGCCAACTCGCCCCGCCCGGCGGCCCCGTCGTACAGGCCCATCACGCCCTCGACCACCGCGACGTCCGCCCCGGCCGCGCCGTGCGCGAACAGCGGGGCGATCCGCTCCGGGCCGCTCATCCAGGCGTCCAGGTTGCGGCCCGGGCGCCCGGCGGCCAGCGCGTGGTAGCCGGGGTCGATGTAGTCGGGGCCGACCTTGTGCGGGGAGACCTCCAGCCCGCGCGCGGCCAGCGCCGCGATCAGGCCGGTGGCGACCGTCGTCTTGCCCGCCCCGGAGGACGGCGCGGCCACCACCAGCCGCGGGATCACGTTGCTCAACTCGCTACCACTCGATACCGCGCTGGCCCTTGCGGCCCGCGTCCATCGGATGCTTCACCTTGGTCATCTCGGTGACCAGGTCGGCCAGTTCGGTCAACTCCGCGGGCGCGTACCGGCCGGTCACCACCACGTGCTGGCTGCCGGGGCGCTCCCGCAGCACCTCCACCACCTCCGCCACGTCGATCCAGCCCCAGTGCAGCGGGTAGGTGAACTCGTCCAGCACGTAGAACCGGTACGTCTCGGCCGCCAGGTCCCGCTTGACCTGCTCCCAGCCCTCCCGGGCCGCCTCCTCCGAGGACTCGATGTCGCGCTGCACCCAGGACCAGCCCGAACCCATCTTGTGCCAGGCCACCGTGCCGCCCTGCCCGGACTCGCCGAGCACCCGCAGCGCGTTCTCCTCGCCGACCTTCCACTTCGCCGACTTCACGAACTGGAACACCCCGACCGGCCAGCCCTGGTTCCAGGCCCGCAGCGCCATCCCGAACGCCGCCGTCGACTTCCCCTTGCCCGGCCCGGTGTGCACCGCCGTGATCGGCAGCGTCCGGCGCTGCCGCGTCGTCAGGCCGTCGTCCGGGACGTTCTCCGCCACTCCCTTGGGCATGCCGCTCACGCCGCCTTTCGCGTCGTCGTCGTCCGTGCTTCCCGCACCAGCGAGGCCACGCCCTCGGCCCGCAGTTCGTCCAGGCTCACCGCGTCACCGTTCAGGTGCGCGGCCAACTCCCGTGCCAGACCCAGCCGGACGGGTCCGGACTCGCAGTCCAGCACCACCGCGGCCACGCCCTGCGCGGCCAGCAGGCCGGCCGCCCGGCGGGCCCGCGGCAGCGCGTCCTTGCCGCCGGTGGCCCGGCCGTCGGTCACCAGCACCAGCAGCGGGCGCCGGTCCGGGTCGCGCAGCCGCTCCACCCGCAGCACCTCGTGCGCCCGCAGCAGGCCCGCCTCCAGCGGCGTCCGGCCGCCGGTCGGCAACTGCTCCAGCCGGGCCGCGCCCACCTCCACCGAGGAGGTCGGCGGCAGCGCCAGCTCGGCGCCCGCGCCCCGGAAGGTCACCAGGCCGACCTTGTCGCGGCGCTGGTAGGCGTCCATCAGCAGCGACAGCACCGCGCCCTTGACCGCGGTCATCCGCTGCCGGGCCGCCATCGAACCCGAGGCGTCCACCACGAACAGCACCAGGTTCGACTCCCGGCCCCGGCGCACCTGCTCGCGCAGGTCGTCCCGCCGCAGCACCAGCGCCCGCCCGGCCCGCCCGCGCGCCACCTGGTGCGGCGCGGCCGCGCGCAGCGTCGCGCTCAGGTGCAGCCGGGACAGCCGCCCGCGCGGCCGGCGGGCCCGGATCGTGTGCCCGGCGTCCGTCTCGGCGGGCGAACGGCGGCCCTGCGCGCCCCGGCCGGTGCCGTCCACCTTGAACAGCCTGGTGCGGTACGGCTGGTCGGCCGCGACCGGCGCCGACTCCCGTGCGCCGCCCGGGCGTTGCCGCGGGGGAGCGGGGGACTCGTCCGAACTCGCCTCCGCAGAAGGGGCGTTGGGCTCACCGGGTTCCGGCGCACCGCCACCGCCGCCGTCCGGGCCGCCGCCGTCCGGGCGATCGCCATCAGGACCGCCGCCGTCCGGGCCGTCGTCCTCCGGCCCGTCCGTCGGCCCGTCCTCCGGTTGCCGGTGCTCGGCCAGCGTCCGGTCCAGCTGCTCCTCGTCCAGCCCCGGCGCGTCGAACGGGTTGCGCCGCCGCCGGTGCGGCAGCGCCAGCCGGGCGGCCGTCCGGACGTCCTCCTCCCGCACCTCGGTGCGTCCCGCCCAGGCGGCCAGGGCCACCGCGGTGCGGGCCATCACGATGTCCGCGCGCAGGCCGTCCACCTCGAACGCCGCGCACACCGCCGTGATCTGACGCAGCGCCAGATCGGAGAGCTGCACGCTCGGCAGCAACTCCCGTGCGGCGGTGATCCGTTCGGCCAGCTCCCGCTCGCGCTCGTCCCAGCGCGCCGCGAAACCGGCCGGGTTGGCGTCGTACCCGAGCCGCCGCCGCACCACCTCGGCGCGCTCGTCCGGGTCCCGGGTGGCCGCGATCTCCACCGTCAGGCCGAACCGGTCCAGCAGCTGCGGCCGCAGCTCGCCCTCCTCCGGGTTCATCGTCCCGACCAGCAGGAACCGGGCCGCGTGCCGCACCGACACGCCCTCCCGCTCCACGTACGAGCGCCCCATCGCCGCCGCGTCCAGCAGCAGGTCCACCAGGTGGTCCTGGAGCAGGTTGACCTCGTCGATGTACAGCACGCCGCGGTGCGCCTTCGCCAGCAGCCCCGGCTCGTACGCCTGCACGCCCTCGGCGAGCGCCCGCTCCAGGTCCAGCGAGCCGACCACCCGGTCCTCGGTGACGCCCACCGGCAACTCCACCAGGAACGAGGGCCGTTCGGCCGCCGGCGCCCCCTGGTGCGGGCCGTCCGGGCAGTGCGGGTCCGGCGCGGCCGGGTCGCAGGAGAACCGGCAGCCCGGCACCGTGGCGATCGACGGCAGCAGGCCCGCCAGGGCGCGCACCATCGTCGACTTCGCCGTCCCCTTCTCGCCCCGCACCAGCACCCCGCCCACGGCCGGCGAGACCGCGTTCAGCAGCAGCCCCAGCCGCAGGTCGTCCATGCCCACGATCGCCGTGAACGGATAACGGGCCTCGGTCATTCGGCACTCCCCATCTCCAGCGGGGCCGGGGCCCCGGGCGGCACGAACGGCAGACCCGCCGGTGCCCCGTTCTCGATCAGCTTCCACAGCGCGTCGGTGTCGGTGTGCTCGGCCACCAGGTCTCCCAGCGCGTCGAGTTGGCGCTCGCGGGCGGCGGCGAACGAGGTGTCAGGCGCCGGGACGAACGCCCGGCCCGCGGCGCGGGCCACCTCGGTCAGGAAGGCCCGGCGGAAGGCGTCGTTCTCCAGCAGGCCGTGCCAGGTGGTGCCCCACACCGCGCCCGCCCGGCAGCCGTCCAGCGGCCGCCCGGCGGCGTCCGTGACGAACGGCTCGCCGCCCTCCACCGTCACCACGCCGTGGTGGATCTCGTAGCCCTCCACCGGCTCGCCCAGCGCCACCCCCGACGGCCGGGCCAGCACCTTGTCCGCGCCGAACACCACCCGGGTCGGCAGCAGCCCCAGGCCGTCCACCGCACCGGACGACTTCGACTCCACCGGGTCCACGACCTCCCGGCCCAGCATCTGGTAGCCGCCGCACACCCCCAGCACCGGCCGCCCGGCCGCGGCCCGGGCCGCCAGCGGCTCCGCCAGGCCCCGCTCGCGCAGCCAGGCCAGGTCCGCGACGGTGGCCCGGGTGCCGGGCAGCACCACCAGGTCGGCGTCCGCCAGCTCCTCCGGGCCGGTCACCCAGCGCACCAGCACGCCCGGCTCCTGCGCCAGCGCGTCCACGTCCGTGAAGTTCGACAGCCGCGGCAGCCGCACCACCGCGACCCGCAGCACCTCCGCGCCCACCGGCCCGCCCGCCGCCGGACGGGACGCCACCGCGGCCAGGCCGAGCGAGTCCTCCGCGTCCAGCCACAGGCCCGGCAGCATCGGCAGCGTGCCCAGCACCGGACGGCCGGTCAGCCCGCGCAGCATCTCCAGCCCGGGCTCCAGCAGCCGGGCGTCCCCGCGGAACTTGTTGACGATCCAGCCCGCGACCAGCGCCTGGTCGCCCGGCGACAGCAGCGCCAGCGTCCCGAACATCGACGCGAACACCCCGCCCCGGTCGATGTCCCCGACCACCACGACCGGCAGCCGGGCCGCCGTCGCCAGGCCCATGTTGGCGATGTCCCCGTCCCGCAGGTTGATCTCCGCCGGGGAGCCCGCGCCCTCGCACACCACCACGTCGAAGCGCGCCCGCAGGTCCGCCAGGCACTCCAGCGCCCGCTCCAGCAGCACCGGCTTGCGCTCCCGGTAGTCCAGCGCGCCGACCTCCGCCACCGGCCGGCCCAGCAGCACCACCTGGCTGCGCCCGTCCGCGCCCGGCTTCAGCAGCACCGGGTTCATCGCCGCCTCCGGCGCCACCCCCGCCGCCTGCGCCTGCATCGCCTGCGCCCGCCCGATCTCCGCCCCGTCCGCCGTCACGAACGAGTTCAACGACATGTTCTGCGCCTTGAACGGCGCCACCCGCACCCCCTGCCGGGCCAGCCAGCGGCAGATGCCCGCCGTCACCACGCTCTTCCCGGCATCCGAGGTCGTACCGGCCACCAACAGCGCGCCGTTCACGGCAGAACTCCTTCGAGGAAGTGGAGGGGGAGGGACGCGGGCACGCCGGAGCCCAGCCCGGACGAGGGCAGTCGCAGCGGCGGGTTCACCCGCGCCGCCGCCCGCCCCGGGTCCGCCCGCCCAGCGCCCGCAGGGCGAGCGTGGTCGCCAGCGCCAGCGCGCCGACCCGGCGCGAGAGGCGGCAGGCCCGCTCGATGTCGGCCGCGCCGACCGGCGGCAGCTCCGCGCCCAGCACCGGCCGGTGCTCGACCCGCTCGCCGTAGCGCAGCGTCCCGCCCAGCCGCACGCCCAGCGCGCCCGCGAACGCCGCCTCCGCCTGGCCCGCGTTGGGGCTCGGGTGCGCGGAGCCGTCCCGCCGCCAGACCCGCCAGGTCCGGGCCGGGGCGCCGGACGCGGCGACCGCCAGCAGCGCGGTCAGCCGGGCCCCCGGCCAGCCCGCGACGTCGTCCAGCCGGGCCGACGCCCAGCCGAAGCGCCGGTAGCGGGCCGACTTGTGCCCCACCATCGCGTCCAGCGTGTTGACCGCCCGGAACGCCAGCAGCCCCGGCACGCCCGCGACGCCGCCCCACACCAGGGCGTTGACCACCGCGTCCGCGGTGTTCTCGGCGACCGACTCGACCACGGCCCGGGCCACCTGCCGCTCGTCCAGGCCGGACGGGTCGCGCCCGCACAGGTGCGGCAGCCGCTCCCGGGCGCCCGCCAGGTCGCCGTCCGCCAGCGAACGTCCGATCGCCGTCGCCTCCCGGGTCAGCGACGTCCCGCCCAGCACCGTGAAGGTGGCCGCCGCGGCCAGCGCCCCCGCCGCCACCGGCGCGCGCCGCACCGCCCGGACGGCCAGCGCCGCCGCGCCCGCGCCCGCGCCGACCGCGAGCGCCGCGTGCAGCGCCCCGGCCCCGCGGTGGTCGCGCCACAGCCGGCGCTCCAGCCGGGCCGCGGCGGTGCCGAACAGGGCGACGGGGTGTCCGCGCCGGGGGTCTCCGAGCCGGGCGTCCGCGAGGTATCCCGCGACCGCGCCCACCAGGTACGGGGCAGCCCCCATGGCGTCGTGTCCTCACTCAGGGTCCGCGCCCTGGATCGACGGAACGGGGGCCAGAGTCTCCTGACTTCCGGTCACCCCCGCGCGGGGTGTCCGGTCACAGTGGCGGGACCGCGCCGGACTCGCACCGGCTTCCTCTGCTTGCCTCCGTTTGGCCCGAAGATCCCACCACGCCCGGTTCGGGGCAGTCAACCGAGCGGGTGGAGGGGTTGGTCACATACGGCCACCGGGGCCGCCGCGGCGCAAGGTGCCAGGTCAGGGCGTGTGCACGACGGGCCGCGGCGCGGTCGGCATGCCGTCGCCGAGGAAGAAGCCCGGGTGCGGCGGCTGGTTGTAGGCGGTGTTCTGCCAGGCGACCGCCTCCCGGTACTGGACGTCGTGCATCAGCGTGGTGATCCGCAGCGAGGTCGGCACCGGCGTCGAGTAGATCCGCAGCGCCCGGTTGTCGGTGGTGGGCCACACCACCTCCTCGCGCCAGTCGCCGAACAGGTCGGCGGAGAGCGACGGGGTGGCCTTGGTGGTGTTGTTGGAGTGCACGCCGGCGGCGGTCAGCAGCCGGGTGTCCGCGCCGGTGCCGTACTTGTCGACGTGGGTGCCGTCGAGCAGTTCGCGCACCGGGTCGCCGTCCCACCAGAGCGCGAAGTTGGCCGAACCCGGCTTGCGGCCGACGTTCTCCCCCTTGGCGCTGTAGAGGCCGCTGACCCCCGACGACCAGGACTCGGCGCCCGGGCTGCCCGCGTACACGTCGTCGGAGACGCCGCGCCCGTTGTCGCAGGCGCAGTCCGGCTGGTGCCACAGGATCTGGCCGGTCCGCGCGTCGGCGAACCAGGCCGAGTACTTGCCGGTGCTCTCGTCGACCTTGAACTCCTCCAGGCCCGGACGGCTCGGGTCGAGGTCGCCGACGTGCATCGCGTCGCCGTGCCCCTGCCCGGTGTTCCACAGCCCGCGCCCGTTGTCGTCCAGGGCCATCGCCCCGTACACGATCTCGTCCCTGCCGTCGCCGTCCACGTCCGCGACGGCCAACTGGTGGTCGCCCTGGCCCGCGTACGCGCCGTTGCCGGAGGCGTCCGAGTCGAACTTCCACCGCTCGGTGAGCCTGCCGTCGCGCCAGTCCCAGGCCGTGACCACGGTCCGGGTGTAGTAGCCGCGGGCCATCACGATCGACGGGCGCGAGCCGTCCAGGTACGCCGTCCCGGCCAGGAACCGGTCGACCCGGTTGCCGTACGAGTCGCCCCAGGCCGAGACCGTGCCGCGCGGCGGGTCGTAGTCCACCGTCTGCAGCGCGGCGCCGCTGCGCCCGTCGAAGACCGTCAGGAACTCCGGCCCGGACAGCACGTACCCGCTGGAGTTGCGGTAGTCGGCGGTGGCGCTGCCGAGGGTCCGCCCGGTGCCGTCCACCGTGCCGTCCGCGGTCTTCACGGCGACCTCGGCCCGCCCGTCGCCGTCGTAGTCGTACACCTGGAACTGCGTGTAGTGCGCGCCGGAGCGGATGTTGCGCCCCAGGTCGATCCGCCACAGCCGGGTGCCGTCCAGCTCGTACGCGTCGAGGTAGGTGTCGCCGGTGTAGCCCGACTGCGAGTTGTCCTTCGCGTCGGTCGGGTTCCACTTCAGCACGAACTCGTACTGCCCGTCGCCGTCCAGGTCGCCCACGCTCGCGTCGTTGGCCTCGTACGTGTAGGAGCCGCTCGCGTTCGACCCGCCGGGCGGCGGGGAGATCGGCACGTCCCGGTAGCCGTCCGCGAAGCCGACCGAGGCGGGCGAGGCGGCCTGCTCGACGCCGCCCACCACCGCCCGCACCGTGTACGAGGCGCCGGCCGGCGCGCCGCCGTCCAGGTAGTCCGTCGCGGTGGTCAGCGGCGCGGAGTTCACCTTGGCGCCGTCCCGGTACACGTTGAACGCCACGCCGTCCGGGTCGGTGGCCAGCCAGCGCCAGGAGACCAGGTTGCCGGTGCCGCTGCGCACCGAGACCAGACCGCGGTCCAGCTTCTCCACCTGCCGCCCCTGCCCGGCGGGCGGCTGCCCGCTGCTCGACGCGCTCGGCGACGGACTGGGCGAGGGGGACGTTCCGCTGCCCGGACTCCCGGTGCAGAGCGTGCCGTTGAACGTGAACGAGGACGGCACCGAGGCCGTACCGGAGCCGGGGACCGAGCCGTTGAAGCCGAAGCTCACCGCGCCGCCGGCCGCCACCGCGCCGTTGTAGCCCAGGCTCTTCGCGGTGACCTGGCCGCTGCCGAGCGTCACGTCCGCGTTCCACGCCTGGGTGACCTGCTCGCCGCTGCCGAACGACCACTGCAGCGTCCAACTCGTCACGGCGTCACCGAGGTTGGTGATCTGCACGTTCGCCCCGAAGCCGCCCTGCCAGGCGCTGGCGACCGTGTAGTCGACCCGGCAGCCGGCCGCGGCCGCGCCCGCCTGCTGCACCGCCCAGCCGGTGCCGGCCGCGACCAGCAGGCCCGCCGCCAGTCCGGCGACCGGGCGCAGGGCCCGTCGTCCGTGGTGTCTTGCCATCGTTGCTCCTTCGGGAGGGGAGGATGGTGACTGGGAGCGCTCCCATCGCATCCACCCAGACCGTCCGGACGCCGTCAACCCTCGGCGCCCGGCGCCCCGAAACTTTCGCCCGTCGGCGGGCCGATCCACCTCCGCCTGAGCCGAGCCGGCCGCACCCTCGACCCCCCGCCGCCCGTCGCCGACCGGACCGGCCGACAGCCCCGGCCCGGCCCGGACGTGCGGCGGAAGCCGAGCGGCGGCCCCGCGGCGACGGGCCCGACCGGGCGGCCCGCGGCCGCTCGGACGACGGCGGTGGCGACCGGCGACCGCCGTGAAGCTTTCATCCGGCCCCGACCGCACCCCTCGCGGTCCGTGGCCTGCCGCCTGCCGCCTGCCGCCTGCCGCTCGCCGCCTGTTGCTCGCCGTCCGCCGTCCGCCGTCCGCCACCCGCCACCCGCCCTGCTTCGTCGCATCGCCCAGCCGTCCCGCCCCGCGACCGCCCCCGCTTCGTGCCATCCGTGGCTGTGGCCCGCCCCGCCGCCGCCCCTACCGTCGGAAGGCATGCGACGCAGACAGCCGCCGGCCCCCGTGCCGGTGCCGTTCTCCCCGGCCGCCGCCCGCGCCCACCGCACCGCCCTCGGCCTGACGGTCGACCAGGTCGCCGACGGGCTGGCCGCGCACGGCGTGCGACTGCTGCCCGGGCACGTCCTCGGCTGGGAGGAGGGCCGGTTCCGGCCCGCGGAGGAGGAGTTGACCGCCCTGGCCCGGACCCTGTGGTGCCCGCCCGCCGACCTGATGGGCGCCGCCCCCGCCACCCTCCGCGAGCACCGGATCGCCCGCGAGCTCACCCCCGAGCAGGCCGCCCGCCAACTCGGCCTCGCCCCCGCCGCCTACCTCCGCGCCGAAACCACCGGCCGCTGGACCGGCGACGAGGAGCAGACCCGCCTACTGGCCCGCGTCCTCGCCCTCGACCTGCCCGCCCTGGTCCGGCTCACCGGCCGCACCGCCGAACTCGAAGCCCGCCTCCGCCGGGTCGTCCAGGGCCGCTGGCAGGCCCAACTCACCCCCGTGGCCCGCCTCGTCCCCGCCGATCCCGCCCACCTCGAACACGCCCTGGCCACCCTGCAGGCCGAGCACCACACCCCCACCTCCTGGGGCACCACCCCGCCCCCGCCTCGCCCCGAACCCGTCCTCCGCTTCTGGCAGTTGCTCGCGGAGGCGGGGCGGGAGGCCGGGCGTTAGTCCTCGTCGAACCGCTCGGCGCGGATCCCCACCGTGCTCGGCCGCAGGCCGGCCCGGGCGGCGACGGAGGCCAACCAGCAGAACCGGTCGTGGAGTTGTCCGAGGCCCACCACCGGAACACTGGCCCGGCCGCCCCGACCCGGACCGCCGCCTTCCGTGAGTGCCGCCGTCGAAAAGGGGGTGCGAGCATCGACCGGGGCGGCCAGAATCGCCCGCGATGAGTGACACTCCCGCCGGGCGGCTGCTCGCCGCCGTCGAGCCCCTTTCCCACGCCGAGCGGCTGCGCACCGTCGCCCGCACCGCGCACACCCTCGCTGCCAGTGGCGAACTTCCTTCTCTACTAGTTGAGTTGGCGGACGGTGGCCGCTACGAACGGCGGCTCGCCGCCCTCGCCGCGCTGGCCGGCCGGCACACCCCGTACCTGACCGCGCGGCTGACCGACCCGGACGCGGTGGTGCGGCGGTACGCGCACCGGGCGATCCGTCGACTGCCGGTGCCGGACGAGGCGGTGGAACGGGCGGTGGCGGACGCGCCGACCGCCGTCCGGGCCGAACTGGTCACGGCGGTGCTGCGCTCCGGGCGCAGCGCGCTCGCCGAACGGCTGGCCGCGGCGCTCAGCCGCAGCCACGGCCCGCGCGCCGCCGCGCGGCTGCTGCCGCTCTGCCCGGCCGCCTTCGTGGCCGCCGAACTGCCCGCGTACGCCCACGTGGTGGACTTCGCCGCCGCGCTCGGCGACCGCCACCCGCAGGCCGTCCTGGACGCCTTCGAGGCGGGACCCGGCGACCGGGACGCCTGGTCCCGGCACGCCCCCGCGCTGGCCGCGGCCGCCCGGCACCTGCCGCTGCGGGTGCTCGACCTGCTGGAGCGGCGCACCGGCCACCCGTCGCTGCCGAAGCCCGTGCGCGACCGGCTCGCCGACCTGGCCGCCGCCGACCCCACCCGCACCGCCCGGCTGCTGCGCGCCACCGGCCACAGCCGCCACGACCCGGTGCCGCACCCCGCCGTCGCCCGCCGGCTGGCCGCCGCCGACCCGTCCGCACTGGTCGGCCTCGTCGCCCACCAGCCCCGCTACGGCCAGGAGTTGCTGCGTGCCCAGCCGCCCGCCCGCCGCTCCGCCCTGCACGACACCGTGTACGCCGATCCCCAGCGCCGGGGATGGGAGTACGCGGAGGCGCTCGCCCTGCTGCCCGCCGCCGACCGGTACCCGCGGGCCCGGGCCGAGATCCACCGGCTGCGCCGCAACCAGGACGGCGACCTCGCCGACTGGCTCGCCGCGCCCGGCCCCCCGCCCGTTCCGACGCCCGCCGACCTGCTGAGCCTGGTCGCCCTGCTCCCGCCCGCCGAGGCCCGGCCCCGGCTGCTCGCCGAGACCCGCCTCCCCGAGCCCGTCGAACGGTCCTACGGCTGGGAGGAGTTGATCGGCAACGCCGCCCGCTCCGGCGACCCGGTGGCCGTGTCGGAGCTGTTGACCCTGCTCCGCCGCCTGCGCAACGAGCAGGACCCGGTCCGCTGGGGCCCGCTGTCCGCCCTCGCCGAGCTGGCCTCCGTCCTGCACGACGGGCACGCCGCCGACCTGCACCGCCTCACCGAGGACGCCCTCACCGCCCGCGACTGCTCCGAGCCCACCCGGGCCGGCCTCACCGGCACGGCCGTGGCCGTGCTGGTCCACCACCCGTCCGGCACCGCCCTCGCCGCCTGGGCGACCCGCACCCTGGAACGCACCGGCGCGCCCCGGCTCACCCTGCCCCGCGGCCGCGAACGGGCCGTCCTCGACGCCCTGCGGCCGCTCCTGCACGACTCGGCCGCCACCCCGGACGCCGCCCTGCTGCTCACCGTCGCCGACGCGCTCGGCCCCCGCGCCCGGCGCGTCCTCGCCGAACCGCTCACCCGGGCGCTGCGCACCGGCACCGACGAGGCCCGGCGCCGCGTCCTCGACCACCTGGCGCCCCTCGACCCCGCCATCGCGCTCGACCTGCTCGCCCGCGACCCGTCCGCCGCCCGCTCGGCCCCCGTCCGCGCCGTGCTCACCGCCGTCCGCACCGACCTGCTGACCCTCCTCCCGGAGGACGCCACCGAGGCCGACACCGCGACCGCCGACCGCTGGACGCCGCGCCAACAGCAGGACGCCGCAAGTAGGTTGGCGGAAACCGCCGCCGACCGGGACCGCCCCGTCGAGCAGCGCGCCGCCGCCCTGCGCGCCGCCGCCCCACTCGGTGACGCCGGTGCCGCGCTGCTGCGCCGCTGGGCCGCCGACCCGGACACCGTCCTCGCCGAGACCGCCCTCGCCGCGCTCCCGCACACCACCGACCCGGCCGCCGTCCTGCCCGACCTGCTCGCCCTGGCCGGAACCGACCTGGCCCGGGTCGCCCTGTACGCCGCCGACCGCCCGGCCCGGCACACCCCCGCCGCCGCCCTCGCCCCGGCTCTGTACACGATCGCCCTGGGCACCGGCAGTGCCAAGGTCACCAGCCGCAAGCAGGCCGTCCGGCTGGCCGCCCGCCACCTCCCCGCCGCGGCCGCGGCCGAACTGCTGCTCGCCGCCCACCTGGCACCCGACCAGCACGGCGACGTCCGCGCCGCCGCCACCGCCGAGACCGCCGACCGGATCGGCGACACCCGGGCCGACGAGGCCGCGGCCGCCACCGGCGCGCGCTGGGCCCTGCTCGCCGACACCGTCGAACGCGGCAGCACCCTCCAGCGCCTGCGCGCCTTCGCCCCCGAGCCGCACCGCCTGCCGCCCGCCGACCGCCCGCGCTACGCCGCCCTGGTCGTCCGCATGCTCGACCTGGGCGACTCCATCGCCGAGCACGCCGCCCGCGGCCGCCTGGTCGGACTCGCCGAGTACGCCCCCGACGCGGTGGCCGGCCTGGCCCGGGCCGTCCTCGCCCCGGACGACCCGGACGACCCGGAGCAGCCGAGCCGCTGGAAGTCCGCCGCCCGCAGCCTGGCCGCCATCGCCCTCGGCACCGCCCCGCACCCGACCGCCGGCTGCGCCCCCGGCAGCGTCCTGGCCGGCCTGCTGACCACGCTGACCGGGGCCGTCCAGGCGGACGAGGACCGGGACGGGCGCGGGGGCGAGCAGGGGCACGGGGGCGGGGCCGCCCGGGAGCGGCTGGACGAGCTGCTGGAGCAGCTGGGCAACCAATGGGGCGCCCCGAACCTCCTGGAGGTCCGCCGGGCCGCCGCCGCGATCCTGCTGCCCGCCGCCGCCCTGCGCGCCCAGGCCGCCCGACTGCTGCTCCCCACCGTGGCGGTGACCGACCCGGGGCTCGGCGACCACCTCCTCGCGGTGGCCGCCCTGCTGCCCGACCGCCCGGCCCTGGCCGCCGACCTCGCGCTCACCCTGGGCCGTTCGGTGGGCGGCTCCCTCCCCACCGACGCCCCGGCCCTGGCCGCCGCCCGCCGACTCACCGACGAAGGCACCCTCGCCGCCGGCCTGTTCGCCGTCGCCCTGACCGGCGCGGGCGGCGTCGCCCACTGGCCCGAGCCCTGGCACGCCCTGCTGCGCGAGCTGCGCCGCCACCCCGCCCCCGACGTCCGCGACCGGGCGCACACCGTCCGTCCGCCCCGCCCCGCTCAGGAGTAGGGGCGGCCCGCCCGGTCCGGGGCGTACCAGCGGTCGGGCCTGGTCGGCCGTCACCCGGGGTGGTGCCCCGAATGGCCGTCCGGAGCGGGGGCAGGTGCACTGGGAGCACAGGACCGCCAGCACCCGGGAGAGCGCCATGCGTTGGGGAACCGCAGCCGCCGTCGCGGCCGCCGCAGCAGGAACCGGAACGGCGGCTTTCCTGCTGCTGGGTCGGAAGGTGTCGGACCGGGTGGTGCGGCCGGGCACCGTGCAGGTGCTCTCGGCGCCCGCGCCGGTCGAGGTGCACGCGCTCGGGCCGGGCCGGGTGGTGCTGACCTCGACGCCGGACACCCGGCGGCGCGGGACGTACGCGCTGGAGTGGGGCGAGGACGGCCACGCGGTGGTCGGCGGGGTGCTGGAGCAGGGCGGCGACCGGGTCACCCGGCGGCTGGAGCGCGCCGACGGCGGGACGCTGGCGGTCGGCACCGAGGTCAGGGTGACGCCCCGGGTGCTGCTCGGCGACCCGCGCACCGCGCTCGGCCTGGACTACGCGGACGTCGCCGTGGCCAGTGAGCTCGGCGACCTCCCGGCCTGGCGCACCGCCGGGATCCGCGGCACCTGGGTGCTGCTGGTGCACGGCCCCGGCACCGGCCGGGAGCAGGCGCTGTCGGTGCTGCCGCTGCTGCACGCGCTGCGGATGCCCTCGCTGACCGTCAGCTACCGCGGCGACCGGGACGCGCCCGCCCCGCCGGACGGCCTGGGCCACTTCGGCGAGACCGAGTGGCAGGACGTCGAGGTGGCGATCCGGTACGCGCTGTCCCAGGGCGCCGGGCAGGTGGTGCTGTACGGCTGGTCGGTCGGCGCGACCATCGTGCTGCACGCCGCGGCCCGCTCCACCTGGCGGGACCGGATCGCCGGGGTGGTGCTGGACTCCCCGGTGCTGGACTGGTCCGAGACCGTCCGCCGGGAGACCGCCCGGGCCTGGTCGTCCCCGGCGCTGGGCGAGCTCGGCACGCTCTCCGCCCAGGGCCGCACCGGCGTGGACCTCGCCGACTTCGCCCGGATCGCCTCCGGCGCGGACCTGCCCGCGCCCGCGCTGCTGCTGCAGGGCACGGACGACCGGGTGGCCCCGTGGAGCGCCGCCCAGGCGCTGGCCGACGGCCGCGACGACCTGGTCAGCCTGCACCCGGTGCCGCACGGCGAGCACGCCGCGCTGTGGAACGCCGATCCGGCGGGGTACACCGAGGCGCTGCGGCGCTTCCTCACCCCGCTGCTCTGACCGGCTCCGCCCGCAGCTCCGCCCGGCCCCGTCCGCAGCTCCGCCCGGTCACACTCCGCCGCTGCGGCCGTCGCACCCCGGCGACCGGGAACCGGAACGCCGGGTACCGCGTCTCCGTCTCGGAGCGGTCACAATATCCGCCATGTCCACGTCGAAAAGCGGAGCGTTTCGTCCCGTTTCGCGGTGACTCGTCCCCCCGTCGTTCGAGCCGTTCGGACGACGGGCCGAGACAGCCCGGCAGTCGATGTGACAGAAGGCCCGTACAAGGGGAAGACTGCACGGCGTGACGTCTCGGAACCCGCGCGACCGTGATGCCCCGCACCCGCCCCACCGCACCGGTGCGACGGTGACCCGTCTGCCCGGCACGGCGGCCGTCGGTCGTGCGGAGGGCACTCCCCCCGTCGCCGCCAATCGCCGCCGGGTCCCCGCGAAGCCGGGGCGCGGCCGGGTGCCCGTCCCGGACGGCTTCCCGGCCCCCTCCGAACTCGCCCCGCTGGCCCGCCGGATGCTCGCCGACGCCGTCCGGGTGGCCCGCTGGGCCGGCGAGCTCTCCGAGGTCGACAAGCGCGGCGAACTCCTCCCCGAGGACGCCCGGGCCGCCGGGCGCGCCCTGGCGATGACCGTCGGCGCCGCCGCCAACGCCTGGGGCCAGGCCCTGCTGGTCGGCCTGGTCGAGCTGCGCGACGGCGGAGCCGGGCCCGGCTGGCGGCTGCACGCCTGGGAGCACGACGACGAGGCGGTGATCCGCGGCTGGTCCGCGCTGTTCGACGCCTGGACGCTGCTGGCCCCCGTCCCGCCCGCCGCGCTGCGCGGGGTCTTCGCCCAGCTGGCCGGGCAGGCCGTCGACCAGGCCCCCCAGCTGCTGTCCTTCCTGCACCTGGTGGACGGCCCGGTCGCCGACAGCGAACTGCTCGAACTGCTCCGCCGCGGCCTCGACGAGCGCCGCCTCGGCCCCAGCTCCGGCACCTTCCCGCTGTCGCCCGTCCCGCACGCCGCGTTCGCGGTCTCCGCCGTCCGCGGCACCTGCCGCGAACCGCAGATCGACACCCCGCACTCGCCCGCCGACGTCGCCGCCGTCCTCGACTGGATGCTCGACGGCCTGGCCGCCGTCGGCGCGCTCGGCCGCCGCGACGAGGCCGCCGAACTCTCCCCGCTGGGCCACTGGGCGGTCCGGGCCAAGCTGGAGGAGATCTGCACCGTCGCGCAGACCGCCGCCGGCCACATCGAGCAGAGCGCCGCCGAGCTGCTCAGCGCCTGCGCCGACTACAGCCCCGGCCCGGCCCGCGCCGAGTTCCGGGCCTGGGTCGCCGCCCGCCCCGCCGACCGCGCCGTCGCCGAACTGCTGGAGGCCGCCCGCGGCGAGGACGCCCTGGTCCGCGGCCTGGCCTTCGAGGCGCTCCGGGTGGTGGCCGGCTCCACCGCCGAGCAGGGCGTGCGCGCGGCCGTCGACGAGCCCGTCCTGCGCCCCTACGCGCTGCTCTGGCTGGCCGAACAGCTGGACGAGGACGGGGTGTCCCCGGCCGACGTGCTGGGCGCGGAGGACGCCGCCTGGCTGTGGGTGGACACCGCCGCCGCGGTGCTCGACCACGGCGAGACCGCGCTGCTGGTCGGTCACGTCGAGGGCGCCTCGGCCGGCGAGCCGGTGCGGCTGTTCAACCGCGCCCGCCAGTCCGGCCACCCGCGCGCCGCCAGCGTGCTGACCGCCGTCGCCTCCGTCCACCCCGACCCGGCGGTGGCCCGCGCCGCCCGCCGCAGCGCCTTCTCCGTCCACAACGGCGGCGCCTGAGCAGCGGGCAGCACCGCACGCACGAAGAAGCCGCCCTCCCGGAGAACTTCCCGGGAGGGCGGCTTCTTCGTGTGCCGGTGCGTCAGCCCCGGTTCTCGGCGCGCCGGGCGCGGACCACGCCCACCTTCTCGCCGACCTTGCGGCGGATGACCAGCAGCGGCGCCATCGCGGCCAGCGCGATCTGGGCGACCGCGCCGATGTGCATCAGGGTGTCGCCGCCGGGCAGGCCCGCCGCCCAGGAGGCGAGGCAGCCGATGGAGACCACGATCCAGGCGAGCGTCGCGGTGGCGAGCAGGCCCTGCGGCTTCGGGTACTCGATCCGGCTGACCATCAGGTAGGCCACGCCGAAGATCATCAGCAGGCCGGGGACGAACGGCGGGTCGAGCAGCACGATGGCCAGCACGGTCATCGCGCCCATCGGGCAGGGCATGCCCTGGAAGATCCCGGGCCGCATCTTGACCGCCGAGAAGCGGGCGAGCCTCAGCACCACGGCGAGCAGCACGGTCAGCGCGATGAACGCCGAGAGCTGCTGGTTGGTGCCGGGGGAGACCAGGCCCCACACCGCGACGAAGTAGGCCGGCGCGATGCCGAAGCTGATCAGGTCGGCCAGGTTGTCGAGCTCGGCGCCGAGCGCGGAGGAGCGCAGCTTGCGCGCCACCAGGCCGTCGAAGAGGTCGCACATGGAGCCGATCAGCAGCAGCGTCACCGCGGTGGCGGCGCTGTGCTTGACCGGGGCGGCCGACTCGTTGGTCAGGTGCGGCATGAGGATCCCGGTGGTGATCGAGTAGATCGCCAGGAAGCCGCAGACGGCGTTGCCCAGGGTCAGGAAGTCGGCGGTGGACAGGTGCTGGGGGGAGCGGGGGGCGCGCAGTTCGCGGTCCCGGGCCCAGCGGCGGCGGCGGAGCTCGGTCGACTCGTCGTCGTCGAGCTCCATGAGGGTTTCCGGATCAGTCACGGTCAAGGCGAGTCACCCCGGCGGTGGTCTTCTGGCCGACCGTGACGCCGACCTCGACGCCCGCCGGCAGGTAGGTGTCGACGCGGGAGCCGAAGCGGATCAGGCCGACCCGCTCGCCCTGCTCGACCTTGGTGCCGGCGTCCACGTAGGGGACGATGCGACGGGCCACAGCACCCGCGATCTGCACCATCTCGATGTCGCCGAGCTCGGTGTCGAAGTGCCACACGACGCGCTCGTTGCGGTCGCTGTCCTTGTTGAACGCCGGGACGAACCCACCGGCGATGTGCTCGACGGACGTCACGCTGCCGGCCAGCGGCGCGCGGTTGACGTGGACGTTGAGCGGGCTCATGAAGATCGCGACGCGGGTGCGGCCGTCCGGCCACTCGTCGATGGACTGGACCACGCCGTCGGCCGGGGAGATCACTCGGCCGGCGCCGATCTCGCGCTCGGGGTCGCGGAAGAACCACAGCATGCCAGCGCTCAGGGCGCAGGCGGGCACGGCCGCCAGGGCCCACTTGCCGGAACGCCGGGTGAGGGCGGTCGTCACGGCGGCGGTGGCCAGCGTGGGAACGAACCAGGGGGTGGCACCGCGCGCGATGGTCACGCGGGGACGCCGACCCTCGGGTCCGGGACCCTGGGCGGAGGTGTGAGGGGACGGGCTGATGGGCATCGAGGACCTTTAGTCGCGGCCCCGCGCGGGGACACTGAATGGCCCCTGGACGGGGGCCACCGCGGGGATCGAGTTGTTTGGACGGCTGCTGTCCGGGTGGATGCTATCGGGACCTGCCCGTACCTGGGCAAGCCGCCTGCTAGTCGAGCTACGTCTACCTACTGGGTCGAGCGCCTGCTATGCATACGACCGTAACCGGAGCGGGCGCGGTTCCCCAAGAGGTCCTGGGTCACGGGTGATTCACGTCTCAGTGACGCCGGAGTGACACGCGGTGCACGGAGGCGACCCACCGGCGCGCACCTGGGGAAACGCGCCGGCGGGTCGCCTCGGGCGCCGTTCCCGCCGGAGGGACCGGCTGACCAGGCCGGGACGGGTGCGGCGCGGCGCGGACGACGGGCCGCACGCCCGCCGTCCGCCCCGGGAAGGGGGTCCTCAGTCGGCGAGCCGGTACTCCTCCAGCAGCCGGCGTCCCACGATCATCTTCTGGATCTCCGCCGTACCTTCACCGATCAGCAGCATCGGGGCCTCCCGGTACAGCCGCTCGATCTCGTACTCCTTGGAGAAGCCGTAGCCGCCGTGGATCCGGAAGGAGTCCTCGACGACCTCCTTGCAGTACTCGGAGGCCAGGTACTTGGCCATCCCGGCCTCCAGGTCGTTGCGCTGCCCGCTGTCCTTCTTGCGGGCGGCCATCACCATCATCTGGTGCGCGGCCTCGACCTTGGTGGCCATCTCGGCCAGCTTGAACTGGATCGCCTGGTGCTCGGCGATCTTCTTCCCGAAGGTGACCCGCTGCTGGGCGTAGGCGATGCCCAGCTCGAAGGCCCGGCGGGCCACCCCGCAGCCGCGCGCGGCCACGTTGACCCGGCCGACCTCGACGCCGTCCATCATCTGGTAGAAACCCCGGCCCGGGACGCCGCCGAGCACCCGGTCGGCCGGGACGCGGACGTCCTGCAGCACCAACTCGGTGGTGTCGACGCCCTTGTACCCCATCTTCTCGATCTTGCCGGGCACGGTCAGGCCGGGCACCGTCTCGTTCGGGCCGAAGCCGGGGGTCTTCTCGACCAGGAAGGTGGTCATGTTCTTGTACGGGGTGCTGCCGCCCTCGTCGGTCCGGCACAGCACCGCGACCAGGCTGGACGTGCCGCCGTTGGTCAGCCACATCTTCTGGCCGTTCAGGACGTAGTGGTCGCCGTCCCGGACGCCCTTGGTGGAGATCGCCGACACGTCGGAGCCCAGGCCCGGCTCGGACATCGAGAAGGCGCCGCGCAGTTCGCCGGCCGCCATCCTCGGCAGGAAGTGCTCCTTCTGCTCCGGGGTGCCGTGCGCGTTGATCATGTGCGCCACGATGAAGTGGGTGTTGACGATGCCGGAGACCGACATCCAGCCGCGGGCGATCTCCTCCACCACCAGGGCGTAGGTGAGCAGCGACTCGCCGAGGCCGCCGTACTCCTCGGGGATGGTCAGCCCGAACAGGCCGAGCTGCTTCATGCCCTCGACGATGGCGGTCGGGTACTCGTCCCGGTGCTCCAGTTCGGTGGCGACCGGGATGATCTCCTTGTCGACGAACTCCCGCACGGTGGCGAGGATGTCCCGCTGGATCTCGGTGAGGCCGTCGGTCTGTGCGAGGCGTCCCATCGTGCGGCTCCGTGAATGCTCGTGAAGATGAGGGTGAGGGGTTGGGGGGCTCCGCGGCGCGTGGCTGCCGCGGAGCCCCCGGGAACCGGGTAGGGGCGAAGGCCGATGACGGCGGCCCGCCCGTCCGGGGCTCTGAGGGCTGTCAGGCGAGGGGTTCGGGGCGGCCGGGCTGCTCCCCGCCGCGCTCCTTCACGTACGTCTCGGTCGGCACCATCACCTTGCGGCGGAAGGTGCAGACGACGGTGCCGTCCTGCTTGTAGCCCTTGGTCTCGACGTACACGATGCCGCGATCCGGCTTGGATGTCATGTGCTTGTCGAGAACTTCGGTCTCGCCGTACAGCGTGTCGCCGTGGAAGGTCGGCGCGACGTGCCGCAGCGACTCGATCTCCAGGTTGGCGATCGCCTTGCCGGACACGTCCGGGACGGACATGCCGAGCAGCAGCGAGTAGACGTAGTTGCCGACCACCACGTTCCTGCCCTGCACGGTGGTGGTCGCGTAGTGGGCGTCCAGGTGCAGCGGGTGGTGGTTCATGGTGAGCAGGCAGAACAGGTGGTCGTCGTACTCGGTGACGGTCTTGCCGGGCCAGTGCTTGTAGACCGCGCCGACCTCGAACTCCTCGTAGGTGCGTCCGAACTGCATCGCGTCACGCTCCCGGGATCTCGAACTTGGTGGTGCGCTCCATGCCCGCGGCCCGGCCCTTGCCCGCGATGACCAGGGCCATCTTGCGGCTGGCCTCGTCGATCATCTCGTCGCCGAGCATCGCCGAGCCCTTGGCGCCGCCGGCCTCCGAGGTGCACCAGTCGTAGGCGTCCAGGATCAGCTCGGCGTGGTCGTAGTCCTCCTGCGCGGGCGAGTAGATCTCGTTCGCGGCGGCGACCTGGTCCGGGTGCAGCACCCACTTGCCGTCGAAGCCCAGCGCGGCCGAGCGGCGGGCCACCTCGCGGTAGCCCTCCTGGTTGCGGATCTGCAGGTAGGGGCCGTCGATGGCCTGCAGGTCGTTGGCGCGGGCGGCCATCAGGATCCGCATCAGGATGTAGTGGTAGGCGTCGGCGCCGTAGCCGGGCGGCTGCTCGCCGACCACCAGGGACTTCATGTTGATGGACGCCATGAAGTCGGCCGGGCCGAAGATGATCGTCTCCAGCCGGGGCGAGGCGGCGGCGATCGCGTCGACGTTGACCAGGCCCTTGGCGTTCTCGATCTGCGCCTCGATGCCGATCTTGCCGACCTCCAGGCCCACGGTCTTCTCGATCTGGGTGAGCAGCAGGTCGAGCGCGACCACCTGCTCGGCGTCCTGGACCTTGGGCAGCATGATGCAGTCCAGGTTCTGGCCGGCGCCCTCGACGACGGTGATCACGTCGCGGTAGGTCCAGTGCGTGGTCCAGTCGTTGACCCGGACGACCCGGGTCTTGCCGCCCCAGTCGCCGTTGTTGAGGGCGTCCACGATGTGGTGCCGGGCGCTCTCCTTGACCAGCGGGGCGCAGGCGTCCTCCAGGTCGAGGAAGACCTGGTCGGCCGGGAGGCCCTGGGCCTTCTCCAGGAAGCGCGGGTTGCTGCCGGGCACGGCCAGGCAGGAACGGCGCGGACGGAGGCGGTTGACGGTCGTCATGAGGGGGGTTGTTCCTTCCGGGTCAGCTGGTCGCGGCGGTGGCCGCGGCCCACGGCTGGAGCCTGTTGGCCAGCCGGATCTCGTCCACGATCCGGCCGATGATGGTGGTGATGCCGAAGTCCTTGGGCGTGAACACGGCGGCGACGCCGGCGTCCCGCAGGACCTCCGCGTCCGCCGCCGGGATGATGCCACCCACGATCACCGGCACATCCTCCACCCCCGCGCGGCGCAGCCGGTGCAGGACGTCCGGCACCAGCTCGGGGTGCGCGCCGGACAGGATGGACAGGCCCACGCAGTGCACGTCCTCGGCGACGGCCGCCGAGACGATCTGCTCGGGCGTCAGCCGGATGCCCTGGTAGACCACCTCGAACCCGGCGTCGCGGGCCCGGACGGCGATCTGCTCGGCGCCGTTGGAGTGCCCGTCCAGGCCGGGCTTGCCGACCAGCAGGCGCAGCTTGCCGGTGCCGAGTTCGGCGGCGGTCGCGGCCACCGCCGCGCGCACGGCGGCCAGTTCGCCGCCCGGCTCGGCCGCGACCGCGACCGGGGCGCCGCCCACGCCGGTGGGGGCCCGGTACTCGCCGAACACCTCGCGCAGCGCGAACGACCACTCGCCGGTGGTGGCGCCGGCCCGGGCGCAGGCCAGGGTGGCGTCCATCAGGTTCTCGTCGGTGGCCGCCACCTCCTTCAGCCGGGCCAGCGCGGCCCGCACCGCGGCCTCGTCCCGCCCGGCCCGCCAGGCCGCCAGGTTGGCCAGCACCGAGCGCTCGGACGCCGGGTCGACCACCATGATCGCGGTGTCCAGGTCCGCGGTGAGCGGGCTGTCCTCGGTGCTGTCGAAGCAGTTGACGCCGACGATCCGGTCCTCGCCCGCCTCGATCCTCGCCCGCCGCTCGGCGTGCGAGGCCACCAGCTCGGACTTCAGGTAGCCGGACTCGACGGCCGGGATCACCCCGCCCATCCCCAGCACCTTGGCGATCTCCGCCTCGGCGCCGGCCAGCAGCGCGGCGGTCTTCGCCTCCACCACGTGCGAGCCGTCGAACAGGTCGCCGTACTCCAGCAGGTCCGACTCGTACGCCAGCACCTGCTGGATCCGCAGCGACCACTGCTGGTCCCACGGCCGCGGCAGGCCCAACGCCTCGTTCCAGGCCGGGAGTTGGACGGCGCGGGCGCGGGCGTCCTTGGAGAGCGTGACGGCCAGCATCTCCAGCACGATCCGCTGGACGTTGTTCTCCGGCTGCGCCTCGGTCAGGCCCAGCGAGTTGACCTGCACGCCGTAGCGGAAGCGGCGCTGCTTGGCGTCCTCGATGCCGTAGCGCTCCCGGGTGACCTTCTCCCACAGCCGGTTGAAGGCCCGCATCTTGCACATCTCCTCGACGAAGCGGACGCCCGCGTTCACGAAGAAGGAGATCCGGCCGACCACCTCGCCCATCCGCTCGGCCGGGACCTGCCCGGAGTCGCGGACGGCGTCGAGGACGGCGATCGCGGTGCACATCGAGTAGGCGATCTCCTGGACGGGCGTCGCCCCGGCCTCCTGCAGGTGGTAGCTGCAGATGTTGATCGGGTTCCACTTGGGGATGTGCGCCACCGTGTAGGCGATCATGTCGGTGATCAGCCGCACCGAGGGGCCGGGCGGGAAGACGTGCGTCCCGCGCGACAGGTACTCCTTGACGATGTCGTTCTGGGTGGTGCCGGTGAGCTTGGCGACGTCCGCGCCCTGCTCCTCGGCGACCACCTGGTAGAGCGCCAGCAGCCACATCGCGGTGGCGTTGATGGTCATCGAGGTGTTGGTGCGCTCCAGCGGGATCCCGTCGAACAGGGTCCGCATGTCGCCCAGGTGCCCGACCGGCACGCCGACCCGGCCGACCTCGCCGCGGGCCAGCACGTGGTCGGAGTCGTAGCCGGTCTGGGTCGGCAGGTCGAAGGCCACCGACAGGCCGGTCTGCCCCTTGGCGAGGTTGCGCCGGTACAGCGCGTTGGAGTCGCTCGCGGTGGAGTGCCCGGCGTAGGTGCGCATCAGCCAGGGTCGGTCACGCTCTTGAGCGCCCATCAGATGTCCCGGAAGGCGTTGATCTTGGTGAGGTGCTGCGCCCGCAGCTCCGCGTCCCGCACGCCCAGGCCCTCCCGCGGGGCCAGGCAGAGCACGCCGACCTTGCCCTGGTGCTTGTTGTGGTGCACGTCCAGTGCCGCCTGGCCGGTCTCCTCCAGCGAGTAGACCTTGGACAGGGTGGGGTGGATCTTGCCCTTGGCGACCAGTCGGTTGGCCTCGAACGCCTCGCGGTAGTTGGCGAAGTGCGAGCCGACGATCCGCTTCAGCGACATCCACAGGTAGCGGTTGTCGTACTGGTGCATGTAGCCGGAGGTGGAGGCGCAGGTGACGATGGTGCCGCCCTTGCGGGTGACGTAGACCGAGGCGCCGAAGGTCTCCCGGCCCGGGTGCTCGAAGACGATGTCCACGTCCTCGCCGCCGGTGAACTCGCGGATCTTCGCGCCCAGCCGCTTCCACTCGCGCGGGTCCTGGTTGTTCTCGTCCTTCCAGAACCGGTACCCCTCGGCGGAGCGGTCGATGATCGCCTCGGCGCCCATCGCCCGGCAGATCTCCGCCTTCTGCGGGCTGGAGACCACGCAGATCGGGGTGGCGCCGCCGGCCAGCGCGTACTGGGTGGCGTACGAGCCGAGGCCGCCGCTCGCTCCCCAGATCAGCACGTTGTCGCCCTGCTTCATGCCGGCGCCGTTGCGCGAGACCAGCTGCCGGTAGGCGGTGGAGTTGACCAGGCCCGGGGAGGCGGCCTCCTCCCAGGTCAGGTGCTTGGGCTTGGGCAGCAGCTGGTTGGTCTTCACCAGGGCGATCTGGGCCAGGCCGCCGAAGTTGGTCTCGAAGCCCCAGATCCGCTGCTCCGGGTCCATCATCGTGTCGTTGTGGCCGTCGGGGGACTCCAGCTCGACCGACAGGCAGTGCGCGACCACCTCGTCGCCGGGCTTCCAGGCGTTGACCCCGGCGCCGGTGCGCAGCACCACGCCCGCCAGGTCGGAGCCGAGCACGTGGTACGGCAGGTCGTGGCGCGCGGTCAGCGGCGAGAGGCGGCCGTAGCGCTCCAGGAAACCGAAGGTGGAGACCGGCTCGAAGATCGAGCTCCACACGGTGTTGTAGTTGACCGAGCTGGCCATCACGGCCACCAGGGCCTCGCCCGGGCCGAGTTCGGGCAGCGGCACGTCGTCCAGGTGGAGCGACTTGCGCGGGTCCTTGTCCCGGCCGGCCAGGCCGGCGAACATCTGCTCCTCGTCCTTGTGGAGCGTCACCGCCCGGTAGGACTCGGGCAGCGCCAGGGCGGCGTAGTCGGCGGACGTGGCGTCGCCGCTGAGGATCGCGTCGAGAATTTCCTGCATGGCTGCCTCCGAAGGCGTACCTGTGCGAGGGACACAGGGCGTCTGGGGGAGCCGGGAGCGGACACCGGCTTCGCGTTGAGGGTCTGAGGGTGGTGCTTGGCTGGTGCGACGGGTGGGTGGTGTCGCGTGGGTGCTGCTGGTTCACGCCCCCTCGATGGGGGACGCCGGAAGACGGCGCGCCGAGGTGGGGAGCCGCGGCGCCGCAGCCGGTGGGAACAAGGTAGTGGCACCCTGTGCCACTCGTAAAGACGCGGGGTGCCAAGTCGTGGCGTGAGCAAGGACACGCGGTGCGGGACGGGCCCGGGCAGGCCGAAGGCCCGCCCCCGGAAGTGGGAACGGGCCTTCGAAACAGCGAGTGATCTGCGGAAACGGCGTGGATTACGCGGAAGTCCTGCCCGCCAGGGCGGCCCTGATGGAATCCACCACCGTCTCCAGCGGTGCGTCCGTTCGGGCGACTGTGATCAGCACCTCACCCCCCGGACTGGCACTCAGTGCGCTCACCGCCTCGGCTTCCCCACCCTCCCCACTGGCACCGGGTGCCAGGGAGGCGCCGCGGCGGCGCGCCCCGCTCGGCGGGGTCGGCCAGAACGTCCCCCGGATCACCCCGAAGGAGTGGTCGAGCTGCGCCTCCACGTCCCCGTGGCCGCCGGCCCGCAGCCAGCGCCGCAGCACGTGGTTGTGCGCCGCGACCACCGCCGCCGCCGACACCTCGGCCAGCATCGAGTCGTCGTCCCCGCCGCGCTGCCAGCCCGGCGGGGTCTGCTCGGCCGCGTCGAACCGGCCCAGCAGGTAGCGGGTGAACAGCCGCTCGTAGCGGGAGACCACCGCGATCTCGCGCTCGCGCAGCGCCGGGACCTGCCGGATCAGCTGGTAGCGGGCCACCGACATCTCCGGCGTGGAGGCGTACATCCGCAGCACCTCCTTGATGCCGCGGCACACCACGTCCAGCGGGTGCTCCTCGGTCTCGGCGCTGGCCAGCAGGTCGGCCACCCGCACCAGGGTGTCGTCGTGGTCCGGGAAGATCGCCTCCTCCTTCGACCGGAAGTACCGGAAGAAGGTCCGCCGGGCGACCCCGGCGGCGGCCGCGATCTGATCGACCGTCGTCTCCTCGTACCCCTGGGTGGCGAACAGCTCCATCGCCGCGGCGGTGAGGTCCTGGCGCATCTGCAGGCGCTGGGCGGCGGCCCGGCGGCTGCCCGGTCCGGACTCCACCCCCGCACGCGGCTGATCGGGCCCGGCGGCCGGCGGCTGCTGCTGGGGGGACGAGGTCTGGCGATCCATGTTCGGAACGCTACACGCACCCGGTGCGGCCCCGGCCGGCCTGCCCCGGCGCACCGGCGCCGCCGTCGGTGCCACGGCCGGCCGCGGCCACCGCGAGGAGACCGCGCCCGCACCCCAAGGAGGCTTCGCCGCAAGCGGGTTGACGCCCCCGGCCGGCGCCGGACGCCCCTGCGGGGCCGGCGCCGGGCGGCCGGTCACCGCCGTGCGTGGTCGCGGAAACCACGCCCCGTCTTGCGCCCCAGGCAGCCCGCCGCCACCAGGTGCTCCAGCAGCGGCGCCGCCGCCAGGCCCGGCTCGCGGAACTCCTGGTGCAGCACCTGCTCGATGGTCAGCGACACGTCCAGGCCCACCACGTCCAGCAGTTCGAACGGACCCATCGGGTAGCCGCAGCCCAGCTTCATCGCGGTGTCGATGTCGTCCACCGTCGCGTAGTGCTCCTGCAGCATCCGCACCGCGTCGTTCAGGTACGGGAACAGCAGCGCGTTCACGATGAAGCCGGCCCGGTCGCCGCACTCCACCGGGTGCTTGCCCACCTTCGCGCACAGCTCCAGCACGGTCGCCGTGACGTCCCCGGCGGTCAGCACCGTGGACACCACCTCCACCAGCTTCATCGCCGGCGCCGGGTTGAAGAAGTGCATCCCGACCACGTCGCCCGGCCGGGAGGTGGCCGTCGCGCAGGACACCACCGGCAGCGAGGAGGTGGTGGTGGCCAGCACCGCGCCCGGCTTGACGACCGCGTCCAGCGCCGCGAACAGCTCGCGCTTGACCGCCAGGTCCTCCGCCACCGCCTCCACCACCAGGTCCGCGTCGGCCAGGTCCGCGTACGACCCGGTCGGCGTCACCAGCGCCAGCGCCGCGTCCCGGGCCTGCTCGGACAGCCGGCCCCGGGCCACCGAACGCTCCAAGGACTTCGCCAGCCGCTCCTTCGCCCGCTCCGCCTTCTCCCGGCTGCGGGCCGCCAGCAGCACCGGGAAGCCCGCCTTGGCGAACACCTCCACGATGCCGGTGGCCATCGTCCCGCTGCCGCACACCCCGACGGCGCGCACCTCGCGCCCCGCCGCCCGCGGCGCCGCGTCCGCCCGCTCCTCCGGGACCACCTTCGACGAGCCCGGCGCCTCGTACGCGTAGAAGCCGCGGCCCGACTTGCGGCCCAGCAGGCCCGCCGCGACCAACTGCCCCAGCACCGGCGCCGGGGCGTGCAGCCGGTCCTTGGACTGCGCGTACATCGCCTCCAGCACGGTGCGGGCGGTGTCGATCCCGATCAGGTCCAGCAGTGCCAGCGGGCCCATCGGCAGGCCGCAGCCCAGCCGCATCGCCGCGTCGATGTCCTCCCGGGTCGCGTACCGGGACTCGAACATCGCCGCCGCCTGGTTCAGGTAAGCGAACAGCAGGCCGTTGGCGATGAACCCGGCCCGGTCGCCCGCCGCCACCGGCTCCTTGCCCAGGTCGCGCGCCAACTCGGCGACCTGCTCGGCCGCCCCGGGGTCGGTCAGCACCGTGCGCACCACCTCCACCAGGCGCATCGTGTGCACCGGGTTGAAGAAGTGCACCCCCAGCACCCGCTCCGGACGGGCGGTGGCGGCCGCGATCCGGGTCACGCTCAGCGCGGTGGTGCCGGTGGTCAGCACCGTCTCCGGCGGGCAGATCCGGTCCAGCTCGGCGAACAGCGACCGCTTCAGCTCCAGGTCCTCCGGGACCTCCTCGACCACCAGGTCGGCCGCCGCCGCGGCGGTCAGGTCGTCGCCGACCTCGATCAGCGCCAGCAGCGCCGCCCGCTCGCCGGCCTCCAGCCGCCCGCGCTCCACCGCCCGCGCGGTGGACGCCTCGATCCGGTCCAGCGCCCGCAGCGCCTGCGTCGGACCGGCCTCCACGCCGATCACCCGACGCCCGCTGCGCGCCAGAGCCACGGCCACCCCGGCACCCATGGTGCCCAGGCCGACCACGGCGACGGTGGGAAAGGGACGCTCCATGTCCAGACTCCTTGTCATGGGCCCGCGCCGCGGCCCCCGCCACCGCCCGGCCGCGACAGCGCGAACCCGGACGGAGGGTGTGACGGGGGAGGGTGTGCCGGCGGCACGGGAGAAACGGGAACGGAAGAACCGAAGGAAGAACTGCGGCGCCCCGCGGTACGGACCGGTCCGCTCCGGTTCCGTCAGCGGGGTGTTGCCGTGGTGCTCAGGCGCTCCGAACAGGTCATGGAACAGCGCCGACGCGCACACAGGAGAAGAGAACGCGGCCCACCGGTGCGGCTCCCGAAGCCCGGCGCTGGCGCGTGCCGACACTGTAGCCCAGCTACCGACGGGTAGGAAGGGGGGAACGCGGCACGCCGTGCCGTCGGCGGACTCATACTGTGGCCGCAGTTGCCGAAGGAGGACACCATGGCTGTCATGACGACCGAGCGCCCGCAGATGGAACTCGAGCAGTTCAGGAACATCGCCGCCATAGCCGCCGAGCGGGAGGACGTGGTGTTCGAGTTCATCAACGGCAGGATCGGAGTCAAGCCGGTGCCCGACGGCGACCACGGGGAGATCATCCGCTGGGTTTCGAAGCGCTGCATGCAGCACCGCCCGGACCTGTGGCTGTACGCCGAACAGGGGCTGCGGGTCGATCGCTACCGGGCCGGACACGCGAAGCCCGACGGCGCGCTCGCCAAGGACGGGGCCTTCGCCGGGCAGGGCGAGTGGGCCGACCCCGAGCAGGTGCTGATGGTGGTCGAGGTGACGTCCTACGACGCCGACACCCACCGGCGCGACCGGGTCGAGAAGCCGGTGGCGTACGCCGAGGCAGGGATCCCGGTCTACCTGCTGATCGACCGGGACGCGGGCGCGGTCACCGTTCACAGTGATCCGCAGGACGGCCGCTACGAGACCGTCACGACGCGCACCTACGGCCACCAGGTCGTTCTGCCCGACCCGGTCGGTGTCACCCTGGACACCGAGGAGCTCAAGCGCTACGCGCGCTGAGACGCCGAACGGCCCGCCCGGAGGGTTCCGGGCGGGCCGTTCGCGCGTGGTGCGTCGGTGCGTCAGTGCGCCATGACCGGGACGGCGTCCTCGGCGTCGGCGCCCTCGGCGTGGTGCTCGGGCTTGCCGGCGTTGATCAGGACGCCCGCGGTGAGGCCGGCCAGCAGCAGGATGCCGAAGGCCGCCCAGATCGCGATGGAGTAGGAGTGCACCTGGGCCTGGAGCTGGAACAGCTTCGGGTCGGTGGCGGCGGCCGCGTGCGACTTCGCCCAGGAGGTGCCGGCGCTGTGCGCGACGGTGCTCAGCAGGGCGGTGCCGATCGCGCCGCCGACCTGCTGGGAGGTGTTGACCATCGCCGAGGCGACACCGGCGTCCCGCGGCTGGACGCCGTAGGTGGCCAGGCTCATCGCGGGCATGAACGCGGTGCCCATGCCGAGGCCCATCAGGACCAGGCCGGGGAGGATCTGCCAGTACGAGGTGTCGACGTCGATCTGGGTCAGGATCAGCAGGCCGAGCGAGGCGACCACGAAGCCGGGCGCCATCAGGTACCGGGCCGGGACCCGGGTCATCAGGCGGGCGCCGATCTGGGTGGAGCCGGTGATCATGCCGACCACCATCGGGAGGAAGGCGACGCCGTTGACCAGCGGCTTGTAGCCGAGCACGCCCTGCATGTAGAGGGTGAGGAACAGGAACAGGCCGAACATGCCGATCACGGCCATGCCGAGCGAGAGGTAGACACCGCCGCGGTTGCGGTCGGTGACCACGCGCAGCGGCAGCAGCGGGGCCTTGACCCGGCTCTCGACGACCACGAACGCGGCCAGCAGCACGGCGGCGGCGACGAACAGGCCGATGGTGCTGCTGTCGCCCCAGCCCTCCTGCTCGGCCCGGGTGAAGCCGTACACCAGGGAGACCAGGCCGGTGGTGACCAGCAGCACGCCCGGGATGTCCAGGCGGTTGCGGTTCAGGCCGACGGCGGGCTCGCGGATGACCAGGACCGCACCGGCGATGGCGACCGCGGCGAACGGGATGTTGACGTAGAAGGTCCAGCGCCAGTTCAGGTACTCGGTGAGGGCGCCGCCCAGGATCAGGCCGATCGCACCGCCACCGCCGGCGACGGCGCCGTAGATGCCGAACGCCTTGGCGCGCTCCTTGCCGTCGGTGAACATCACGGCGAGCAGCGACAGCGCGGCGGGCGCCAGCAGCGCGCCGAACACGCCCTGCAGGGCGCGGGCGCCGAGCAGCATGGAGGTGTTGACGGCGGCGCCGCCCAGCGCGGAGGCCGCGGCGAAGCCGACCAGGCCGACCATGAAGGTGCGGCGGCGGCCCCACAGGTCGGCGACCCGGCCGCCGAACAGCAGCAGGCTGCCGAAGGCCAGCGCGTAGGCGGTGATCACCCACTGGGTGGTGCTGTCGGCGAAGCCGAGGTCTTCCTTGGCGTGCGGGAGCGCGATGTTCACCACGGTCGCGTCGAGCACGACCATCAGTTGCGCGAGGGCGATGAAGACGAGCGCCTTCCACCGGCGCGGGTCCGGCTGGAGGGTGTCAGACATGGAGGTACCCACTTGTGTGTGCGAGGGCGTACGGGTGCTTGCGGGACCGCGGCCGGTGACGGGGGTCCTGCGGGAAGTCGTGGGGGGCGCTGGCCGCCCCGGGTGCCGTGTGCTGGGTCAGGCGCCGGGCGTGAGGTCCTCCAGGGTCGCGGCACGGCCGGGCAGCACGGACGGCGCGGGAGCCCGCAGGCCGTCCAGGAGCAACTGCAGGAGACGCCGGACGTGCGGGTCCAGGTCGAGGCAGCCGAAGCCGGGGAGCGGTCGGGTGAGCTGGGCCATGGCGACCACGATGTCGCCTGCTCCGACGTCGGAGCGGAGCAGGCCGTCGGCCTGGGCGCGGTGGATCATGTCCTCGGTGACCCGCTTCATCTCGGCGCGCGCCTCGGCGAGTTCGGGTTCTTCGAGGTCGACGGAGTCGGAGAGCAGCGGACAGAGCGCGCCGATCCGCTCCTCGGCCGCGGCGTGCGCGAAGCGGCTGAACGCCGCGAAGGAGTCGGGCTCCTCCGCGGCGGCCGCGTGCGCCTGTTCCACGATCCGCTCCATCACGGCGATGGAGACCTGCTGGATCAGCGTCCGGCGGTCGGCGAAGTTCCGGTACAGCGTGGCGTTGCCGACTCCGGCCCGGCGGGCGATCTCGTCGAGCGGGGCCAGTGCCCCGTGCTCGACGAAGGCCTCCCGGGCCGCGGCCACGATGCGGGCCCGGTTGCGGGCCGCGTCGGCGCGCCGGACGGGAGCGGCGGTGGTGACGACGGTCATGGTGCGCTCCCTTCGAGCGGCGGGCCGTTAGTGGGGATCCTCTCCCCGCTTTGTTGCGGACAGATGTCTAAACGGGGAACTGCTCCCCGGAAATTTCATCATTCGATGTGACCTGCGTCACATGCCCGCCGCCACGGACGGGTGACCTCCCGGCGCGCTCCCCCGAACGCCGAGAAAGCCCTGGTCAGGATGGGCCCATGAGCACCGCCAAGCCACGCGCCGAGCGCGCCGCCGAGGCCCGGGTGGCCGCCACCCGGATCGAGGCCGAGGGCGTCGACGGGGTGATCGTCAGCTGGGTCGACAACGCCGGCGTCACCCGGGTCAAGACCGTCCCCGTCCGCGGCCTGGAGTCCGCCGCCCGCTGGGGCGTCGGCGCCGCCCCCTGCTTCGACGCCTTCCTGGTCGACGACTCGCTCGCCCCCTCGGGCAGCCCGGTCGGCGACCTGCGCCTGGTCCCCGACCTCACCGGCCTGCACCGCCTCGCCGCCCAGCCCGGCTGGGCCTGGGCCCCCGGCGACCGCTGGACCCAGCAGGGCGACCCGCACCCCGGCTGCCAGCGCCAGTTCGCCCGCCGCACCGCCGACGCGCTCGCCGACCTCGGCCTGACCGTCCGGGCGGGCATCGAGGTCGAGTGGATCGTCGACGGCGGCGAAGGAGGCCCCGCGTACGGCATGCGCCGCCTGATCGGCAACAGCGACTACCTGCGCGACCTGCTGCGCGCCCTGCGCGAACAGGAACTCACCGTCCTCCAACTGCACCCCGAGTACACCGAGGGCCAGTACGAACTCTCCGTCGCCCCCGGCGGACCGGTCGAGGCCGCCGACACCGCCCTGCTGGTGCGGCACACCGTCCAGGCCGTCTCGCTGCGGCACGGACTGCGCGCCAGCTTCGCCCCCGTCACCGCCCCCGACGGCGTCGGCAACGGCGGCCACCTGCACCTCAGCCTCTGGCGCGACGGCCGCAACCTCGGCCACGGCGGCACCGGCCCGCACGGGCTCACCCGGGAGGCCGAGGCGTTCCTGGCCGGGGTGCTCGCCGAACTGCCCGCGCTGCTCGCCCTCGGCGCCCCGTCCGTCGCCAGCTACCTGCGGCTCGCCCCCGGCCGCTGGTCCGGCCCGCACCGCTGCTGGGGCCTGGAGAACCGGGAGGCCGCGCTCCGCCTGATCACCGGCTCCACGCCCGAGCAGGCCAACGCCGAGATCAAGTGCTTCGACGCCGCCGCCAACCCCTACCTCGCCGTCGGCGGCGTCCTGGCCGCGGGCCTGGCCGGCCTCGGCGCCGCCCTCCGGCTGCCCGCCGAGACCACCGGCGACCCCGACGGCGTCGCCGAACGCCTCCCCACCACGCTCGACCGGGCCGCCGACGCGCTGCGCAAGTCCGAGGTGCTGCGCGCCGCGCTCGGCGAACCGCTCTGGCGGGCCGTCCTCGACGTCCGGGAGGCCGAGATCGCCCGGTTCGCCGACCTCGGGCCCGAGGAACTCGTCGAAGCCGTCCGCTACCGCTACTGAACCGGTCCGTCCCCGCCCGGGAACCCGGTGGGCGCCACCGGGTTCCCGGAGCCTTCACCCGGTACCCCTAGAGTGTGGGCGCCCGGGGGCCGGGCCCGGGGGAGGGAGCGGGGATGTTCTGGGTGGGGCTGCTGCTGTTCGTCGTGGTGGGCGGCGAGGCGGGGGCGGTGGTGCAGGGGGCGACCGAGCTGGGCGACGAGGACGGGGGAGGGATCGCCCGGTTCGTCGTCGGGATCAACCTGGTGCCCTGGACGACCCTGCTCGCGGGTGCCCTGGTGTACGGCGGCCGCCGCCGGCAGGCGGGGCTCGACGCCAAGGGCGCGACGGTGCCCGCGCCCGCCCGGATCGAGGACGTGCGGGCGACGGGCGACGGCCCCGACCACAGGCTGGAACTGGACCTGACGGTGGCTCCGGAGGGACGCCCCGCCTACCGGGTGCACGGCAGGGCCCGGGTCAACGTGATGCACCTCCAGGAGTTCGCCGCCGGGCGGACGCTGGACGTCTCCTACGACCCGGAGCGGCCCTGGCGGGTCGAGGTCCCCGAGCGCTGCCCGGAGCGCGACCGGGTACCGCTGGACACCGCGCCGGAGAGCAGCCGGGTGCGCGAACCCGAGGTGCCGCTGCGCGGGGCGCTGATCGCGGTCCTGGCCGCGGCCGCCGCCGGCGCGGCGGTCTTCCTCGCCACCGGGGGCCTCTGACCTCCCGCCCACCCGGGGCGGCCGAACCCGGCGGGCCCGTCCTTCCGGTGCCGAGCCCGCCGTGACGGGTCCGGCCGTGGTTCGTTTCCAGGGAACGGCGGTCGGGACGGCGGTCGGAACGGAGGCGGTGCACGGTGGCGGCAGCGGGAAGCGTGCTGGTGGGACGGGCCCTGACGAAGGGCGGGGTGGCGGCCGGCTACGACGCCGTGGTGGTCGGCTCCGGGGCCGGGGGCCTCACCGCGGCGGTCTGCCTGGCCCGGCAGGGCCGCCGGGTCGCGGTGTTCGAGCAGCACTACACCGCGGGCGGGTACACCCACGCCTACCGCCGGCGCGGCTGGGAGTGGGACGTCGGCATCCACTACGTCGGGCAGCTGGCGGAGCGCGAACCGGTGCGGGTGCTCTCCGACTACCTGACCGGCGGCGCCCTGGAGTGGGCCCCGATCGGCGACCCCTACGACGAGTACCGCCCGGCCGGCGAGGTGCACCCCGTACCGGTCGGCCCCGGCGCCCAGCGGGCCGCGCTGATCGCCCGCTTCCCGGCCGAACGGGCCGGGATCGAGGCCCTGTTCGACCTGGTCGCCCGCTGCCGGGCGGTGCTGCCGGTGCTCGCGCTCGGGCGCCTGTCCGGCCCGGTCGCCCGCCCGCTCGCCCGGGTGCTGCGCACCGCGGCGGTGCCGCCGCGCGCCCTGCTCCCGGCCCGCGAGGTGGTCGCCGGGCTGATCGGCGACGAACGGCTGCGGCAGGCCCTGCTCACCCAGGCCGCGCTGCTGCTGGCCGACTCCACCGCCCGACTGCCGTTCTTCCTGGTCGCCGTGCTGTTCGAGCACTTCCGCACCGGCGGCTGGTACCCGGTGGGCGGGAGCGCCGCGATCGCGCGCGCCATGCTCGGCCCGATCCGCGACGGCGGCGGCGAGGTGTTCGTCCGGGCACCGGTGGCCCGGATCGAGCTGACCGGCGGCCGGGCCTCCGGCGTGCGGCTCGCGGACGGCACCCGGGTGCGGGCCCCGCTGGTGGTCAGCGCGGCCGGCGCCCGGAACACCCTCACCGGCCTGCTCCCCGACCCGACCGGGGCCCGCACCCGCCGACTGGCCGCCATGCGGGGCGGCTTCCCGTTCGTGGTGCTCTTCCTCGGCCTCGACGGGGACCCGGCGGAACTCGGCCTGCCCCGGCACAACCTGCTGGTGACCGACGGCGACTGCGACTCCTTCTTCGACGGCGACCCCCGGCAGCGGACCAGCGGACTGTTCGTCTCCTTCGCCAGCGCCAAGGACCCGACCTGGACGACCCGGCACCCCGGGCGGTCCACCGGCGAAATCCTCGCCTACGTGCGGCCGGAGCTCTTCGCCCCCTTCCGGGACTCGCCCCGGCGGGACCGCGACCCCGCCTACCTCGCCCTCAAGGCCGAGCTGACCGCCGAACTGCTGGAGCGCCTGCACCGCGAACTCCCGCGCACCAGGGGGCGGGTGGCCCACCACGAACTCGGCACCCCACTGAGCGCCGAACACTTCGGCGGCTGGCCCGGCGGCAGCCTCTACGGACTGGCGAAGGACGTGGCCGGCTTCGGCGACGGCCGCCACCCCGGCCGGGCCGACTGGCTGCGCCCGCGCACCGGCATCGACGGCCTCTACCTGGCCGGCCAGGACTGCCTGGCCGGCGGCTTCCTCGGCGCGGTCACCGGCGGCCTGCTCGCCGCCCACGAAGCACTCGACCGCCCCGGCCGAACCCGCCTGTGGTCCGCCCTGCTGCGCGGCGCCCTCCGCCGGACACCCCCGCCTCCCGGACCCGCCTGACGGGTCCCGCCCCGGCTGCCGTGCTCGCCGCCGGCCTCCGCCCCGGCCGGGTCCGCCTTGCCGCGCGGTGCGCTCGGCCGGCACCCCGCCTCCGGGGCCCGCTTGACGGTTTTCGTTCCGATTTCCGCGCGGTTCTGAACGGCTTCGCCCTGGCTGCCGTGCTCGCCGCCGGCTTCCGCTCCGGCCGGGTCCGCTTTGCCGCGCGGTGCGCTCGGCCGGCACTCCGCCTCCCGGACCCGCCTGACGGGTCCCGCCCCGGTTTCCGTGCTCGCCTGACGGGGTCCGGCAGCCGTGGTACGAAGATCGGATGAAGAGCTACTGGACGGGCGAGCGGGTCCGCCTGCGGGCGGTCGAACCGGAGGACGGGCCGTTGCTGGCCCGGCTCTCGGCGCAGGAGGAGCGGCTCGGTGACGCGCTCGACCCGCCGCGCTCCGTCGAGGGCTGGGCGGCCTTCGCCCGGGAGAAGGCCGCCGCCGACCCGACCGCCGACACCTACCAGTTGGTGGTCGAGTCGGCGGCCGACGGCAGCGCGGTCGGCGCGGTCGGCGTGCACCGGGCCGATGCCCGCAGCGGGCTGTTCGAGTACGGCATCACGGTCGGTGCCGAGCACCGCCGCCGCGGCTACGCGAGCGAGGCGGCCCGGCTGGTGCTGCGCCACCAGTTCGAGGAGCGCCGCCACCACAAGGCCACCGCCCGGGTGTTCGCCCACAACGAGCCCTCGCTGGCCCTCCAACGGAGGCTGGGCTTCACCGAGGAGGGCCGCCTGCGCCGGCACTTCTTCGTGGCGGGCGAGCACCGGGACGTGGTGCTGTTCGCCCTGTTCGCCGAGGAGTTCTTCGCCCGCCACGGCGGCCCCACGCCTATCTGACCACCTCCTGCACGTTTCTGCACGGTTGCGCGCGAGGCAGCGGAACAGGGAGGCCGGCCCCCGGCCCGGGGCCGGCCTCCGGCTCCAGCCCCCGCACCCGGCGTCGTGGTCGACGCCGGGGCCGGGGCGGCTCTAGCCGCGCCGCGCCGCGCCGTTCGCCGCGGCGTTCGCCGTCTTGCTCGTCGCGCTGCCCGCCGCGCCGTTCGTCGCCCGCCCGGCGAACGGGCCGTCCAGTGCGGCCCACTGGAGCAGCAGGACGGTCTTGCCGTCGGCGATCCGGCCGTCCCGGGTCATCGCCAACGCCTCGGCGAAGGGCAGTTCGAGCACCTCGATGTCCTCGCCGTCCTCCTCCAGCCCGCCGCCGTCCCCGGTCCGGTCGACCGGCCGGTAGGGCGCCGCGTAGCAGTGCAGGCGCTCGGTGACCGAGCCCGGGCTCATGTACGCGTCCAGCACGTGGGTCAGCGGGCCGAGCTCGACGCCCAGTTCCTCCAGGCCCTCGCGGCGGACGGCCGCCGCCGCGTCGCCCGCCTCGCCCGGGTCCAGCAGCCCGGCCGCCGCCTCGATCAGCATCCCGTCCGGGTGCCCGTTGACGTAGGCCGGGTAGCGGAACTGGCGGGTCAGCAGGACGGTGCCGCGCGCGGTGTCGTACGGCAGGACGGCCGCGCCGTCGCCCCGGTCGTAGGTCTCGCGCTGCTCGGTGGTCCAGCGGCCGTCGCGGCGGCGGTAGTCGAAGGTGGTGCGGCGCAGCACGTGCCAGCCCTGCGAGGTGAGTTCGACCTCGCGCACCCGCACGCCGGGGTTGCGGCGCAGGTCGCGCCCGGCGCGGTCCAGGCCGGTGCGGCCGCGGTGGTCGGGGAGGTCGATCCCCGGGCGGGCGCTCACGCGTCCTCCTGCCGGGTGCGGCGCGGGAGTTCGGCGGCGTCGTGGTAGACCGGCAGGCCGCGGCGGCGGGCGGTGGCGACGTCCTGGTCGGCGCCGGTGGAGTCGCCGGGCAGCCGGAGCACGGCGTCGCAGTGGGCGAGCAGCCGGTCCGCGGCCGGGTAGAGGACCTGTTCGGCCAGCGGGTCGGTGGGGCCCGCCCCGGCCGAGCGGAGCACCGGCAGGGCGATCCACTCGCCGATCACGGGCAGGTGCCCGGCGGCGAAGACCGGCCAGGCGGCCTCCTCCAGCCGGGCCAGGTTGGCGGCCATCGCCGCCGGGTCGCCGCCGGTGCCGGAGCGGTAGGGGCCGGCGATCAGGACGAGCATGGGGGAGTCGGGGCCGGTGCCGGGGCGGGCCGAGGACGGGATCGTTGCGGTCTGCTGGGTCATGGGGCGCTACAATACATGCAGAAACGTGAAAGAACAGGAGAGAATGCGGATGCTGGCTGCTGAACGGCGCGACCACCTGCTCGAACTGCTGGCCCGGGAGGGCAAGGTGGTGGCCAAGGACGTCGCCGCCGAACTCGGCATCTCCGAGGACAGCGTCCGCCGCGACCTGCGCGACCTCGCCGCCGAGGGCCTGTGCCAACGGGTCTACGGCGGCGCGCTGCCCGCCTCCCCGGCGATGGCGGGCTACACCGAGCGGCAGTCGGTGGCACCCGGCGGCAAGCGCAGGGTCGCCGCTGCGGCCGTCGAACTGATCCGCCCCGGCGGCACGCTGATCCTGGACGGCGGCACCACCGCGCTCGCCGTCGCCGGCCTGCTCCCGCCCGACCTCGACTGCACCGTGATCACCCACAGTCCGACGGTGGTGGCGGCCCTGCTGGAGCACCCCCGGGCCGAACTGTTCCTGCTCGGCGGCCGGGTGTTCAAGCACTCCGCGGTCGCCTGCGGCGCCGCCGCCGTCGAGGCCGCGCAGAACGTCTCCGCCGACCTCTGCCTGCTCGGCGTCACCGGCGTCCACCCCGAGGCGGGACTCACCACCGGCGACGCGGACGAGGCCGCGATGAAGCGCGCCCTGTCCGCCCGGGCCGCCGAGACCTGGATCCTGGCCTCCGCCGAGAAGATCGGCGCCGCCTCCCCGTTCCGCGTCCTGCCCTGGGACCGCGTCGCCGGCCTGATCACCGACGCCGACCCCGCCCACCCGGCACTGGAACGCCTCACCGCCGCCGGCGTGACCGTCCGCCAGGCGCGCTGAGCGGACCGCGACCGACTGAACCGTCGCTGACGGCACGGCTGTTGCGCGGGGGGTGGGTGCGGTGCGTGCCGCCTCGGGCGCGCGGAGCGCCTCGCAGCCTCCGGCGGGCGGGCCGAGCGGGCCGAGCGGGCCGAGCGGGCCGAGCGCACCGCGAACGGCCGAACCCCCTTTTCCGGCAAGGCTGTTGTCCGGTGATCCGGAGCGCTTCGCCGTCGCCGGGGTGATCATCCGCCAGCCGCGCCGGGTGCACCGCGAAGAGTCGAACTCGCCTATCCGGCAAGGCCATTGCCAGTTGTCATGGCCGTCACAGCCGGTCCGGGTGCGGTGTTCCGGCGCCTCGGAGCAGGGTGTCCACGACGAGTGTGGCGAGGGCGTCGGGGTCCGAGTCGTCCCGGCGCTGGGCGGCCTGGTGGATCAGGGCGTAGTAGACCTGCCGCGTCCACGGCACGTCGACGTCGGGGCGCAGGACGCCCGCCTCCCGGGCGCGGACGAACAGCCGCTCGCAGGTCTCCCGCACCTCGGCGTGGATGCGTGCCACCTCCGGGTCGGCGGAGGACGCCTGGCTCATCGCGAATCCCCAACCAACCTTGATCGCAAGGACGTTGGCGGTCGTCCGGTAGAGCGCGACCAGGGGCGGGGCGGTGTCGGGGCGGGCTTCCGCCACGGCTGCGGCGAACCGCCGGGTGGCCCACAGGGCCAGTGCGTCGACCAGTACCTCGCGGGTGGCGAAGCGCCGGTGCACGGTGGTGCGGGCGACGCCGGCGGCCTCGGCGATCTGCTCCATGGTGGCCGCCGGGTCCCGGCCGAGGGTGCGTTCGGCCGCCTCCAGGATCGCCGTGACCGTCCGCTCGGCGTCCGCGCGCAGCGGCCGACCGCCGGCGGGGGCCGCCTTCCCGTGCGGCTTCCCGGACGTGTCCGCCTGTGCCTGCGACTGCATCTCCATGGCGAAAGCATACGCGGATGTCATGGTTCGCCAGCTACTTGCGTCATCAGTGTTGCAAGTTATAGCTTCCATGCATCCCGACTGATGCGGCTCATGCCCTCACGGAAAGGTTGGAGCCCATGGAGTACACCCGTCTCGGACGCAGCGGCCTCTCGGTGTCCCGGCTCGTCCTCGGCACCATGAACTTCGGCTCGCGCACCTCCGAGGAGGACAGCCACGCGATCATGGACCGGGCGCACGAGCACGGCGTCAACTTCTTCGACACCGCCGACTCCTACGGCGCCCGGCCGGGCGAGGGCCTCACCGAGGAGCTGATCGGCCGGTGGTTCGCCCGGGGCGGCGGACGTCGCGACCGGACCGTCCTCGCCACCAAGGCGTACCTCCCGACCGGCTCCGGGCCCAACGAGGGCGGCCTGTCCGCGCTGCACATCCGACGGGCGGTGGAGGGCTCGCTGAAGCGGCTGGGCACCGACCGCATCGACCTGTACCAGATGCACCACGTCGACCGGAGCACGCCGTGGGAGGAGGTCTGGGAGGCGTTCGGCGTGCTGCGCCAGCAGGGCAAGGTGCTGTACTTCGGCTCCTCCAACTTCGCCGGCTGGCACCTCGCCCAGGCCCAGGAGGCGGCCCGGACCCGGCACTTCCTCGGCCTGGTCGGCGAGCAGTCGATCTACAACCTGATGACCCGCTGGATCGAACTGGAGGTGCTGCCCGCCGCCCGGGCGTACGGCATCGGCGTGATCCCCTACTCGCCGCTGCACGGCGGGGTGCTCAGCGGCGTCCTGCGCAAGCAGCGCGACGGGCTCGCCGTCCGCAGCGGCTCGGGGATCTGGGCCGCCGCGCTCGACGAGCGGCGCGACGCCGTCGCGGCGTACGAGGAGCTGTGCGACCGGCTCGGCGAGGACCCCGCGCACGTCGGACTGGCCTGGCTGCTCGCCCAGGAGGGCGTCACCGGGCCGATCATCGGGCCCCGCACGATCGGCCAACTCGACGGTGCGCTGCGCGCGTTGGAGATCCGGCTCGACGCCGACACGCTCGCCGAGCTGGACCGGCTCTTCCCCTCTCCCGCGCCCAACGGCTCCAAGCCCGCCCCCGAGGCGTACGCCTGGTGACACCCGGGCGCCCCGGCCCCGGTCAGTGCGGCGCGACCTCCCGGGTCAGGACGACGACCGGGACCCGGCGCCCGGCCCGCTCCTGGAAGTCCGCGAAGTACGGGGTGCGCACCAACTGCAGCGCCCAGAGCCGGTCGTGCTCCGCGCCCTCGACCACCGAGGCGGTGACGGGGAAGCTCTCGGTGCCGACCTCGACGCGGGCGGCCGGGTCGGCGAGCAGGTTGTGGTACCAGCCGGGGCGGTTGGGCCGGCCCCCGTTGGCCGCGAAGACCACCAGCCGCCCGTCGTCCTCCAGGTAGGTCACCGGCATGACGCGCGGCTCCCCGCTGCGGGCGCCGGTGGTGGTGAGCAGCAGCAGGGGCACCCCGGCGAAGTCGCCGCCGACCACCCCGCCGGCGGAGCGGAACTCGTCGATCACCAGTTGGTTGCGCTGGAGCCGTTCTGACGACACGAGGACACCTCTCGGACGGGCGAACTGACGGACCATCACGCACGCTACGCGTCACCCGCACCTCCGCACACCGGATTTCGCCCGGCGGCTTCGGCGCACCCGGCTGTTCCACGCGTCCGACCGGCCGGCCCCGGCCGACCGCTAGTGCGGGACGTGCCGTGCGCCGAGCGCCCGCAGGCCCTCGGCGAGCGCGGCGCGCCGGTCGGGGTCGAGCCCGGCGGCCAGTTCGGCGTCGGCGGCCTCGGCGGCCTCGGCGCAGCGGGACAGCAGGCGGCGGCCCTCGGGGGTGAGGGTGAGGACCTGGCGGCGGCGGTCGTCCGGGTCGCGGAGCCGTTCGACCGCGCCGAGCGCCTGGAGCTGGTCGGCGAGGGACACGATCAGGCTGGGGGCGACGCCGAGGCGGGCGGCCAACTCCTGCTGGGAGGCGGCGGATCCGGCGTCCAGCGCGGCCAGCAGGCCGGCGTGCTTGGGCTTCAGGCCGAGTTCCTCGACCCGGGCCGCGAAGCGGTCGGCGGCCAGGGCGCCGAGGGTGCCCAGGTTGAAGACCAGTGTGGCGCGGAGGGCGGCCGATCCCTTGACATCGCTCATGCCCAGAATGGTAGCTTCCTCATATCGTTCACGGCTCGAATGATTCACGGGGAGACGAGATGGGCGCACTGTCGACGGCCAACGCGCTGGCCGCACTGATGAGCGCGGGATCGAGCGTGGCGGGCGTGCTCCGGCCCGCCCTGGCGCTGCCCGCGGGCGAACCGGCCACTGCCGGGGTGCACCTGTACGCCCGGGCCTACGCGGCCCGGGCGCTCCCGCTGGGGGTGGCCACGGCGGCGGCGGTGTGGGTCGGCGGGGCGGCGGCGTGGCCGCTGCTGCTGGTCTCCGGCCTGGCCCAGGTGGCCGACTCGGCGATCGGCTTCCGGCAGCGCAACCTCGGCATGGGCATCGGCGCGGGCGCGTGCGCCGTCCTGCACCTGCTCTCCGCCTGTCTGCTGGCCCGGTGAGCGCCCCGGCGGGTGGCGCCACCGCCCTGACGGTGCTCGACGTGCCGGCGTTCGCGGCCGAACTCGCGGTGTACGCGGCAGTCGCCCGGTGGGCCTGGCGCGGGCCGGGCCGGCGGTGGGTGCGCCTGGCGGCGGCGGTCGGCGCGGTGGCCGTGCTCGCCGTGCTGTGGGGGCGGTTCGCGGCCCCGACGGCCGACCGGCCCGTGCACGGCGCGGCCCGGGCGGCGTTCGAGCTCTGCTGGTTCGGCACCGGCGCGGCGGCCGCGCTGCACACGTACGCCCGCCGGAGGCGGTCGGTGTGAGCGGCGCGGCCGCCGGGAACCGGACGGATCGTCAGTTGACGGCGGCCAGGTGGTTCTTGAGGCCCTGGCCGAACGCGGTCGGGGTGCCGTTGAAGTCGGAGATCAGCGACGGGCCCTGGCCGCAGTCCCAGGTGTTCCAGGTCCAGCCGAGGTAGGAGACCTTGGCGGCGTCGGCCCAGGACATCACCTGGTCGATGAAGGAGTGGGCGCAGTCGTTCTCACCGATCTCGCCGACCACCACCGGGACCTGGGCGGCCAGCGGCGCCACGGTCGAGTTCCAGCAGGACTGGCTGGCGCAGGTGTTGAAGTTGTACACGTGCCAGGAGGCGGCCAGGTTGCCCGCCGGGTCGGTCGGCTTGTGGGCGAGCCACTGGCCGAGGTCGTTGGAGTAGGCCAGGCCGCCGAGCAGGACGACGTTGTTCGCACCGGCCGCGCGGACCGAGTTCACCAGCGTCTGCATGCCGCTGACCTGGTAGTTGATGCCGGGGCAGGCGCTGCCGCCGTCCCGCCAGCAGTTCCACGCCTGGTCGATGCCGGAGACGGCGCGGTCCGCGTAGGGCTCGTTGAGCAGGTCGAAGACCACCGCGGGGTCGTTCTTGAAGGTGGTGGCCACCGAGGACCAGAAGGTCGCCGCACCGGCGCCCGGCATCGGCTTCTGGCAGGTCGAGTTGACGTCCGAGCAGCCCGAGGAGTTGCCGGTGTAGAGGCCCTGGGTCCAGTGCAGGTCGATGATCGGGGTGAGCCCGGCGTCCCGCAGCGCGTAGACGAAGTTCTTCACCGCGGTGCGGTAGTTCTCGCCCGCGTACTCCGGCTTGACGTTGGCGTAGCCGTTCCAGCAGTCCTCGTTGACGGGGACGCGGACGGCGTTGGCCTTCCAGCTCTTGATCGCGGCGATCGAGGCGGCGTCCACCGGCCCGTCCGAGAAGCCGTAGCCCTGGACGCACATGAACTCCATACCGGAGCGGTTCACGCCGCGCAGGACCACCTGCTTGCCGTTGGCGTCCACCAGCTGGTTGCCGGAGACGTGCAGCGCCGGGGCCTTGCCGCCACCGGTGCCGCCGCTCGACGAGGCGGAGGGCGACGGCGACGGCGAGGCCGAGGCGGACGCGGACGCCGAAGGGGAAGGGGAGGCCGAAGCGGACGGCGAGGGGGAGGGGGAGGGGGACGGCGAGGGGCTCGCCGCGCCGTTGCAGGCCACGCCGTTGACGGTGAACGAGGTGGGCGCCGCGTTGCTGCCGCTGTACGAGAAGTTGGCGCCGGCGGTGGCCGAGCCGCCGGCCGCCAGGGTGCCGGCCCAGGCCGGGGCGGCGACGGTGACGTTCTTGCCGGACTGGCTCCAGGTGCCGTTCCAGCCGGTGCCGGAGAGGGTCTGGTTGCCGGTGTAGGAGTAGCCGACGCTCCAGTTGTCGATCGCGGTGGTGCCCGCGTTGGTAACTTTCACGTTCGCGGTGAAGCCGTTGCCCCAGTCGTTCGTCGTGTAGTCGACGGAACACTGGACGCCGGCGGCGGCCGCGGTGCCCGCGCCGGTGAGGGCGAGGGTGGCCGCGGCGGTCGCGGCCAATGCCGAGACCAGCGCCAGGGTGGTGGTGCGGACGGACATGTCCGACTCCTCGAAGGAGGGGGAGAAATGGGCGCGCTCCCACAGGCCCGCCCCGAACCATAGCCAGGGGCAAGGGAGTTGCCAACCGGCCTCGGCTGCGCACTCTCTTGACACTCCGCTTATGCCTCCCGATATTTGGGAGCGCTCCCACAGAACGGCCCCGTGGACCGCGCCGGAAGGCACCCCCTGCCGACCGTCCGGACCACCCCTGCACGACCGTCCCCGGACTCCCCCACCCACCCCCTCCGAGGAGCCGCCATGTCGTCCCCAACCCGTCACCGGGTGCCTCGAAATCGGGTCTCGGCGCTCACCGCAGCCCTCACGCTGCTCGCCGCCGGCCTGTCGACCGCGGTCGCCGTCCCGGCCTCCGCCGCCGTCGTCCAGTGTTCCGTCGACTACACGACGAACGACTGGGGCAGCGGCTTCACCGCCAACGTGGCGATCAACAACAAGGGCACCGCCGCGCTCAACGGCTGGACGCTCACCTACGCCTACACCGGCAACCAGACCCTCTCCGGCACCGGCTGGAACGGCACCTGGAGCCAGTCCGGCAAGAACGTGACCGTCGCCGCCCCGGCCTGGGCCGGCACCATCGCGGCCGGCGGCTCGGCCACCGCGGGCGCCAACTTCTCGTACAGCGGCACCAACGCGGCGCCCACCTCCTTCGCGGTCAACGGCACCAGCTGCACCGGCGCGCACGCGGCCCCGACCACCACGCTGACCAGCCCCGCCCCGGGCGCCAACTACCAGGCGGGGGCGGCCATCCCGCTCTCGGCCACGGCCGCGGCGGCGGACGGCGCGAGCATCAGCAAGGTCGAGTTCTACGACAACACCACGCTGATCGGCACCGCCACCACCGCCCCGTACACCTACAGCTGGACGGGCGCGGCCAGCGGCAACCACTCGATCTACGCCAAGGCGTACGACAGCCTGGGCGCGAGCAGCGAGTCGACCCCGGCGGGCGTCACGGTGGCGTCCGGTCCGGCGATCAGCGCGACCCCGCTGACCCTGTCGGTCAACCAGGGCAAGACCGGCAGCTTCGCCGTGAAGCTGTCCAGCCAGCCCAGCGCCAACGTCACCGTCACCACCACCCGGACCTCGGGCAACACCGGTCTGTCGATCAGCTCCGGCGCGACGCTGACCTTCACCCCGAGCAACTGGTCGACGGCGCAGACCGTCACGCTCACCGCCGACGCGGCCTCCACCGGCTCGGCCACCTTCACCTCCACCGCCACCGGGTACACCTCCTCGGCGGTCACGGTGACCGAACTGGCCGCCGCCTCGGGCGTGTACAACGACCGGTTCCTGCAGCTGTACAACAAGATCAAGAACCCGGCGAACGGCTACTTCTCGCCGGAGGGCATCCCGTACCACTCGGTGGAGACCCTGCTGGTCGAGGCCCCCGACCAGGGGCACGAGACCACCTCGGAGGCGTACTCGTACCTGATCTGGCTGGAGGCCCAGTACGGGCGGGTCACCCAGGACTGGTCGAAGTTCAACGCGGCATGGACGCTCATGGAGACGTACATGATCCCGGGGCACGCCGACCAGCCCACCAACTCGTTCTACAACGCCTCCAAGCCGGCCACCTACGCGCCCGAGCGCCCGCTGCCGAGCGACTACCCGGCCGCGCTGGACACCTCGATCACCGCGGGCAGCGACCCGATCGCCGGTGAGCTGAAGAGCGCGTACGGCACCGACGACATCTACGGCATGCACTGGCTGCAGGACGTGGACAACGTCTACGGCTACGGCAACGGCCCGGGCAAGTGCGAGGCCGGTCCGACCTCGCCCGGCCCCTCGTTCATCAACACCTACCAGCGCGGTGCGCAGGAGTCGGTGTTCGAGACCATCCCGCAGCCGACCTGCGACAACTTCAAGTACGGCGGCAAGAACGGGTACCTGGACCTGTTCGTCAAGGACAACTCCTACGCCAAGCAGTGGAAGTACACCGACGCGCCGGACACCGACGCGCCGGACGCCGACGCGCGCGCCATCCAGGCCGCCTACTGGGCCGACACCTGGGCCAAGGCGCAGGGCAACGGCACGCAGGTCGCCACCACGGTGGCCAAGGCCGGCAAGATGGGCGACTACCTGCGGTACTCGTTCTTCGACAAGTACTTCAAGCAGATCGGCAACTGCGTCGGCGCCAGCGCCTGCGCGCCCGGCAGCGGCAAGACCTCCGAGCACTACCTGCTGTCCTGGTACTACGCCTGGGGCGGCGCCACCGACACCTCGGCCGGCTGGTCCTGGCGGATCGGCGACAGCGCGGCGCACGGCGGCTACCAGAACCCGATGGCCGCGTACGCGCTGGTCAACGACCCGGCGATGGCCCCCAAGTCGACCACCGGCAAGTCCGACTGGACCACCTCGATGGCCCGTCAGGTCGAGTTCACCCAGTGGCTGCAGTCCAACGAGGGCGCGATCGCGGGCGGCGCGACCAACAGCTGGGAGGGCGACTACGGGACCCCGCCGGCCGGCACCCCGACCTTCTACGGGATGTTCTACGACGAGGCGCCGGTGTACCACGACCCGGCCTCCAACCAGTGGTTCGGCTTCCAGGCCTGGGGCCTGGAGCGGATGGCGGAGTACTACTACTCCAGCAACGACCCGAAGGCCAAGGCCATCCTGGACAAGTGGGTGACCTGGGCGCTGTCCAAGACCACCTTCAACGCGGACGGCAGCTACCAGATCCCGTCCACGCTGTCCTGGAGCGGCAAGCCGGACACCTGGAACGCCACCTCCCCCGGCGCCAACAGCGGCCTGCACGTGAGCGTGCTCGACTACACCAGTGACGTCGGCGTGGCCGGTTCCTACGCCAAGCTGCTGTCGTACTACGCGGCCAAGTCGGGCAACGCGGCGGCCAAGAGCGCGGCGCAGAAGCTGCTCGACGGCATGTGGACCAACAACCAGGACGCGCTGGGCATCTCCATCCCGGAGACCCGCACCGACTACAGCCGGTTCAACGACTCGGTCTCGGTGCCCAGCGGCTGGACCGGCACCATGCCCAACGGCGACCCGATCAACAGCAGCTCCACCTTCCTGTCGATCCGGTCCTGGTACAAGAACGACCCCTCGTTCGCCAAGGTCCAGACGTACCTGAACGGCGGCGCCGCGCCGACCTTCACGTACCACCGGTTCTGGGCGCAGGCCGACATCGCCACGGCGATGGCGACCTACGGCGAACTGTTCGGCGGCTGACCCGGCGGGGGCCGACGCCCCCGGCGGCCGCCGCCACCGACGGCCGATCCACCCCCGGCGGTTGATCCGCCGTCACCCCGAGCGCGAGTGCCCGGTCCGACCGACAGCGGACCGGGCACTCGCCCGTTCTGAGGAGATTGCTTTACTACCTCTTGATTTTTGTCATATCGGGTGAATAGTCTCCCGGCCATTCGGACGCAATCGATCACCCTCGATCGCGCCGCCGCCACTCGGGAGGGTCAACCCCTATGAGAGTTCCCCGGATCCGTCGCTCCGCACTCACCACCACCGCGGCCTGCCTCACCCTGGCCACGGCCGGCGCACTGGCCCTGCCCGCCGCCGCCGCGTCGGCCGCGACCGCCGACGGACCCCTGCTCAGCTACGTCGTCAACACCCGGGCCAACCACGGCCAGACCCAGAAGGCCGAACGGGAGGTCAAGGCGGCCGGCGGCACCGTGGTCGCCTCCTACGAGCAGATAGGCGTGGTGATCGCCCGCTCCGCGGACCCCGGTTTCGCCGGCCGGCTCCGCGCCTCGAAGACCATCGACTCGGTCGGCGCCAGCCGCACCGCGGGCATCCAGGCCGGCGGCGCCGAGGGCACCGTCCAGGAGGCCGACGTGCCCGCCGCGGCGCCCGCCGACGGCAGCGAACCGCTCTGGGCCAACCAGTGGGACATGAAGCAGATCGGCGTCGACCAGGCGCACCGGTCCACCCTCGGCAGCCGCTCGGTGGTGGTCGGCGTGCTCGACTCCGGCATCGACGCCACCCACGAGGACCTGGCCGCCAACGTCGACCCCGAGCTCTCCGCGTCCTGCCTCAGCGGCAGCCCCGACACCGACTGGCAGTCCTGGCAGCCCACCACCAGCAGCCACGGCACCCACGTGGCCGGCACCATCGCCGCCGCCAAGAACGGCAAGGGCGTCGAGGGCATCGCGCCCGGCGTCCGGCTGGCCGCCGTCAAGGTGGTCGACGACGGCGGGTTCATCTACCCCGAGTACGCGATCTGCGGCTTCGTCTGGGCCGCCGAGCACCACTTCCAGGTCACCAACAACAGCTACTACGTCGACCCGTGGATGTTCAACTGCGCCGACGACCCCGACCAGGCGGCCGTCAGCGAGGCGGTCCGCCGGGCCGTCGACTACTCCCGCCGCAACGGCGTGCTGAACGTCGCCGCCGCGGGCAACGAGAACATCGACCTGGCGCACAAGACGGTCGACGTCTCCAGCCCCGACGACACCGACCCGGTCACCCGGCCGATCGACGACAGCTGCCTCGACCTGCCCGCCGAACTGCCCGGCGTGGTCGCGGTCTCCGCGATCGGCGTCAAGGGCGACAAGGCGTACTACTCCAGCTACGGGCTGAACAAGGTCACCGTCGCGGCCCCCGGCGGCGACAGCCGCTACCAGGTGCCGGACACCCCCGACGGCCGCGGCGCGGTGCTCTCCACCATCCCCGGCAACAAGTACGGCTACAGCTCCGGCACGTCGATGGCCTCCCCGCACGTGGCCGGCGTCGCCGCGCTGCTCGCCTCCACCCACCCGTGGGCCGGTCCGGAGCAGCTGCGCGCCCTGCTGGTGAAGCAGGCCGACCCGCACGCCTGCCCGACCGGCGTCTTCAACCCGGGCGGCACCGGCCTGTACCAGGCCACCTGCGAGGGCCCCGAGCGCAACAACGGCTTCTACGGCGCGGGCGTGGTCTCCGCCGCGAAGGCGGCCGACTGGTGGCGCAACTGACCCGCCGCCAGTAGTTCACTCCCCGCCGACGTGCCGGGACCAGTCCGGCTCCACCGGAGCCAGGCCGGCCCGGTTCGGGACCTGCTTCAACCAGGCCGGACGGGCCGCCAGCCGCGCGGCGGCGGCCCGTTCCTCGGCGGCCCGGATCTGCTCGGGCGTCGCGAAGCCCTCCGGCAGCCAGGCCGCCGAGCGCGCCACCCGGGCGGCCAGGTGCGCCACGTACGCCTCCCGCACCGCGGCCGGCGAGTCGAAACCCGGCTCGTCGGCCAGCCAGGCGTCCGGCACCAGCGCGGCCACCTCGCCCAGCAGTTCCGGCGTCACCAGCGGGGCGAGCGCCGCGTCGGCGGCGGCCAGGTCGGGCGCGCAGCCGCCCAGCGCGTGGCCGCTCAGGTCGTAGCGCTTGTGCACCGAGGCGGCCGCGGACGCCCAGCGGTGGTGGAAGACCAGGCCCGCGCCGTTGTCGATCAGCCACAGCCGCCCGTGCCACACCATCAGGTTGGGGTTGTGCACGCTGCGGTCCACGTTCCCGGTCAGCGCGTCCAGCCAGACCACCCGGCCCGCCTCGGCCGGCGACACCTCGATCATCCCCGGCCGGAAGTCCCGCGCCCCCGGCAGCAGGTCCATCCCGAGGTTGCGCCCGGCACTGGCCCGCAGCAGGTCCTGGATCTCCTGGTCCGGCTCGTCCGCGGCCACCGCCGGGTCGAAGTCCACCAGCACCAGCGGCGGCACCCGCAGCCCCAGCCGCCGCGCCAGCTCGCCCACGATCACCTCGGCCACCAGCGCCTTCACGCCCTGCGCCGCCCCGGTGAACTTCACCACGTACGTCCCCAGGTCGTCGGCCTCCACCACCCCGGGCACCGACCCGCCCGCCCGCAGCGGGTCGACATAGCGCAGCGCCTTCACCTCATCGAGCATCCGCCCAGCCTAACGCGGCCCGCCGCCCCCGGTTTGGCGGCCGTCCGGGACGGTGATTGGGTGGGGCCGACCGTCGAGCAGCCGACCGAGGAGAAGTGAAGCGATGGGCAAGGTGCACGCCACCACCGAGCGGACGTACGGGGCCGACCCGGCGCGGGTGTACGAGGTGCTGGCCGACTACGCGGTGACCCGGCCGAAGCTGCTGCCCGCGCAGTACAGCGAGTACGAGGTGCGCTCCGGCGGCCGGGGCGCCGGGACGCAGGTGCACTGGAAGCTGCAGGCGACCGAGAGCCGGGTGCGCGACTGCCTGTTCACGGTGTCGGCGCCCAGCCCGGAGAAGCTGGTGGAGACCGACGCCAACTCCTCGATGGTGATCACCTGGACGGTGTCGGCGGTCGGCGAGAGCGGCAGCAGGGTCACCGTGGAGGCGACCTGGACCGGCGCCGGCGGCATCGGCGGCTTCTTCGAGCGGACGTTCGCGCCCAAGGGCCTGAACCGGATCCACGACCAGGTGCTGGCCAACCTGGCGGCCGAGCTCGGCTGAGCACCCCCGGCACTCGGACACCCGTGCGGCGCGTCAGCCGTACGGGTGTCTGGTTTCCCCGGACGGGTGAAGCGGGCCCGGGCGGGCGCTACCGTCAACTTAGGCTCCGGGCCGTGCAGATGACGATCCTTCATGTGTCCCAGCCGGTCGACGGCGGGGTGGCCCGGGTGGTGGTGGACCTGGTGCGCGGGCAGCGCGCGGCGGGGTGCCGGGTCCTGGTGGCGTGCCCCCCCGGCGGCCGGCTCGCCCGCGAGGCCGCCGCGGCCGGCGCCCGGGTGCTGGACTGGCCCGCCGAACGCTCGCCCGGCGCGGGCGTCGCCGGGGAGACCTGGCGGCTGCGCCGGATCATCCGCCGCACCGGCCCGGACGTGCTGCACCTGCACAGCGCCAAGGCCGGGCTGGCCGGACGGCTGGCGGCCCGCGGCACCCCGCCCACCGTGTTCCAGCCGCACGCCTGGTCGTTCGCGGCGGTGGACGGCGCGATGGCCGAGGCCAGCCTGCGCTGGGAGCGGCACGCCACCCGCTGGGCCCGCACCGTGCTGTGCGTCAGCGAGCGGGAGCGGGCCGACGGCCAGGGGGCCGGGCTGGTCGCCGACTGGCGGGTGGTGCCCAACGGCGTGGACCTGGAGCACTTCGCGCCCGCCGACCCGGCCTCCCGGCGGGCGGCCCGGATGGCCCTGGGCCTGGACCGGGCCGACCCGCTGGCGGTGTGCGTGGGGCGGCTGTGCCGGCAGAAGGGCCAGGACGTGCTGCTGGACGCCTGGACGCGGGTGCAGCTGGCCCGCCCGGCGGCCCGGCTGGTGCTGGTCGGCGGCGGTCCGGACGCGGAGGCGCTGGCCGAGCAGGTGCGCTCGCTGCCGGACCCGTCCCGGGTGCGGATGGTGGGCGACGTGGCGGACCCGCGGCTGTGGCTGGCGGCGGCCGACCTGGCGGTGCTGCCCTCGCGCTGGGAGGGGATGGCGCTGGCCCCGCTGGAGGCGATGGCCTGCGGCCGGCCGGTGCTGCTGACCGACGTGCCGGGGGCCCGGGAGTGCCTGCCGCCGGGGGAGCGGGAGCGCGCGGTGGTGCCGCCGGAGAATCCCGTCGCGCTGGCCGAACGGCTGGCCGAATTCCTGGGCGACCAGGCGGAATGCGAAAGGCGTGGAGTTCTGGCCCGGTCACACATGGCAGATCATCACGATATTCGCGGGGTGATTCAGCAGGTGGCGGCGGTCTACCGGACGATTGTTCGGGGTGGCGCGGTGCCGGTGGCCCGCAAGGACCGTGTCCAGCAGCGCTTCTGATCGTTTGTCAGACCGTGAACGCCCGCCCGCGCAGGTGCGGCCTTCTTTCCTGAATGTCTGATTATTGGGCGGGTGGAATGAAATGGCATGTCAGCCCCCTGCGCGCCGGTTGGCGTTCGGTAATGTCTGATTTTGCCTGCTTCGTCCCCATTATCGGCAGCGAAATGGTCGACGGCCTTTCACGGCAGCAGGTGCTTACCTGGACCGCGTCCACCGGGCCGGGGCGCCGAGCCGGTGCGCGTCCGGTCCGACTGCCCGGCCGCGGCGGGTACACAGCAGGGGAGTTCGTGCGCTGATGACCATTGACCACGAGAGCGTGCCGCGACCGGGCAGAACGCTGACCGGCCCGGACCGGCCCGGCACCCGGCCGGACGGCCGCCCCGGCACCGGCGTCCTCGACCGCCCGGGCACCCGGACGAAGAGCCGCCCCGGCACCCGGACGAAGAGCCGCCCGCGGGCCGGGGCCGCCGCGCCCCGCACCTCGTCCGGCGTCGGCCGGCACCGCGGTCGGCTGCACTCCCGGGTCGCCCTGCCGCTCTCGCTGGCCGCCGCCGACGCGCTCGCCGTCGGCCTGGCCGCGGCCGCCACCACCCCCGCCGGCACCCGCCCGGCCGCCACCGCCGCCCTGCTGCTGCCCGCCCTGCTCCCGCTCAACCTGGCCGGCGGCCTCTACCGCGCCCGGCTCAGCCTGTCCGCGCTCGACGAACTGCCCGCCCTGGCCGCCCGCGCCGCCGTCGCCACCGCCTTCGCGATCACCGCCGACGCCTGCCTGGCCGGCCGCTGGGCCGACCTCGGCCCGGTCAGCCCGCTGCGGCTGCTCGCCCTGCTGCTGCTGGTGCTCCCGCTGGCCGCCCTAGGCCGGGCCCTCGTCCACCACCTCACCCGCCGCTCCCGCCGCCGCCGCCCCAGCCCGGTGCTGATCCTCGGCGCCGGCGAACTCGGCCAGCGGATCGCCGCGGTGCTCACCGCCCGCCCCGAGTACGGCCTGCGCCCGGTCGGCTACCTCGACCCGGACCCGGTGCTGCTCCCGGCCGGCGGCCCGCTGCCGGTGCTCGGCGGCCGCGAGGTGCTCGGCCGGGTGCTGCGCCGCTACCGGATCCACCACGTGCTGGCCACCGCCGGCGCCGCCGACGAGGCCGACACGCTGGCCGCGCTGCGGCACGCCGCCCGGCTCGGCTGCCAGGTCTGGCTGGTGCCCGGCCTGCGCGAGTTCGATTCGGTCCAGGGCGCGGGCGACCACCTGTGGGGCTTCCCCTGTCTGCGCCTGGGCCCGCCCGCGATGCGGCGCGGCGGCTGGGTCGTCAAGCGCGGCTTCGACATCGCCGCGGCCGGCCTCGGCCTGCTGCTGATCTCCCCGCTGCTGGCCGCCTGCGCCCTCGCGGTGCGCTGGGACACCGGCCCCGGCGTGCTGTTCCGCCAGCAGCGCACCGGCCTGGACGGCAAGGTCTTCACCGTCCTCAAGTTCCGCACCCTGCGCCCCTGCAACGAGCACGAGTCGGCCACCCGCTGGAACATCGCGCAGGACCACCGGATGGGCCCGATCGGCAAGTTCCTCCGCAGGACCTCGCTGGACGAGCTGCCGCAGCTGTGGAACGTGCTGCGCGGCGACATGAGCCTGGTCGGCCCGCGCCCCGAACGCCCCTACTTCGTCATGCGGTTCGGCCAGGCGTACCCCGAGTACGCCGACCGGCACCGGGTCCCGGTCGGGCTGACCGGCCTGGCCCAGGTCAACGGCCTGCGCGGGGACACCTCGATCGAGGACCGGGCGCGCTTCGACAACCGCTACATCGAGGGCTGGAGCCTGTGGGGGGACGCCAAGGTCCTGCTCCGCACCGCCGCCCTGGTGGTCCGCCCGGACGGGAGCTGAACCCATGGCCATCGCCCTCCAACTCCCGTACCCAGCCAGGCGGTTGGCCGCAATAGTCCCGCCCAGGGCGAGCTGGCTCGCGGCCGCGACGGTCCTCCTGGTGTGCGTGCCGACGGGGGAGAAGGACGTCACCGCGTCCGTGCACGTCACCCCGGCCGACCTCGCCTCGCTGGCCCTGGTCGGGCTGATCGCCCTCGACCTGCTGCGCGGCCGGCTGCCCCGGCTCGACCCGGCCGCCTGCGCGCTGCTGGGCGGCGTGGTGCTGGCCGCCGCCGTCGCCACCGTGCACTCGATCGACCCGGCGAGCAGCGCCACCGGCTTCGTCCGGCTGGTGCAGATCTTCGTGCTGGTCCCCGTCGCCGTGCTGCTCGCCGTCCGCGACACCCGCGACCGGCGCCTGGTGCTCGGCTCCTTCGTGCTGGCCGCCCTGATCGAGGGCGCCGTCGGCGCGAACCAGTACCTCACCCGCACCGGCGCCTCCTACACCGGCCAGCCGATCCGGGCGATCGGCACCTTCGGCGCCCTCGACGTCATGGCGATGTCCACCGTCGTCTCGTACGGGCTGCTGGCCGCCCTCGGGCTCGCCCTCGCCGAGCGCCGCCCCGGCGGCAGCAGGGTGCTGCGCCGGGCGATGTGGGCCAGCGCCGCGTTCCTGGCCTTCCCGCTGGCCGTCTCGTTCAGCCGGGGCAGCTGGATCGCCACCGCCGTCGCCGCCGGCGTGCTGCTGCTGCGCGCCGACGCCCGGCTCGCCGTCAAGGGCGTGCTGGTCGGCGCCGCCGCCGCGGTGGTGCTGGTCGGCGGCCTCGGCCTCGGCGCCTCCGGCGTCACCGAGCGGCTCAGCTCGATCGGCTCGGTCTCCGCCGCCCCCGACCAGTCGGTCTCCGACCGCTACGACCTGTGGTCCACCGCCGGCCGGATCTGGCAGGACCACCCGGTCACCGGCGCCGGACCCAAGGCGTTCCAGCAGCTGCGCGACAGCCACGCCCCGCTGCGGCTGTCCTCCGGCAGCGACGCCGCCGACTCCACCATCGGCTTCCAGCGCGAACCGCTGCTCTCCCCGCACAACATGTACTTCCTGGTGCTCAGCGAGCAGGGCCTGCTCGGCGTGGTCGCCTACCTGGCGCTGTTCCTCGCCCTGCTGCTCGGCTGCCTGCGCCGCGCCGCCGGCCCCGGCCTGGCCGCGCTCGCACTGCTCTGCTGGGTGCTCTGGGACTTCCTCTACGCCGACATCGGCGGCACCACCACCGTGCTGACCTCCGTGGTGCTCGGCCTGGCCGCCCGCACCGCCTTCCCCGGCCCCGCCCCCGACTCCCGCGAAGCAGACGGTGCATGACGACAGACCAGCCGGTGGCCCGGCCCGCCGCCACCGCCACCGCCACCGTCCCCGCCCCGCGGGCGACCGCCGAACCCGCCAGACGCGGCTTCCTGGCCAAGGCGTTCGGCGTCACCGCGCTGCTCAGCGCGGCCGGCTCCGCCCTCGGCCTGCTCCGCGACCTGCTGCTGGCCCGCTACTTCGGCGCCAACCAGGGCACCGACGCCTTCCTGGTCGCCTGGACGGTGCCGGAGACCTTCGCGCCGCTGCTGATCGAGGACGCGATGGCGTTCCTGATGATCCCGGCCTTCAGCCTGGCCCTCGTCCTGCGCGAGGAGCGCCCGCACGGGCCGGACCCGGTCCGGCAGCTGACCCGCTCCACGCTGCCCTGGCTGCTGCTCGCGCTCTGCACGCTCTCCGGCGCCGTCGCGCTCGGCGCCCCCCGGCTGGTCGACCTGCTCGCCCCCGGCCTGGCCGACCCGCGGCTCGCCGTCACCTGCACCCGGATCACCGCGCTCACCATCCTGCCGTTCGGCGTCGCCGGGTACCTGGCCTCCGCGCTGCGCGCCCTGCACTCCTTCACCGCGCCCGCCGTCATCTACGTGATGTACAACCTGGGCATCCTGGTGCTGCTGCTCAGCGGCCACCGGCTGCTCGGGGTGCGCTCCGCGGCGATCGGCGTCGCGGTCGGCAGCGCGCTGATGGCGGGCGTGCTGCTGCTGCCGTTCGCCCGCCGGCTGCGCTCCGGCGGACGGCGGCGCGGACTGCGCCGGGGCGCGGCCCGCCGACTGGTGCTGATCCCGCTGGCGCTGCTGCCGGTCGCCGCGTTCACGCTGACCCGGCAGGCCCAGGTGTTCATCGAGCGCTACCTCGGCTCCGGACTGCCGCCCGGCACCATCTCGCACCTCAACTACGCCGCCAAGGTCAGCCAGTTGGCGATGACCTCGGCGATCCTGATCGTCACCGTGACCTTCCCGGTGGTGGCCCGGGCGATGGCGGCCGGGGACTTCACGGCCGCCCGCGACCGGGTCGAGAAGGACCTCGGCCAGGCCGCGGCGCTGGTCCTGCTCGGCACCGCCTTCCTGATGGCCTGCGCCCCCGCGCTGGTCGCCCTGCTGTTCCAGCGCGGCGCGTTCGGCCCGGCCGACACCTCCGCCACCGCCGCGGTGATCCGGGTCTACTCCTTCGGCCTGCCCGCGCAGGCGATGATCGGGGTGATGGTCCGGCCGTACTTCTGCGTCCGCCCGGTGGTGCGCCGCGCCGACACCCCGCGCGCCGAGGGCGACCGGATCACCTGGCCGGACTGGTACCCGGTCGGCGCGATGCTGCTCGGCCTCGCCGTCACCGTCGCCGTCGGCGTCGGCGCCACCCCGCACTTCGGGGCGCTCGGCCTGGCCGCGGGCAACGCCGCGGGCATCACCACCACCGCGGCGCTGCTGATGCGCGGCCTGATGCTGCGCGGCGTCGCGCTGCGGCTGCCCCGGGTGCTCGGCGGCCAGGCCCGGCTGCTGGGCGCCGCCCTCGCCGCCGCCGCGCTCGGCTGGCTGGCCACCCGGACCACCGCCGACCCGCTGCCCGCCGCGCTGCTCGGCGGCGCCACCGTGCTGCTGGTCTTCGCCGCGCTCGGCACGCTGTTCGGCGCCGCCGAGGTGCGCGGCCCGGTGCTCGGCCTGCTGGCCCGGGCCCGCCGCCCGGGGACCGCCGCCGCCCCCGCCGTCCCCCCGCCCGCCGGCGCGCATCGCGGCACCGCTCCGCCCGCCGGCGCGCCGAACGGCACCGCTCCGCCCACCACCGACCCGTCCACCGCCGCCGAAGGGAAGCCGCATGGCCGCTGACCCCCGCCTGCCGGCCCAGGCACTCGCCCCCAGGCTCGCGCCCTGGATCCTGATGTACCACTCGGTGGCCGAGGAAGACGAGGATCCGTACCAACTCACCGTCACCCCGGAGCGGTTCGCGGAACAGATGGACTGGCTGCACCGCACCGGCCGGCGCGGCGTCAGCGTCCGCGAACTGCTGGCCGCGCAGGCCCGCGGCCGGGAGTCCCGCCTGGTCGGCCTGACCTTCGACGACGGCTACGCGGACTTCGCCCGGCACGCCGTCCCGGTGCTGCGCGAGTACGGCTTCACCGCCACCGCGTACGTCGTCCCCGACCTGCTCGGCAGCGAGAACGGCTGGGACACCGAGGGCCCGCGCAAGAAGCTGCTGACCGTCCAGGAGGTCGTCGAACTCGCGGGCGCCGGTTGGGAGATCGGCTCGCACGGCCTCGGCCACCAGGCACTGCCCGGCCTCTCCCCGGCGGCCCTGGAGCGCCAGACGGCGGACAGCCGGCGGGCCCTGGAGGACCTGCTCGACGCCCCGGTCACCGGCTTCTGCTACCCGTACGGCGCGGTCGACCTGCCCGCCGCCCGAGCCGTCCGGGACGCCGGCTACGACTACGCCTGCGCCATCGAGCACTCCTGGCTGACCGGTCGGCACGCCCTGCCGCGCTGCTACGTCGGCGACCGGGACGGCGCCTGGCGGCTGCGCGCCAAGCACGGTCGGCACCGCTGGCGGGACGCCGTGACCGGGCTGCGCTGGGCCCCGCCGAAGTCCGAGCCGAAGGCCACCGCGGGGGAGCCCCGATGAGAGTCCTGCACGTGGTCACCGGCCTGCACGCGGGCGGCGCCGAACGCCAACTCGCCCTGTTGCTCCGGCACTTGCCGAAGGAACAGGAGCACGAGGTGGCCGCCCTCACCAACCCCGGCGCGGTCGCCCGCGAACTGCGCGCCGACGGCTTCACCGTCCACCACCTCGACATGCGCGGCAACCGCGACCTCGGCGTGCTGCCCCGGCTCACCCGGCTGATCCGCTCCGGCCGCTACGACCTGGTGCACACCCACCTCTACCGGGCCATGCTGTACGGGCGGCTGGCCGCCCGGCTGGCCGGGGTCCGCACGGTGATCGCCACCGAGCACTCGCTGCAGTCCGGCGTGATCGAGGGCCGTCCCACCACGCGCGGCGTCCGCGCCCTCTACCTGGGCGCCGAACGCCTCGGCACCACCACCCTCGCCGTCTCCGGCCAGGTCGCCGCGGTCCTGGACGAGTGGGGCGTGCCCGCCGACCGGGTCCGGCTGCTCCCCAACGGGGTGGACGCCGCCAGGTACCGCTTCGCCCCCGCCGTCCGGGCCGCCCACCGCGGCCGACTGCGCGCCCAACTCGGGCTGCCCATCGGCGTGTTCGTGATCGGCGCGGTCGGCCGGCTGGTGCCCGGCAAGCGCTTCCACGTCCCGCTGGAGGCCCTGGTCCGACTCACCGACGCCCGCCTCCTGCTGATCGGCGAGGGCCCCGAACGGGCCGCCCTGCTCGACCTGGCCGCCCGGCTCGGCGTCCGCGACCGCCTGGTGCTCACCGGGGAACGCGACGACGTGCCCGAACTCCTCACCGCCGTCGACGTCCTGGTCTCGCCCTCGCGCGAGGAGACCTTCGGCCTGGCCGCCCTGGAGGGCCTCGCCGCCGGGCTCCCCCTGCTCCACTCCGCCTGCCCGGCCCTCGCCGAACTCCCGCCCGACGCCGCCCCGCACGCCCGCCTGCTCCCCTCCGAACCCGAGCCCTACGCCCGGGAACTCGCCCTCCTCGCCACCACCCGCCCCGGCCCCCACCCCGTCCCCCCCGTCGTGGCCCACTACGACATCGCCCGGATCGCCGCCGAACTCGCCACCCTCTACCGCGAGGCCGTCGGCGAGCCCGCCGACGCCCCCCGGGAGCGCGCGGGCCGCGGCTCTGCCGGTGGTGCGGGTGTTCCGAACGGGAGCCCGGACCCGGTGGTGTCGACTGCCGGTCGCCGCGCCGGCGCGGGCCGCGGCTCCGCCCGGGCCGCCGGCGCCCCGGACGGGGGTCCGGGGGCGCTCGCCCGGGCGCTCCGGGGCCGGGTCGGACGCAAGCCGGCCGCCGTACCGGAGCCCGCCGCCGAGCCGGCGCCGCCGACCGCACCCGTCCCGCCCGCCCGGCGCGCGGCGCGCAAGCCCGCACCGGGTGCCGCCGGGTGCCGCCGGGGGTCGAGCGGGTAGCCCCGGCCGGGGCACCGCTCCTCCCCGCCGGTGCCCCTCCCCCCCCTCCCGCCCCGTCCCGCCGTCCTTCCCCGCCTTCCTCCCCGCTTCGCGCCGCGCCGTCGCGCAGCGACGAGTTCACCCCTACGACCTCCCTGGAGTCACCGATGCCCGAACCCCGCCGCAGCGCCCGCGCGCTGGTCCGCCGCTGGTGGCCGCTGGCCGTCGCCGTTCCGCTCGGTGCGGTGGCCGGTGCCGGATACGCCGCCGTCTCGCACCCCAGCTACGCCGCCAGTTCGTACGTGGTGGTGGTCCCGAACAACCCCGGCGAGAACTCCACCGCGGTCAACTTCGCCCAGGCGTACGGTCGGCTCACCGGCCAGCCGCAGGTGCTGATCGGTGCGGCGGCCGAGACCGGTCACTCGGTGACCGAGCTGGCCGGGCTGGTGCGCGGCACCACCTCGCCGGACGCGCCGGTGATCGAGATCACCGGCACCGGCGTCCGCGGCGCGGAGGCGGTGAAGAACGCCGACGCGGTGGCCAAGTCGCTGATCGCGTTCGGCAACACCAGCAGCAAGGAGACCGGGGTGCGGCTGGTCCCGCTGGCCCCCGCCGCCGAGCCGGACGCCCCGTCCTCGCCGTCCGCGGCCCTGGACACCGGCGTCGGCGCGGCGGCCGGCGTGCTGCTCGGCACGCTGGTGATGCTCACCCGCCGCAAGGGCGAGCCGGCCGTCGGGGCGGCGCTGCCCGGCCAGGCCGAGCCGAAGCCCGCCCCGCACACGGAGCCGGCCGAGCCGGCCGAGCGGCCCGCCCCGGCGGGTGCCCGGTGAAGCTCCGCCAGCGGCCCGGCGCCGGCCCCCGGGTGCCCGCCCAGCCGGCCCGGGACGCCGCCGACCGCGAGCGGTGGACCAGTGAGGTGCTGCGCGCCGACGACGCCCTGGACCGGCTCGCCGACGACTGGGACGACCTGCACCGCCGGTGTACCACCGCGACCGCCTTCCAGGCCGCGCCCTGGCTGCGTTCCTGGTGGCGCCGCTACGGCCGCCCGGGCGCGCTGGTGCTGGTGCTGGTCCGCCGGGACGGCCGGCTGGTCGGGGCCGCCGCGCTGCGCCGCCGCGGCCCGTTCGGCGGGCTGACCAACCTGGGCGCGGGCCTGGTCGACTTCACCGACGTGCTGCTCGACGACGACTGCGCCGACCGGGCCGCCGCCGAGCTGGCCGCCGCGCTCCCGCTGCGCCGCCCCTGGCACAGCCTGGAGCTGCGCGAGGTGCACCCGTCGGCCGCCGTGCAGCGGGTGTACGCGCACTGGCGCGGCCGCCGCCACCGGTACGCCGACTCGCTGTGCCAGTACCTGCCGGCCGTCCCGATGGACGAGCTGCTCAAGCGGCTGCCCGGCAAGAGCGCCCAGCGCAGTCGGGTCAAGCTCCGCAAGATCGCCCAGTCGGGGGTGCGGGTGCACTCCGCGACCGTCGAGGAAGTCCCGTACACGGTGAGCGAGTTGCTGCGGCTGCACATGCTGCAGTGGCAGGACCGCGGGGTCACCCCGGAGCACCGCACCGCGCGCTTCGCCGAGCACCTGACCGAGTCGACCACCGGCCTGGTGGCGACCGGGCGGGCGGCCATACACCGGTTCGAGCTGGACGGCGAGGTGCTGGCGGTGAACCTGGTGATCCTGGGCACCCGGTTCGGCGGCCTCTACATGTACGGGGCCCACCCGAAGCTGCGCGACAAGGTGGACATCGCCGGGATGCTGTTCAACGCCGCGCTGGACGAGGCCCGCACCGCCGGGATACCGCAACTGAGCCTGCTGCGCGGCCAGGAGCCGTACAAGCAGCGCTGGCGTCCCGACCAACTGCCCAACCAGCGCCTGGTGCTCGGCCCGGGCCGCCTCGCCCCCGCCGCGGTCGCCCGCGCACTGCGGGTCCGGGCCCGGATCGCGGCCGTGCACGTCCTGCGGACCCGGATGCCGAAGCTGAAGGAGGCGCTAGCGCAGCGGCGACTGCGGTGAGGTCTTCAGCGGCCCGGCCGCCCCGGAGGAGCCGGACATCAACTGGCGGTACACCGAGGCCGACTTCGGGTTGTCCTTGCACTGCCAGAAGCCGTGCGGGCAGTAGTCGGTGACGGTCTGGTAGGCGGTGTCGTGGGTGCGCATCCACTCCACCATCCGCCGGACGAACTCGGGGTTGTCGCCGTTGCGGAACAGCCCCCACTCCGGGTAGGAGACCGGCTTGCCGCGCTTGGCGGCGAACTCCACCTGGTCCTGCAGCCCGTACGGCTCGGAGACGTACTCGTCGAAGGTGCCGCCGGCCGGCTGGTCGTAGCTGTCCATGCCGATGATGTCGACCACGTCGTCGCCGGGGTAGCAGCGGGTCCAGGGGATCGCGTCCAGCCCGCGGGTGGGGGTGAAGTCGAAGGAGAAGTGCTGGCCGGGCACCGAGCGCATCACGCCGACGATCCGCCGCCAGTACGCCTTCCAGGCCGTCGGGTCGGGTTTGCAGCGCGAGGTGTAGGTGACGCCGTTCATCTCCCAGCCGAGGGTGATGACGGTGTCGCCGCCGCCGAACGCGACCAGCTTCCGGGCGAGGCGCAGGAAGTGCTGGTCGAACTCGCCCTGGTTGCCGCGGGCCAGCAGCCGGGCCACCTCGGCGTCCGGCACGTTGCCCTCGTTGGGGACGAGCATCGGCACGCCCAGCACCAGCCGCCGCCCCGGGTCGGACTGCCGCCACTGCGACCACAGGCCGAGCACCATCGGCTCGCCCTCGACGTCCTGCCAGCCGTTGCCCGCCAGGTAGGTGTGGCCGACCTGCATGTTGGCGTTGTTCAGCCAGGAGGACATCCGGGCGATGTTCGGGATGTAGTTGTCCCAGGAGCCGACGAACGCCCCGAACGGCACCTCGTGCACCGCCCGCTGCACCACCGGCCGCGGGGCCGCGCCGCGCGGCTGGATCGCGTCCGAGGAGAGCGCCGCGTGGCGCTCGGTCTGGCTGATCGGGGTGCCGGAGGGCACGCTCGCGGTGGTCACCAGCAGCAGCGCGGCCGCGGCCAGGGTCAGGCGGCCGAGACGCATGGGCTCTCCGTACGGGTCCAGGGGACGATTCCGGCCCCAGGAGCCTAGCCTGACGGACCGTCATAAATGCCCCAAGTCACCCCAACGGGTCAACCCGGGAGCCGGTCAGCCGAAGGTGTCGCACGCGGTCATGTCGCCGGTGCGGTAGCCGGTGGTGAACCACTGCTGGCGCTGCGCGGAGGAGCCGTGCGTCCAGGTCTCCGGGTTGGTCCGGCCGGTGGCCCGCTGCTGGATCCGGTCGTCGCCCACCGACTGGGCCGCGTCCAGGGCCAGCGCGATGTCCTGGTCGGTCAGCCGGCTGATCAGCGGCCGCCCGGTGGAGGGCTGCGGGGTGGTGGTGGCGTGGTGCGTCCACACCCCCGCGTAGCAGTCGGCCTGCAGTTCCAGCTTCACCGAGGCGCTGTCGGCGCCCTGCCGGTCCCCGCCGACCTTGTCCGTGGTGCCGAGCAGGTTCTGCACGTGGTGCCCGTACTCGTGCGCCACCACGTACGCCTCCGCGAACGGCCCGCCCTGGGCGCCCAGTTGGCGGCCCATGTCGTCGAAGAAGCCCAGGTCGAAGTACGCCTTGTGGTCGCCGGGGCAGTAGAAGGGGCCGACCGCGGAGGTCGCGGTGCCGCAGGCGGTGGCCACCCGGTCGGTGAACAGCACGCTCTGCGCCCGGGTGTAGGTGCGGCCGCGGGCCTCGAAGTCGGCCTGCCAGTACGTCTGGACGCTGTTGACCACGGCCAGGACCCGGCAGTCCTGCCGCGCGTTGGCGTCCGCGCCGGTCTTGCAGGCGGAGGCCAGCTGCGCGGAGCTGGTGGCCTTCCCGACCGGTGGCGCGGCGCTCTGGCCGTCGGTGCCGAACAGGCCGGGGTCCAGGCCGAACACCAGCGCCACGACCAGGCCGAGGATGCCGATCGCGCCGCCGCCGACGGCCAGCCCGCCGCCGGGGATGCCGCGCCGGTCCTGGACCTGCGAGGAGTCGAGTTCCGCCTCGTCGTCGAACTGCATTCCGTCTCACCTCTGTAACAGTCCGTGGGGCCGTCGGACGCGTACCCTAACCGGCCCCGGTCATGCGCCGGAAAGGCCCCGCCGCAGGTCGGGCCGGGACGCGTCAGGGCCGGATAAAGTCCCGGGCCGGGGACACGCCCGGGCGCGCGGGCCGCTAAACCCTGCGGCCCTGTCAGTACCCGCCCGATAAACTCCGCCCGTGTCCTTCAACCCGCTGAGAAGCCTGTCGCCCCGATCGGTCCTGCCCGCCGCCGCCGTCCTGCTGGTCCTCGCGGCCGGAGCGGCGGCCCACGCCAACCGTCCCGAGCCCTTCGGCGACCGGGTGGTCCCGGGTGCCGCGGACGCCAGCCCGGTCAGCGCGCAGTCGACCGGCACGGAGCAGGCCGACTTCCGGGTGGGTCCCGGTGTGGAGGTGTACTCCACCAGCACCGGCGAGCGCCTGTGGTCCTACCGCCGCGAGGGCGCGACCGCGCTGCACCTCACCCGGCTCGCCGGGGACGTCGTGGCGGTCTGGGACGACGGCATGATCACCGCGGTCGACACCGCCGACCACTCGGTGCGCTGGCACCGCAGCGTCCCCGGCCTGGCCGACTGGCTGCGCGCCGACGGCGAGCCCGACGCGGCCGACCGCACCGAGACGCAGCGCAAGCAGCAGATGACCCGGCGCGCGGCCGACGCGCTGCGCCCGTCCCCGGACCAGGTCAACGACGCGTTCGTGACGGTGGTCACCCCCGGCCTGCTGATGGGCTTCCGCGAGCGGGACGGCGACCTGCGCTTCAACTCCCAGCCCCCGACGGGCTGCGAGTTCCTGCCGGCCCGCGCCGCGGCGACCGACGACGCGGTGCTCGTCCCGCGGCTGTGCCCGTCCGCCCCCGGCTCCGGCTCCCGCCAACTGCCCGGCGGCGTCGCGGTGTTCTCGCTCACCGACCACGGCAACTTCCTGGTCACCGGCCCCGACGTGGTGCTGCGCCCGCTGGACGGCCACCGGGTCTCGATCGAGGACGGCCCGGTGATCGGCAGCTGGGTGTACGACACCACGCTGGGCGGCCGGGAGACCGGCTGCGGCAGCACCGCCGCCCCGTTCGCGGCGGCCCGCCCGACCTGCGACAAGTGACCGGCGGGTCGACCGACCGCTGACCGTCCCGGCCCGGGCGGCGCCCGCCGCCGTCCGGGCCCGGCCCCGGGCGCCGGCGGGCCGTCGGGTCCGGCGCCGCGAAAAGGCTTTCCCGCCCTCCCGTAGACTTGGACCCAATGGCTGAGTGCCATACCCACGTCGAGGAGAGACCCCAGCCATGATTTCCGCGAACGCCCTGGAGCTTCGTGCCGGTGCCCGCATCCTGATCGAGTCCGCCAGCTTCCGGATCGCCCCGGGCGACCGGATCGGCCTGGTCGGCCGCAACGGCGCGGGCAAGACCACGCTGACCAAGGTGCTGGCCGGCGAGGGCCTCCCGGCCGGCGGCACGGTCACCTCCTCCGGCGAGGTCGGCTACCTCCCGCAGGACCCGCGCACCGGCGACCTCGACGTGCTCGCCCGGGACCGCATCCTGTCCGCCCGCGGCCTCGACACCGTGCTGAAGAAGATGCGCGAGAACGAGGAGCGGATGGCGAACGGCAAGGGCGCCACCCGGGACAACGCGATGAAGAAGTACGCCCGGCTGGAGACCGAGTTCCTCACCAAGGGCGGCTACGCCGCCGAGGCCGAGGCCGCCACCATCGCCGCCGCCCTCGGCCTGCCCGACCGGATCCTCGGCCAGGAACTGCACACCCTCTCCGGCGGCCAGCGCCGCCGGGTCGAGCTGGCCCGGATCCTGTTCTCGGACGCCGACATCCTGCTGCTCGACGAGCCCACCAACCACCTCGACGCGGACTCGATCGCCTGGCTGCGGGACTTCCTGAAGACCTACAAGGGCGGCTTCATCGTCATCTCGCACGACGTCGACCTGGTCGAGACGGTCGTCAACAAGGTCTTCTACCTGGACGCCAACCGCTCCGCGATCGACATCTACAACATGGGCTGGAAGCAGTACCAGCAGCAGCGCGAGGACGACGAGAAGCGCCGCAAGCGCGAGCGCGCCAACGCCGAGAAGAAGGCCGCGACGCTCAACTCGCAGGCCGACAAGATGCGCGCCAAGGCCACCAAGACGGTCGCCGCGCAGAACATGGCCCGCCGCGCCGAGAAGCTGCTCTCCGGGCTGGAGCAGGTCCGGGTCTCCGACAAGGTCGCCAAGCTGCGCTTCCCGGACCCGGCCCCGTGCGGCAAGACCCCGCTCACGGCCGAGGGCCTGTCGAAGTCCTACGGCTCGCTGGAGATCTTCACCGACGTGGGCCTGGCGATCGACCGCGGCTCCCGGGTCGTCATCCTCGGCCTCAACGGCGCGGGCAAGACCACCCTGCTGCGGATGCTGGCGGGCGTGGAGCAGCCGGACACCGGCGAGGTGATCCCCGGCCACGGCCTGAAGATCGGCTACTACGCGCAGGAGCACGAGACGCTCGACCCCGAGCGCAGCGTGCTGGAGAACATGCGCTCCTCCGCGCCGGACACCGACCTGGTGCAGATCCGCAAGATCCTCGGCTCCTTCCTGTTCTCCGGCGACGACGTGGACAAGCCGGCCGGGGTGCTCTCCGGCGGCGAGAAGACCCGGCTCGCGCTGGCCTCGCTGGTGGTCTCCAGCGCCAACGTGCTGCTGCTCGACGAGCCCACCAACAACCTCGACCCAGCCAGCCGCGAGGAGATCCTCGGCGCGCTGCGCACCTTCACCGGCGCGGTGGTCCTGGTCACCCACGACGAGGGCGCGGTGGAGGCGCTCCAGCCGGAGCGGATCATCCTGCTGCCCGACGGCGTCGAGGACCTGTGGAGCCCCGCCTACCACGACCTGGTCTCGCTCGCCTGACCCCGCCCGGCCGCCCACCGGCCCGCTCCGGGCCACCGCACGGACCTCGCGCGTAGACGCGGGGTCCGTTTCCGGTACGAGGAAAACTCGTCCCGCGTCGACGCCCGGGCCGCCGGGACGGGCGTTCCCGGCTCCCGTCCGGCCGTGCGCGGTTTGCCCGCTGACGGTCCGTGCTGATCAGCGGATTCGCTCACCGGAGCGAATTGCGGAGGGGCGTGCGCACCCTCCGTGAGCGCCCTGGTGCGGAGCGCGCACCACCACTCGCCCCCGCTTTCCCGCGACGGACCTTGTCGAATGGGTGGCCAGGAACGGGGCAATGGGTGATCATGGGAATCTGACCGATCACCTCTACGAGGAGGCACGGGTGGCCGAGACTCTGAAAAAGGGCAGCCGGGTAACAGGTGCCGCGCGTGAGAAGCTCGCGGCCGATCTCAAGAAGAAGTACGACTCCGGGGCGAGCATTCGCGCCCTCGCGGAGGAGACGGGCCGCTCCTACGGCTTCGTCCACCGGATGCTCAGCGAGTCCGGGGTCAACCTCCGGGGCCGTGGCGGCGCCACCCGCGGCAAGGGCAAGGCCACTGCCGTCACCGGTTCCTGACGGTCCGTCAGCCCGGGCGGACGACACCGGAGCAGCCCCGTCCGCCCGCGCCCCGTTCACGCGCTGCTCACCACGCACGACGCTCCACCACGGACCGGCGGCCGGGTCTCCCGAGCCGCCGTCCGCCGTTCCCGGCCCCCGCCGCACCTGCTGTACGTGCGCCGGGGGCTTTGTTACCCTCCAGTAGCCCGTCGGGGTCGACGGGTGCCCACGCCCTGCCGCTGGAAGGTAGCCCCGCCATGACCACCGACGTTCCCGACGCCGACCGCACCGCGTGGGAGAAGGCCGGCGTCCGCCTCGACCTGGACGGCGAACTCGCCACCGTCACCCTCTGTGACCCCGCCCGCCGCAACGCCCAGACCCCCGCGATGTGGCGCGCCCTCGCCGCGGTCGGCCGGGCCCTGCCCGGCAGCGTCCGGGTCGTCCTGCTCCGCGGCGAGGGCAGCTCCTTCTCGGCCGGCCTCGACCGCGCCATGTTCACCCCCGGGGGCATCCCCGGCGAGACCGGCTTCCTGCAGCTCGCCGCCTCGACCGACGCCGAACTCGACGCCGCCATCGCCTCCTACCAGGACGCCTTCACCTGGTGGCGCCGCAACGACCTGGTCACCATCGCCGCCGTTCAGGGCCACGCGGTCGGCGCCGGCTTCCAGCTCGCCCTCGCCTGCGACCTGCGGGTCGTCGCCGAGGACGTCCAGTTCGCCATGAAGGAGACCTCCCTCGGCCTGGTCCCCGACCTCGCCGGCACCAAGCCGCTCACCGAACTCGTCGGCTACGCCCGGGCCCTGGAGATCTGCGCCACCGGCCGCCGGGTCGGCGCCGAGGAGGCCGTCGCCACCGGCCTCGCCAACCTCGCCGTCCCCGCCGGCGACCTCGACGACGCCGCCGCCGACCTGGCCGCCGCCCTGCTGGCCGCCCCGCGCAGCGCCGTGATCGAGACCAAGGCCCTGCTGCGCGGCGCCACCGACCGCGACTACGACCGGCAGCGCGCCGCCGAGCGCGAAGCCCAGGCCCGCCGCCTCCGGGACCTCGCCGGCCTCTGACGGCGGGACGGGGCCCCGGTTGTACGCACTTGTGGTGCGCCGGGCGTGGCGTGATGTCAGGGTTGGGGTGATTTGCGATATAGCTGGTTTCGAACGTCAGGAGACCCGAGATGACGCAGCCCCACGCCCCCACTCCCGCTGACCTGCAGAAGAGCACCACGGAAGCCCGGCCGAGCGGTGAGCGCGGCCGGACCGCCCTCGCCGTCGGGGTGGTGGAGAAGATCGCCGGCATGGCGGCCCGGGAGGTGTCCGGGATCCACGCGCTCGGATCGGGCTTCTCCCGGACGTTCGGTGCGATGCGGGACCGGGTGCCGGGTTCGAGCTCGAAGTCCGGTGTCGGGCGCGGGATCAAGGCGGAGGTCGGCGAGAAGCAGGCCGCCATCGACATCGCGCTGGTGGTCGAGTACGGGGTGGTGATCCCCAAGCTGGCCGCCGAGGTGCGGGCGAACATCATCGAGGCGGTCGAGCGGATGACCGGCCTGGAGGTGGTCGAGGTGAACATCGCCGTGAACGACGTCCACCTGCCCGACGACCCCGACGAGGACGAGGACGAGGACGACTCCCCGTCCTCCGGCAAGCGTCCCCGCGTGCAGTGAGTCTTGACCGTCCCGTGTGCCGAGCAGGAACGCGAAGGAGCAGTGGATGAACCTGGCGGTGGTGGGCCTGCTCGCGGGCATGGCCCTCGGCTTCGCCGGATACTTCGGCGGTTTCGCCGCGTTCCTGCTGGTGGCGGTGCTCGGGGCGGTGGGTTTCGTGGTCGGGCGGCTGATCGAGGGGGACATCGAACTCGGTGACCTCGGCGACCTGCTGCGCGGCCGGGACCGGCGGCGCTGATGGCCCACCCGGGGGTGGTCGCGCAGCGCGGCGGCGAGCGGGTCGCGGACCGGGTCTACCGGCGGATCGCGGCCCGCGCCGCCGCCGACGCGCTCGCGCCGGCCTGGCAGGACCGGCCCGGCCCGGGCCCCTACCCGAAGGTCTCCGCGCTCCTCTCGCACGGCCGGGTCCGGCTGACGCTGCACCTGGAACTGCCCTTCCCGTCCGACGTCGGCACGCTGGCCCGCACGGCCCGGGACGCCGCCTGCCGCACCGTCACCGAACTGACCGGCACCCCGGTGACCGGGGCGGACGTGATCGTGGACCGCCTGCACCCGGCGGCCGCCGCATGACCGAGTCGGGGCCGCAGCCGGCGGCCGGGCCCGCACCCGAGCCGGTGCACGCGCACGGGAGCGGGGCGAGCGGGCTGGAGGCGAGGCGGCGGCGGGCCGGGCGGTGGCTGCGCTCGCAGCGCGCGGTGCCGACCGCGCTGGTGGTGGCCGTGCTGCTGGTGGCCGCCGGGACGCTGCTGTACGACGTGATCGCGGTGCGCGCGGGCGGACGGGCCAGGCCGTGGCGGCGCGAACTGTCGGAGCAGCTGGCGACCCGCCACCTGGACGACCCGTGGGTGCTCGGCATCGCCGGCGGCGCGGTCGTGCTCGGGCTGCTGCTGCTCCGGCTGGCCTTCGCCCGCGGCCTGCGCGGCTGGCTCGCACTGGAGCCGCGCGGCGCCGCGATCCACCGCAGGGCGGTCGCCGCGCTGATCGCCCGGCGCGCCCAGCAGCGCGGCGACGTGCACTCCTGGCAGGTGAAGGTGGGCCGGCGGCGCACCCGGGTCACCCTGACCGGCAGCGCCGACCCGGCCGGCGCGGAACGCGAACTGCGCGCCGAACTCGCCCGGATCCCGCTGGCCGCACCGCACCGGCTGGACGTCCGCACCAAACCCCTCCACGAACGCCACCACCGCCGGGAACTCGCCGAGTTGGAGCCGCCCCGATGAGCCGACGCGCCGTCAACCGCACCCTGCTGGCCGTGGTCGGACTGGGCCTGCTGGCGGGCGGGGCACTGGTGCTGCTCGGCGGACTCGACGCCTACCGGCACCTCGGGATCACCCCGCCCGACTGGTGGCCGCTCACCTCGCCCGACCAGCCCGTGCTCAGCGAGGCCAGCCGCACCCGCTGGACCGACCGCGACTGGTGGTGGCCGGTGGCGATCGCCGTCCCCGCGCTGGTGATCCTCGGCTGCCTGTGGTGGCTGTTCTCCCAGCTGCACCGGGGCGGCCCGGCCGGCGTCGACCTGCCCTCGCCCGCGGCGTCCGGCGAACCGCACTTCGCCCTGCACGTGCGCAGCCGGGCCGTCGAGGAGGCGATCGAGGCCGAGACCGTCGCCCTGCCGGACGTCGAACGGGTCACCGTCAAGGTCACCGGCGCGGCCCGCCGCCCCGAGGTGCACACCGCCCTGCGACTCGCCCCCGGCGCCGACACCGGCGCCCTGGTCACCGCCTACCGGGCCGGGCCGGTCGAGCACGCCCGCCGCTCACTGGGCCTGGCGGTGCTGCCCGCCCAACTGCGCCTGCGCGGCGCGAAGCCCCGCCGGGAGCGGTCCCGCAAGAAGGCTCCGCGGGTGCAGTAGCCGGGGAGGCGGGGCGCACCGAGGCGAAACCGGGGGCGCGGGACGGTGCGAGCTCTCGTCCTGCTTCGCGATCCGGCTCTGCGTGCCCGGTCGGCCGCGCAGTTCCTCGCGCCCCTGGTCTCGTACCGGTGTCACAGGCTGCGGATCGCGCCGCCGTCGACGGGGAGCATCAGGCCGGTGAGGTAGGAGGCGGCGGGGGAGAGCAGGAAGGCGGCGGCGCGGCCGAACTCCTCGGGGGTGCCGTAGCGGCGCAGCGGGATGCCGGCGGCGGCCGTCTCGCGGGCGGTGGCGGGGTCGGCGGCGAGGGAGTCGAGTTCGCGGACGCGGTCGGTGTCGATCCGGCCGGGGAGCAGGCCGAGGACGCGGATGCCGCGCGGGCCGAGTTCGTCGGCGAGGGTCTTGGCGGCCATCGCGAGGCCGGGGCGCAGGCCGTTGGAGATGCCGAGGCCGCCGATGGGCTGGCGGACCGAGGTGGACAGCACGAAGGCGATGACGCCCCCGTCGGTGAGCTGTTCGGCGGCGGTGCGGGCCAGTCGCAGGGCGCCGAGGAAGACGGAGTCGAACGCGCTGCGCCAGGCTTCGTCGGTGGCGGTGGCGACCGGCCCCGCGGCGGGGCCGCCGACGCTGATCAGGACGCCGTCGAAGCCGCCGAAGCGGTCGCGGGCGGCGTCGATCAGGCGTTGCGGGGTGGCCGGGTCGGCGTTGTCCGCGCCGACGCCGTGGGCGTTCTCGCCGAGGGCGGCCGCGGCGGCGGTGGCGGCCGCTGCGGTGCGGCCGGTGACGACCACCTTGGCGCCTTCGGCGACGAGCTGCTGGGCGGTGGCGTGGCCGAGTCCCCGGGTCGCACCGGTGACCACGTACACCCTGTCCTTGAGTCCGAGATCCATGCCGACCATTCTCGCCGGTCGGCACGGATCCCGGACGGCGGGTCAGCCCACCGGGACGCCCGGGTTGACCAGGGCGGCGCCGCCGGTGACGGTGTTGTCGGCGGTGACGGTGGTCGGGCAGTCGGCGGAGTAGTTGGTGACGTCGATCGCGTACTTGGCGGCGTTGGCGCCGTTCGCGCCGGTCAGGTCGGAGGCGTTGCCGCGGAAGACGGTGCGGCAGCCCCAGCCGGGCTGCTGGGTGTGGGTCTGGTAGCCGTCGTTCATGGTGCGCACGCCGGTGTTGTTCTCGATGACGTAGTCGTTGCCCTTCACGTCGACCCAGGAGTCGTCGTAGTTGACGTTCGTCAGCCCGTTGCCGTCGAAGCGGTTGCCGGAGACCAGGCCGCCGGTGGTGCCCTCCTTGAGGTCGATGTTCTCGCCGCCGATGCCGGGGCCGATGGTGTTGCCGACGATCTGCACGTAGTCGCTCTTGTCGGTGAGCGTGTTGGCGGTGCCGACGTAGACGCCCTCGCCCTTGCCGTCGTGGGCGGTGCCGGTGTCGTGGACGGTCGAGTCGCGCAGCACGCCGTGGCTGGAGGAGTTGCGGAAGTGCACGCCCTCCATGGTGGTGTGGTGGACCGTCACGCCGTCGAGCACCACGTAGTCGGAGGCGTCGACCATGATGCCCTTCTGGGCGCCGGTGACGGTGAGGCCCCGGACGGTCCAGTAGGAGGCGCCCGTCAGCGAGAGGCCGTAGCCGCCGCCGGTGGTGGTGCTGAGCACCGCGTTCGGCGAGCCGGTCAGGGTGATCCGGGCGGCGGCCGTGCCCGGCGTGGTGATCTTGAAGTTGCCGGTGTAGGTGCCGTCGGCGAGCTGGATGGTGCGGCCGGGGACGGCGGCGCTCAGCGCGGCCTGGAGCTCCTTGGCGGTGCCGACCCGCACGGTGTCCCCGGACGGGGACGCGGAGGCGGACGGGGACGCGGAGGCGGACGGGGTCGGGGTCGGGGTGGGGGCGGACGGCGACGCGGAGGCGGTGGCGGACGGGGAGGGCGTGGCCGGGGCGGAGGAGGAGGGCGGGGTGGACGGGACGGCGCCGATGGCGGTCAGCGAGACGTCGTCGGCCTGGTAGGGGCTGCCGTACCAGCCGCTCAGCGTGACGGTGACCCGGGTGGTGCCCGGGCCGGTGGTGAAGGTGCGGGTGAGCTGGGTCCAGCCGGTGGCGTTCGCCCAGGTGGAGGTGGACACGCCGGTGCCGGAGGCGGCGAGGGTGACGTACGAGCCCTTCACCCAGGCGCTCAGGGTGTAGCCGGTGTTCGGCTGGACGGTGACGCTCTGGCTGCACGGCGCGAGGTCGCCCGCGCCGGGGGCGGCGGAGAGCGCGGCGCTGCCGGAGTGCGGGGCCGAGGTGGTGGTGGCGGCGGTGCCGACGCAGCTCCAGGGGGAGAGCGCGGCGGACTCGAAGCCGCCGTTGCCGAGGAGTTCGGTGGCCGCGCCCGCCTGGGCGGGCAGCAGGGCGAGGACGGCGGAGCCCAGGGCCAGGACGGCGGCCGCCGTGGCGCCGCGGTGGGTGCGGTGCGTCATGAAGGTTCGCTCCGGTGTGGGGGAAAGAGCGGTGCGGGCATGTGCACGGCCAATTTGGACTAGACCAATACGGGGCGTCAATGGGTGTGCGCCGACCGGGTGCGGGACCGGGCGTCAATGGCGCCGGACCGGGAACCGTCCGAAGATGGGGGAACCGGATCACCCACCCGAGGTGCAGCGCATGGACAGTCGGCGGTTGCCGAACATCGACGGCGTCGCGGCGGCCCTGGTCGACGGCGACGGACGCGTCGTGGGCTGGACGGCCGCCGCCGAGCAGTTGCTCGGCCTGCCCGCCGCCCAGGTCACCGGCCGTCCGGTCCGCGAACTGCTGGCCGACGGCCCGGCCGACGCCGGCGCGCTCGGCAGGCGGACCGGCGAGGTCCGGCTGCGCACCGGCGGCGGCGCCCCGCTGGAGGTCGCCTACCAGGTGCTCCCGCTGGCGGGCGAGCACGACGAGGTCCGCGCCCTGGTGCTGGCCACCCCCGCCGACACCGTCGCCCGCCGCCAGCAGGACGAGGCGTTCACCCGGGAGCTGTTCCTGCAGGACCGGATCGGCCTGGCCTTCTTCGACGCCGACCTGCGGCTGCTGCGCACCAACACCCACCTGCTGCCCTACACCGGCCTGCCCGCCCACCTGGCCGGGCACCGGCTCGGCGACTTCCTGCACCCGCAGGACGCGCGGGCCGCCGAGGCGGTCCTGCGCGGCGTGCTGGCCACCGGTGAGCCGGTGGTCCGCGCCGAACTGCCGATCCGCACCCTGGACGACCCCGGGCCGGCCGTGGTGATGGAGATCCAGGCGTTCCGGCTGCAGGCCCCCGACGGGACGCTGATCGGGGTGGCCGCGCTGTTCGGCGACGTCACCGAACTGCACCGCTACCGGCGGCGGGCCGACGTGCTGCACCGGGCCACCGCCGCCGTCGGCGGCTCGCTCTCGGTGGCCGGCACCGCCGAGGACCTGGCCGGCGTCCTGGTGCCCGGCCTCGGCGACCGGGCCGAGGTGGACATCGCCGAGGCCGTCTTCACCGGCGACGAACCGGTGCCCGGCGCCGACGGACTGCTGGCCGTCCGCCGCACCGCCACCGCCGGGCCGCCCGGACCCGACAGCCGCCCGCTCGGACCGCTCGGCCGCGAACGGCTCGCCCGCACCCCCGCCGCCACCGCCGGACCGCTCTCGATGAGCGCCCCGCTGCACGCCCGCAGCGGCCCGCTCGGGCGGGTCACCGTCCGCCGCGGCGAGGACGAGGGCCCGTACGAGGCCGAGGACCTCGAACTGCTCCGGGAGATCGCCGCCCGGGCCGCGCTCGCCCTGGACAACGCCCGCCGCTACACCCGCGAGCACCGGGCCGCCGTCGGCCTGCAGCGCTCGCTGCTGCCGCCCGCCGAGACCGCGGTGCCCGCCGCCACCACCGCCAGCGTCTACCGGCCCACCGACACCGCCACCGGCGTCGGCGGCGACTGGTTCGACGTCATCCCGCTCTCCGGCGCCCGGGTCGCCCTGGTCGCCGGGGACGTGGTCGGCCACGGCCTGCAGGCCAGCGCCACCATGGGCCGGCTGCGCACCGCCGTGCGCACCCTCGCCGACCTCGACCTGGAACCCGACGAGCTGCTGGTGCACCTGGACGACCTGGTCTCCCAGCTGGTCGTCGAGGGCAGCGAGGAGGAGCGCGAGCGCGGCGTCGCCGACCCCTCCGGGGCGACCTGCGTGTACGCCGTCTACGACCCGGTCTCCGGGATCTGCCAGGCCGCCAGCGCCGGGCACCCGCCGCCCGCGCTGGTGCACCCCGACGGCCGGGTCGAGTACCTGCCGGTCAACCCCGGGCCGCCGCTCGGCGTCGGCGGGCTGCCGTTCGAGACCGTCGAGTGCGCGCTGCGCGCGGGCAGCGTGCTGGCGCTGTACACCGACGGGCTGATCGAGGGCGGCAACGGCGGCGACCTCGACGAGGGCATGGACCAGCTGGCCGCCCGGCTCGGCGAGGCCGACCTCGGCGGGGACCTGGCGGCGGCCGGCCGGTCGATCGTCGCGGAGATGTCCACCGCGGGGCTGAGCGACGACGTGACGCTGCTGCTGGCCCGGCTGCACCCGGTGCCGCCGTCGGACACCGCCGTCTGGACCATCGACGCCGACCCGTCCGCCGTCGCCGGGGTGCGCGAGGCCGCCACCCGGACGCTGGAGGGGTGGGGGCTGGACGAGCTGGTGTTCACCACCGAGCTGGTGCTCAGCGAACTGGTCACCAACGCGATCCGGTACGCGGGCGGCCCGGTGGTGGTGCGGCTGATCCGCTCCTCGGTGCTGACCTGCGAGGTCTCCGACCCCAGCTCCACCCAGCCGCGGATGCGCCGGGCCCGGCTCACCGACGAGGGCGGCCGCGGCCTCTACCTGGTCGCCCAGCTGACCGAGCGCTGGGGCAGCCGCTACACCCGGGGCGGCAAGACCATCTGGGCCGAGCAGCCGATGGGGCCCGACTGAGCGGACCCGCCGCTCAGCCGGCGGCGCCGACCGGCTCCGCCGCGCCCGGCGCCCGCTCCGCGGTGCCCTGCTTGGCCTCGCGGCGGGCCAGCACCACCAGGCCGACCGGGATCAGCGCGGTGAACAGCCACCACTGGACGGCGTACGCCATGTGCGGGCCGATGTCGGAGTGGCCGGGCTCGGCGAGCGGCTCGGGGGAGGGGCCGGCGGCGGGCTGGGAGGAGGCGAGCTCCAGGTAGCCGCCGAGCACGGCGGTGCCCGCGTACTTCGCCTGCTCGGCGGTGTTGATCACCTTGAACATCCGGTCCGGCAGGCCGCCGCGGTTCTTCACGCCCAGCGAGGCGTACGTCTCGTCGGCGCGCAGCCGCCCGGTGACGGTGACCTCGCCGGACGGCGGGGCGGGGACGTCGGGGATGCTGGCGGCGTCCGCGGCGGACTCCACCCAGCCGCGGTTGACCAGGACCGAGCCCCTGCCGTCGGCGAGCACCAGCGGGGTGACCACGAAGTAGCCGATGGTGGAGCCGCCGGGCTCGGTGCGGCCGCGGATCACCACCTCGTGCCCGGTGTCGTAGCTGCCGGTGGCGGTCACGGTGCGCCACACCTCGCCGGTCGGGACGGACCAGCCGGGGGAGGAGAGCGAGTCGAAGGCGACCGGGGTGCTGCCCAGGTTCTGCGCCACCAGGTCGTTGCGGGCCACCCGGGCCTCGTGCCGGTGGTACTGCCAGAAGCCCAGCTTGATCATGGCGGGGACCAGCACCGCGGCCACCAGGACGATGACCGCCCAGCGCACGGACAGCAGGAATCGGTACACACCCGGCACGCTAACCCTCCTTACCGGCGCGTCAGGCACCGGGGTGCGGCGCGACCTCGCGCAACAGCTGCAGGAAGGCGTCCTCGCCGACCACCGGGGTGCCCAGCTCGCGGGCCTTGCGGGCCTTGCCGCTCCAGGAGCCGGGCTCGTTGGTGACCAGCAGGCTGGTGAGCCGGCTCACCGAGGAGGCGATGTGCAGGCCGGCCTCGGTGGCCCGGTCCTCCAGCAGCTCGCGGTCGGTGGCGGTGTCGCCGGTGATCGCCACCCGCATGCCCTGCACCAGCGGCGAGCCGTCCACCCAGCGGCCCGGGTTCGGGTACGGGCAGGCCGGGCGCTTGCGGCCGGGGCGGTAGGAGGAGCTCCAGGAGCCGCGGGCCGGGGCCGCCGCGGCGCCGGCGCCCTCGCCGAGGTCGGTGACCGCGACGCAGGCGGTCAGCGGCAGCGGGACGCCGCCGCTGCGGGCCAGCTCCAGCGAGGGGCGGAACACCTCGGCCAGCACCCGGGCGTCGTCCAGCGCGTGGTGGGCCTGGCGCTGGTGCACGCCGAAGTGCGCGGCCAGCGAGGAGAGCTTGCCGTTGGGCAGCGGCAGCCGCAGGTCGCGGGCCAGCACCATGGTGCACAGCCGCTGCTCGACCGGGGCGCGCAGGCCGGCCCGGGAGAACTCGCGGGAGATCATGTTCCAGTCGAACAGCGCGTTGTGGGCGACCAGCACCCGATCGCGCAGCCGCTCGGCGAACTCGGCGGCGACCTCCGGGAAGGTCGGCGCGCCGGCCAGCACCTCGCTGGTCAGGCCGTGGATCCAGACCGGCCCCGGGTCCCGCTCGGGGTTGACCAGGGTGTACCAGTGGTCGGTGACCTCGCCGTCCGGGTCGAGCTGGTAGACGCCGGCCGAGATGACCCGGTCGGAGCGGCCGAGACCGGTGGTCTCCACGTCGACCACGGCGAACCCGCGCCCGGTGCCCCCGTCGGGGCCGGTGCGCGGTGCCGGGAGCGGCGAGGACGGGAATGGCGCGTACATAACGCACCACTTTACGGGGAACGGCGGGCGGCTCCGGACGGCTCCGGCCGGAATAGTGCGGGCGGGCGGTGCCTTGGCACTGGAGACGCGGGTGCGGACACCCGCGCTGAACCGTAGAAACGAAGGACACCCCTCATGCGCGCCACCGTGATCCACGGCCCCCAGGACATCCGGATCGAGGAGGTGCCGGACCCGCGGATCGAACGGCCCACCGACGTCGTGGTGCGGGTGCTGAACGCCTGCATCTGCGGCAGCGACCTGTGGGCGTACCGGGGGGTCGCCAAGCGGAAGGCCGGGCAGCGGATCGGGCACGAGTTCCTGGGCTTCGTCGAGGAGGCCGGCGCCGAGGTGCGCGGCTTCGCGGTCGGCGACCTGGTGGTGGCCCCGTTCGTCTGGTCGGACGGCGTGTGCGAGTACTGCCGCGAGGGCCTGCAGACCTCCTGCCCGCACGGCGGCTTCTGGGGCACCCCCGGGTCGGACGGCGGGCAGGGCGAGGCGGTCCGGGTGCCGTTCGCGGACGGGACGCTGGTGAAGCTGCCCAAGGAGGCGGCCGGGGACGAGAAGCTGCTGCCCGGGCTGCTGGCGCTGTCCGACGTGATGGCCACCGGGCACCACGCGGCGGTCTCGGCGGGCGTGCGGCCCGGGGCGACGGTCGCGGTGGTCGGCGACGGCGCGGTCGGGCTGTGCGGCGTGCTGGCCGCGCACCGGCTCGGCGCGGGCCGGATCATCGCGCTCGGCCGGCACGCGGGCCGCACCGCGATCGCCCGCTCCTTCGGCGCCACCGACGTGGTGCCCGAGCGCGGCGAGGCGGCCATCGAGGCGGTGCGCGAGCTGACCGGCGGGCAGGGCGCGCACGCGGTGCTGGAGGCGGTCGGCACCGAGGAGTCGATGCGCACCGCGCTCTCGATCGCCCGGGACGGCGGCGCGGTCGGCTACGTGGGCGTGCCGCACGGCGGCAGCGCGGGCGTGGACATCGGCCAGATGTTCAACCGGAACGTGCAGCTGCGCGGCGGCGTCGCCCCGGCCCGGGCGTACATCCCCGAGCTGCTGCCGGACGTGCTCTCCGGGGCGATCGACCCGGGCGCGGTGTTCGACCGCACGGTGGGCCTGGACGGGGTGCCGGAGGGCTACCGGGCGATGGACGAGCGGACGGCGCTGAAGGTCCGGATCGCGTTCTGAGGTCCACCGGGCGGGTGGCCAACTACCCGCCGAACGGCTCAAGTTGAATGATCATTGCACCGGGGTGGCCGCAAAACGGCCGCCCCGGTGGCGTGTTCTGGTCAGTTTTCGGCCACATCGCGTGGGGAAGCTTCTCGGCGCCCGTTCCTGGATCTAGCATGCAGCGCACTCAATGTGACGTCACTCACGTCCATCTGATCGTCCGTCGCACCGAAGACGTCAGGAGTCCCCGCGTGGCACCCCCGCCCGAGACAGCCCCCGAATCGTTCCAACGTATCGAGGAGTCACCGGAGTTCCGGCAGCTGAGGAGCTCCTTCCGGAACTTCGCATTCCCGGTCACGGCCGGATTCGTCCTCTGGTACCTGCTGTACGTCCTGCTCAGCTGCTACGCCCCCGGCTTCATGAGCACCAAGGTCGTCGGCAACATCAACCTCGCGCTGGTGCTCGGCATCCTGCAGTTCGTCAGCACCTTCGCCATCGCCGCCTGGTACGCCAGGTTCGCCGACCGGCAACTGGACCCGCGCGCCGCCGTCATCCGCGGCCGCGCCGACGCCACGCTGCCCGCCCAGCCCACCGAGCACACCGCCGTGGCCGAGGAGGCCGCCGAATGATCCAGCTGGCCACCTCCGCGGGCGACCACCGGACCCTGATCATGTCGCTGTTCGGGGTGTTCGTCCTCGCCACCCTCGGCATCACCCTGTGGGCCGGCCGCAGCACCCGCGACGCCTCCGACTTCTACGCCGGCGGCCGCAGCTTCACCGGCTTCCAGAACGGACTGGCGATCTCCGGCGACTACATGTCCGCCGCGTCCTTCCTCGGCATCACCGGCGCCATCGCGCTCTCCGGCTACGACGGCTTCCTCTACTCCATCGGCTTCCTGGTCGCCTGGCTGGTCGCCCTGCTGCTGGTCGCCGAGCCGCTGCGCAACTCCGGCCGCTACACCATGGCCGACGTGCTGGCCTTCCGGATGCGCCAGCGGCCCGTCCGCACCGCCGCGGGCATCTCCACCATCGTGGTGTCGATCTTCTACCTGCTGGCCCAGATGGTCGGCGCCGGCTCGCTGGTCGCCCTGCTGCTCGGCGCCCAGGGCGACGCCGCCAAGCGCTGGGTGATCGTCGCGGTCGGCGCGCTGATGGTGCTGTACGTCGTCATCGGCGGCATGAAGGGCACCACCTGGGTGCAGATCATCAAGGCCGTGCTGCTGATCCTCGGCGCCGGGCTGATGACCGTCCTGGTGCTCGCCAAGTTCCACTTCAACCTGTCCGAACTGCTCGGCTCCGCCGCCAAGGCCAGCGGCAGCGGCGACAAGTTCCTGCAGCCCGGCCTCAAGTACGGCACCAACGGCACCACCAAGCTCAACTTCCTCAGCCTCGGCATCGCCCTGGTGCTCGGCACCGCCGCGCTGCCGCACATCCTGGTGCGCTTCTACACCGTCCCGACCGCGCGCACCGCCCGGAAGTCGGTGCTCTGGTCGATCGGCATCATCGGCGTCTTCTACCTGATGACGCTCGCCCTCGGCTTCGGCGCCGCCGCCCTGGTCGGCCGCAAGGCGCTGGCCGCCGACAAGTCCGGCAACACCGCCGCCCCGCTGCTCGCCGAACACCTCGGCGGCGGCGCCGGCACCACCGGCGGCGCGGTGCTGCTCGCGGTGATCTCCGCGGTCGCCTTCGCCACCATCCTGGCCGTGGTCGCCGGACTCACCCTGGCCTCCTCGTCCTCCTTCGCCCACGACCTCTACGCCAACGTGATCCGGCGCGGCAAGGCCACCGAGAAGGAGGAGGTCGCCAGCGCCAAGTTCGCCGCCGTCGCGATCGGCGCGGTCGCCATCCTGCTGTCGATCTTCGCCGACAAGCTGAACGCCGCCGCCCTGGTCGCGCTGGCCTTCGCGGTCGCCGCCTCCGCCAACCTGCCCACCCTGCTCTACTCGCTGTTCTGGAAGCGGTTCAACACCACCGGCGCGGTCGCCTCCACCTACGCGGGCCTGATCACCTCCGTCGGCCTGGTGGTCTTCTCCCCGGTGGTCTCCGGCAACGCCAAGGCACTGATCCCCGGCAGCTCCTTCGACTGGTTCCCGCTGGAGAACCCCGGCCTGGTCTCCATCCCGGTCGGCTTCCTGGCCGGCGTGATCGGCACCTACCTCTCCCGGGAGAAGGCCGACCCGGCGAAGTACGCCGAACTGGAGGTCCGCTCGCTCACCGGCCTCGGCGCCCACTGAGCGAACACCTCCCCGGCGGTGTCCGGGAGCGGAGTTAAGCTGGCCCGGCCACCGCACGGTGGCCGGGCCAGCGGGCTTCTCTCGGGCTTCTTCCAGGAAAGGCGGGCGCCGGAATGCTCCTCGACACCCACGGACGGCAGGCCGTCGACCTGCGGGTCTCGCTCACCGACCGGTGCAACCTGCGCTGCACCTACTGCATGCCCGAAGAGGGCCTCGACTGGCTCGGCAAACCCGAACTGCTCACCGACGAGGAGATCGTCCGCCTCGTCGCCCTCGCCGTCGGCGAACTCGGCGTGCGCGAGGTCCGCTTCACCGGCGGCGAACCGCTGCTGCGCCCCGGGCTGGTGGCGATCATCGCGGCCTGCGCCGGGCTCGCACCCCGGCCGGAGATCTCGCTCACCACCAACGGCATCGGCCTGGCCCGGATCGCGCCCGCCCTGCGGGACGCCGGGGTCGACCGGGTCAACGTCTCGCTCGACACCCTCGACCCCGACACCTTCGCCCGGCTCACCCGCCGCAAGCGCCACCAGGACGTGCTGGACGGCCTGGCCGCCGCCGAGGCCGCCGGGCTGCGGCCGGTCAAGCTCAACGCCGTCCTGATGCGCGGCGTCAACGACCACGAGGCCGCCGACCTGCTGGCCTGGGCGATCGAGCACCGCTACCAGCTGCGCTTCATCGAGCAGATGCCGCTGGACGCCCAGCACGGCTGGGACCGGAGCCGGATGGTCACCGCCGAGGAGATCCTCGAACTGCTGCGCACCCGCTTCGAGTTGACCCCCGAACCGTCCGCCGCCCGGGGCGCCGCCCCGGCCGAGCGCTGGCTGGTCGACGGCGGCCCGGCGACGGTCGGCGTGATCGCCTCGGTCACCCGCCCGTTCTGCCGCGCCTGCGACCGCACCCGGCTCACCGCCGACGGCCAGGTCCGCAACTGCCTGTTCGCGACCGGCGAGACCGACCTGCGCGGCGCGCTGCGCTCCGGCGCGAGCGACGCCGAACTGGCCGAGCTGTGGCGGGCCGCGATGTGGGGCAAGAAGGCGGGCGCGGGCATCGACCAGCCGGAGTTCCACCAGCCCGAGCGCCCGATGTCGGCGATCGGCGGCTGAGCGGCCCCCGCGGGGCGCACCGCCGTTCCCCGGGCCCCGGCGGGACGGGGGGCCGTCGGCAGGCGCACCGGGGACGGGCCGGAGCCCGGGGCAGCCGGAGGTGCGGCGGCCGGGTGATCCGCAGTTCCCGGCCCGAAGCAGCACGGGCCCTTCGGCGGGGTCCGGCCGGCAGCAGCTCGGACCCGCCGTTCCCCCGGTCCCTGGCGGGGCCTTCCTCAGTCGCGGTTGTGGAGCGCCTCCAGGCCGACCAGGTCGTCCGGGCGGGCGTCGGGGACCCGCTCGTCGAAGTGGGCGAAGACCGGCAGGCGGCGCAGCACCAGGCCGGTGGCGATCAGGACGAGCGCGAACAGGACGTACGTCAGGCCGAGGCCGCGGCCCGGGCCGGTGCCGATCAGGTGGCCGACGGTCGGGGCGAGCGCCCCGCCGGGCTCCAGGGCGGGCTGGAGCAGCGCGGCGGTGCCGGGGCCGAGCAGCACGAAGCCGACCGGCATCGTGCACCAGGCGAACAGCGCGTTCACCGCGAAGGCCCGGCCGTGGAAGCGGGCCGGCACCTTCACCTGGACGATCGTCGCGTACACGGTGTTCATCACGGTCAGGCCGAGGAACATGCCGAACACGCCCACCCCGACCAGGGCCGTCGACGGGCGCAGGCCGGTGACCAGGCAGCCCGCCGCCATCAACAGGAACGCGCCCAGCACGCCGCGCATCCGGTGCCGGGACGGGCCGCCCCACACCGCCATCAGGGTGCCGCCCAGGACGATGCCGAAACCGCCCGCCAGCGAGACCCGGGCGACGTCGGAGAGCGAGCCGAAACCCAGCACCAGCGGCTGGAAGAAGATGAACAGCGGCCCGACCAGCAGGTTCGTCCCCGCGAAGAAGAACAGCATCGCGCGCAGCCCCGGCGTCCCGAGGGCGAGCCGGAACCCGGCCCGCAGTTCGGCGCCGACGCTCTCCCGGCGGCTCCAGCCCAGCGTGCGGGGGAAGCGCAGGGCCGCGGTGACGGCGATCGCCACCCCGTAGCTGCACACGTCGGCGATCAGGATGCCGCGCAGGCCGACCGTGGCCAGGGCGGCCGTCGCGAGCAGCGGGACCGCGAACTGCACCACGCCGCCGCCCGCCTGGACCAGGCCGTTGGCGTGGCCGAGGAAGCGCTTGGGGACGAGCTGCGGGACGGCGGAGGACCAGGCGATCCGCTGGAAGGTCAGGGCCACCGACAGCACCGTCATCAGGGCGTACACCGCCGGGCGGTGCAGCGCCCCGGCGAGCAGCAGGGCCAGCATCGCGGCCTGGGTGGCGCCCGCGGCGGTGTCGGCGGCCAGCATCACGGCCCGGCGGCTGTAGCGGTCGGCGACGGTGCCCGCGAGCGGCGCGGCCAGCAGGCCCGGGACGAGGGCGAGCGAGGAGAGCAGGGCGAGCTGGAGCAGCGAGTCGCTGCTCAGGTAGAGCCACAGCGGCAGCGCGAACTCGGTGGTGGCGGTGCCCGCCATCGACACCAGCTGGCCCGCGGCGACCGCCAGGAAGCGCGGCATGCCGGGCGCGGGCGCCTTCGCCCTCGCCCTGGCGGCGGTGGCGGGTGGCGCGGCGGCGGCGCGGGAGACGTCGGCCAGGTGCCAGGTGGGCTCGCCGGCGGGGGCGGGCGGGGTGTCGGCGGGCAGCTCGCGGTGGACGGTGGTGAGGATCGCGGAGACCTCCGCGGCCCGGTACTTCAGGAAGTAGTGGCCCGCCTCGGCGAGCACCACCAGGGCGGTGGTGCCGGTGACGAAGTGCCACTCGCGGAAGCGCTCCCCGTGGTAGTCGGTGATGTCGTCGCGTTCGCCGACCACCGAGATCACCGGCGCCGACAGCGGGGTGACGCCGCCGGTCAGCAGCCCGGTGAAGTACTCCTCGGCCTGCTCGCTGTCGGCGCGCATGTCCCGCACCAGGCGGCGGGCGGTGGCCGGGTCGACGTCGTCCAGGCTCAGGCCCAGCGAGGTCAGCCAGTCGCGGTAGCGGCGGTCGCCGGTCAGCCGCTCCATCCGGGTCATCAGCCGCGCCACCGGGCCGCGCGGCCGGGCGAACGGGAAGATCGCGCCGGTGTACACCGCCTCCACGGCCCGGCCGTCCGCCTCCAGGGCGAGCGCCAGCGCGACGGCCAGCGCCCCGCCGACGCCGCAGTGCCCGTACACCGCGACCGGGCCGCGGACGTGCTCGCGGACCTCGGCGACGGCCGCGGCCACCAGCTCCGGGAAGGCCGCCCGGCCCTCGGAGCGGCCCATCTCCTCGCCGGTGCCCGCCAGCGCGAACAGGGCGTGGCCGGGCGGCAGGGCGTCGGCGAGCGGCTGGTAGACGGCCGCGCTGCCGCCGCCGTACGGGACGCACAGCAGGGTCAGCACCGGCTCGGCGGCCTGCCGGGGCGTCAGCTCGTGCAGGACGCGGGCCGGGCCGCGGTCGGCGGCGGGGGTGGCGGCCAGCGCGGCCAGGGCGCGGACGGTGGGGTGCTTGAACAGGTCCATCAGGGACAGGCCGGCGGCGTCCGGGAGCGCGGTGCGCAGCCGGGCGACCACCTTGATGCCGAGCAGCGAGTGGCCGCCCAGGTCGAAGAAGTCGTCGTCCCGGCCGGGCAGCGGGACGCCGAGCACCTCGGACCAGACCCCGGCGACCACCCGCTCGGCGTCGGTGGCCGGTTCGACGCGGTCGGCGCCCGGGGCGGCCGGGGCGGGGGAGGGCAGCGCCCGGCGGTCGAGCTTGCCGGTGGGGCCGACCGGCAGCGCGTCCAGGACGACGTACGCGGAGGGCAGCATCGAGTCGGGCAGCGAGCGGCGCAGGCCCGCGCGCAGGACGGCGGGCGCGGTGTCGGCGCCGCTGCCGTCCGGGACGGTCCAGGCGACCAGGCGGCGCACGCCCGGCCGGTCCTCGCGGACCGCGACGGCGGCCTCCCGCACGCCCGGCAGGGCGCGCAGCGCGGCCTCGACCTCACCGGGTTCGATCCGCAGGCCGTGCAGCTTGACCTGCTGGTCGGTGCGGCCCAGGTACTCGACGGTGCCGTCGGGCCGGTGCCGGGCCAGGTCGCCGCTGGCGTACATCCGGGAGCCGGGCGGGCCCCACGGGTCGTCGCGGAAGCGCTCGGCGGTCAGCTCGGGCCGGTTCAGGTAGCCGAGGGCGACCCCGGGGCCGGCGATGTGCAGCTCGCCGGGCAGCCCGGCGGGCACCGGTCGGCCGTGCCGGTCCAGCACGTACACCCGCATGTTCTGGATCGGCCGGCCGATCGGGGTGCGGCGGACGCCCGCCAGGTCCGCCGGGGTGCACGTCCAGGCCGTGCAGTCGACGGACGCCTCGGTCGGGCCGTACAGGTTGTGCAGGCCGGCGCCGGGCAGCCGCTCCAGGGTCTGCCGGGCCAGGTCGGCGGGCAGCTCCTCGCCGCTGCACACCAGGGTGCGCAGGCCCGTGCACCGCTCCACGCCCTCCTCGGCGAGGAAGACGGCGAGCATCGACGGCACGAAGTGCGCGGTGGTGACGGCGTGTTCGCGGATCGCGTCGCGCAGGTACGCGCCGTCGCGGTGGCCGCCCGGGCGGGCCATCACCAGGCGGGCGCCCTCGCGCAGCGGCCAGAACAGCTCCCACACCGAGACGTCGAAGGCCGCCGGGGTCTTCTGCAGCACCGCGTCGGCCGGCCCGATCGGGTAGGCGCGCTGCATCCAGTCCAGCCGGTTGTCGATGCCCCGGTGCGAGCAGAGCACGCCCTTGGGACGGCCGGTCGAACCCGAGGTGAAGATCACGTACGCCGGGTCGTCCGGCCCGGCCGGGCGCAGTGGACGGCGCTCGGCCGGGGGCCGCCGCAGCGCGGCATCGTCCAGGGACAACAACCGGGTGCCGCGCGGGAGTTCGGCCGGCAGCCGGTCGCGCAGGGCGTCCTGGGCCAGCAGCGCCCGGGGAGCCGCGTCGGCGAGCATGCCGGACAGCCGCTCGGCCGGGGAGTCCGGATCGAGCGGCAGGTACGCGCCGCCCGCCTTCAGCACGCCCAGCAAGGCGGCCACCAGCTCGGCCGACCGCTCGGCGCAGACCGCGACCACGCTGCCCGGACCCACCCCGGCGGCGGCCAGGTGGGCGGCCAACACCGAAGCACGCTCGTCCAGTTGGCGGTAGCTGAGCCGCTCGCCGGTGGCGTCGACCACCAGGCAGGGCGCGTCCGGGGTGGCGGCGGCCCGGGCCTCGAAGCGGCCGTGCAGGGTGCCGGGTTCGAGCGGGAGGGCGGTGTCGTTCCACTCCTCCAGGGTGGTGCGCAGTTCCTGAGGGTCCGTCAGGTCGAGCTGGGAGAGCGGCAGTTCGGGATGCCGGACGACCTGGCGCAGCAGGCGTCCGAACAGCTCGGCGAGGCGGGCGATCGTGCCGGGCTCGAACAGGTCGGAGCTGTAGGTGAAGTAGCCGTGCAGGCCCTCGTCGGTGTGCCGCAGGTACAGCTCCAGGTCGAACCGGGTGGCGCCGGTGGTGAACGGCTGGTGGCCCACCTCCGGGCCGTCGTCCGCCGGACCGGCCTCGGCCCGCTCGTAGTTGAGCAGCGTGAACGAGGTCTGGAACACCGGCGTCCGGCTCGGGTCGCGCGGCAGCGCCAGCTCCTCGACCAGCTGCTCGAACGGCATCTCCTGGTGGGCCAGGTCGGCGACGAACCGCTCCCGGACGTCCGCCAGCAGGCCGGTGAACCCAGGGTCGCCCGACAGGTCCGCGCGCAGCGCCAGGACGTTCGCGAACAGGCCCACCAGCGGCTCCAGTTCGGGCAGCGTCCGGCCCGCCACGGTCGAGCCGACCGCGAAGTCGTCCTGTCCGCACCAGCGGCCCAGCAGCGCCTGGTAGGCGGCCAGCAGCGTCATGTACGGCGTCGCGCCGTGCGCCGCGCCCAGCGCCAGCACCGCCCGGCTGGTCTCCGCGTCCAGCGCGAGGCCGTGGCCCGCGCCGCGCAGCGTCGGCACCGCCGGGCGCGGACGGTCGGCGGGCAGGTCGAGCGGCGGGACGCCGGCCAGCCGGCCGCGCCAGTGGTCCAGGTCGGCCCGGCGCACCTCGCCCCGGTAGCGCTCACGCTGCCAGGCCGCGAAGTCGCCGTACTGCACCGGCAGTTCGGGCGGCGGGACGTCCCCGCCCGCCCGGTAGCCGGCCAGCAGCCCGCGCAGGAACAGCTCGCTGGACCAGCCGTCCGAGACGATGTGGTGCTGCACCACCACCAGCACGTGGTCCCGCTCGTCGGCCCGCAGCAGGGCCGCCCGCACCACCGGGCCCGCCGCCAGGTCGAACGGGCGGCCGGTCTCCTCCCGCACCCAGGCGTCGAGCTGCGCCTCCCGGTCCGCCGGGGCCAGGCCCGGCGCGACCGCCCTGACCTCCAGCCGGACGCCGCCCGGCGGGTCGACCACCACGGTCGGCGTGCCGTCGGCCGCCGCCGGGAAGCGCATCCGCAGGCTCTCGTGCCGGGCCACCAGCCGCTCCAGCGAGGCCGACAGCCGCTCCGGGTCGAGCGGGCCGCGCAGCCGCACCACCAGCGGCACGGTGTAGGCGGTGCTGTCCGGGACGAACTGGTCCATGAACCACAGGCGTTCCTGCGCGAAGGACAGCGGCGGCGCGGTGCCCTCCGGGCGGCGCGGCACCGCCGCCACCGGGGCGGCGGTGCGGGCGCGGCGCAGCCGGCGGGCGAGCAGCTCGGCGCGGGCGTCGGCGGCGGGCGTGCGGGCGGTGCCGGGGGTGCCGGGGGTGCCGGCGGGCGTGGGGGCGGTGGCGGGGGTGGTGGTCATGCGGCCGGGGCGCCTTCCTGGAGCGGTGCGCGTACTTCGCTGACGGCGGGATGGGTGGGTGTCACGCGGTGGAGGCCGCGCGAGGGGTGTCACGCGGTGGGGGCGTGCGGTGGGGTCAGGCGGTCGGGGCGCCCTCGTCGATCAGGGACCGCACCTCGTCCTCGCTGAGCGCGTCGATCTCCGCGAGCAGCAGCTCCTCGACGGCGGCGGCCGTGCCGGCGACCGTCGGCGCGGCGAACAGCACCCGGACCGGGAGGTCGAGTTCGAGCGCGGCGCGCAGCCGGGCCAGCACCCGGACCGCGAGCAGCGAGTGGCCGCCGAGCGCGAAGAAGTCGTCGTGCACGCCGAACCGGTCCGGATCCAGCCCCAGCACCTCGGACCAGACCTCGGCGACCAGCAGTTCGGCGTCGGTGTCCGGCGCGACCCGCGCGGCGGCGCCGTCCTCCGGGGCGACGGCGGCGGCGGGGGAGGGCAGCGCGGCCCGGTCGAGCTTGCCGCGGACGGTCAGCGGCAGGCGCTCCAGCGGCAGGCAGACGTCCGGGACGAGGTGGGCGGGCAGCACGGCGCGCAGGCGCAGGCGCAACTCCTCGCCGTGCGGCGGGTGTCCGGCCCGGGAGGGGACCACCCAGGCGGCCAGCAGCTGCCGGCCGGCCTCGTCGTGCAGGTCCACCACGGCCTGCGCCACGTCCGGCTGCGCCAGCAGCGCGGCCTCCACCTCGGCGGGCTCCACCCGGTACCCGCGCACCTTGAGCTGGCGGTCGCGGCGGCCGAGGAACTCCAGCGAACCGTCCGGCCGCAACCGGGCCAGGTCTCCCGTCCGGTACATCCGGCCGCCGGTGAACGGGTCCGCGGCGAACCGCTCCGCCGTCAGGTCGGGGCGGCCCAGGTAGCCGTCCGCGAGACCGTCCCCGCCCAGCCACAGCTCGCCGGGCACCCCCGGCGGCACCGGGCGGCCGCCGTCGTCCAGCAGGTGGGCGACGGTCGCGGCGATCGGACGGCCGATGCCCGGGCGGGCGGCCGCGTCGTCCGGGCCCAGCCGGCAGGCGGTGGCGATCACCGCGGCCTCGGTCGGGCCGTAGGTGTTCCACAGCTCGACCCGGTCGCCGAAGCGCTCGCGCCAGGCCGCGACCGCGGTCGGCGCCACCTGGTCGCCGCCCAGCACCACCGTGCGCAGCGCCGGGGGCCACGGGACGGCCGGACCGGCCGCCACCAGCTCCTGCCAGTACGCCGTCGGCAGGTCGAGCACCGTCAGGGCGCGGCCCCGCGGACCGCCCAGCCAGTCCGGCAGCTCGGCCGACGGCACCGGCAGCAGGACCACCTCCGCGCCGTGCGCCAGCGCGGGGAAGACCTCCTCCACGTGCGTGTCGAAGCCCGGCGAGGCGAACTGCAGCACCCGCTCGCCCGGGCCCAGCCCGTACGCCGCGCCCATCCAGCGCACCCGGGCGAGCAGCGCCCGGTGCGGGACGGCCACCGCCTTCGGCTCGCCGGTCGAGCCGGAGGTGTACAGCACGTAGGCCGGGTCGGCGGGCGACGGGAGCTCGAACGGGCCTTCCGCGGCGGCGGGCTGCGGCGCGTCCAGCGGGTCCTGGCGGGCGGTGGGCAGGCCGGTGTCGACCTCGGGGGCGTCCGGGGTGGCCAGGACGGCGGTGGCGCCCGCGCCGTCCAGCATGGCGCGCAGGCGCGGCGCGGGGAGGGCCGGGTCGAGCGGGAGGTAGGCGCAGCCGGCCAGCAGGAGGCCCAGCATGCCCGCCAGCAGTTCGGCGGAGCGGGCGCCGTACAGCCCGACCGGCGTGCGCGGGAGCGCTCCCACGGCGCGGACGGCGGCCGCCGCCCGGCGCGCCCCGGCCATCAACTCCTGGTAGCTGAAAGCCCGTTCGCCGTCCCGGAGGGCGACCGCGGCCGGGGTCAGGGCGGCCTGCCGCAGCAGCAGGTCGAGCACCGTCTCCGGGTCGTCCGGCACGCCGTCCGGGCCGCGCAGCAGCGCCCCCCGCTCATCGGGAGCCAGCAACGACAGCTCGCCGAGCGGCAGTTCGGGCCGGGCCAGGGCGTTCCGGGCCAGCACCGGGAGGCGGTCCAGCAGGGCCTGCGCGGCGGCGGCGTCCAGCACCGCCGGGTCGTACGCCAGCAGCAGGTGCAGGCCGCCGCCGGCGGCCGGCCAGGCGTCCAGCGAGGTGTCGAAGGGCGTCGGCGCGGGCAGGCCGGGCAGGTCGTCCACCCGGAGCGGACCGGCCTCGGCGGGCTGCCCGGCGGCTGACTCGGTGTGCAGGTTGAACCAGTGCCGGAACAGCTGCCGCTGCCCCTCGCCGCGCGCCGTGCCCAGCGCCCCGAGCAGCCGCTCGTACGGGACCTGCGGGTGCGAGAGCGCGCCGGTGACGGTGGCCCGGGTGCGCTCCAGCAGGGCGGCGAAACCGGCCCCGCCGCCGAGATCGGCGCGCAGCGGCAGGACGGCCGTGAAGCAGCCCACCAACTGCTCGTCCGCCCGGCGCTCGCGCCCGGCGGTCGGCGCGCCCACCACCAGGTCCGACTGCCCGGTGTGCCGGCCCACCAGCAGCTGGTAGAGCGCCAGCCAGGCCATGAACGGCGTGCAGGAGCGCCGCCGGGCGAAGTCCTCGACCTCGGCCGCCGCGGCGGCGTCCATCTCGGCCCGCACCCAGTGCGCCCGCCCGTCCGGGGCCGGAGCGGCCGGCGCGCTGCCCGGCGGCAGGCCCCGGCCGGGCGGGGCGGCGAGCTCGGCCGCCCAGTACGCGGCCGCCCGGTCCGCCGCCGGGCCCTCCGCACGGGCCCGCTGCCACATCACGTGGTCGCCGAACCCCTCCGGCAGCGCCGGCAGTCGCGGCTCGCCGCCGTCCGCCACCGCCCGGTGCGCGGCCAGCAGCTCGTCCAGCAGCAGCCGGATCGACCAGCCGTCCGACACCAGGTGGTGCGCCGCCAGCAGCAGCACGTGCGCCCACTCGCCCGTCCGGTACAGCTCGATCCGCAGCAGCGGCCCGTCCTCCAGCGCGTACGGCCGCCCGCCGGACGCCTCGGCCAGCCGCAGCGCGGCGGCCTCCGGGTCCGGCTCGGCCCGCAGGTCGTGCAGCAGGACGGGCACCTCCACCCGGTCGGCGACCCGCTGCACGGGCACGCCGTCGGACTCCCCGAACGACGTCCGCAGCGGCTCGTGCCGGGCCACCACGGCGGCCACCGCCCGGCGGAACGCCTCCGGGTCGAGCGGGCCGGTCAGCCGGCGCAGGGTGACCAGGTTCTCCGAGACGTCCGACGGGTCCACGCGCTGCAGGAACCACATCCGCTGCTGGCCCGGCGTCAACGGGTACTCGCGGTCAGACATGCTGCTGCTCCTCGGTGAGACGGGCCAGCACGGCGCCGAAGCCGGCCGGGGTGGGGGACTCGAAGAACGCCGAGGCCGGGACGTCCACGCCGAACCGCTCGGCGATCCGGGCGGCGATCCGCACCACGGCGAGCGAGTCCCCGCCGCAGGCGAACAGGTCGTCCTGGTCGCCGACCCCCTCCCGGCCCAGGACCTCCGCCCACAGGGCGCGCAACTCCGCGACCGGGCCGGTGGCTCCGCCCGCAGCCGGGCCCCCGCCCGCGGCCTCCGCCCGGACGGAACGGGCCGGCGGCGCGGCGGGCGGCCGCCACGGCTCGGCGGTCCGGACACCGCTCAGCGCGGCCTCCGGACGGTCGGCCAGCAGCGTCAGCAACTCGACCAGCGCGTCCGCGAACCCCGCCACCGCCGGACGGGCGAACCGCTCGCACGGGTACGTCAGCACCAGCTCCGCGCCCTCCGGACCGACCCCCGCCGCCAGCACCAGGTCGTACGCGCTGCCGTCGACCTCCTGCCCCCACGGCGCGGCGGCCAGGTCAGCGCCCCACCCCGCGTCCGGACCGTCCGCCGCGACCTCCGTGCGCTCCACGAACAGCACCTGGAACAGCGGGTGCACCCCGGGCGCGCGGCGCGGGGCCACCGCCGAGACGATCCGGTCGAACGGGGCCGCCTGCGCCAACCCCGCCGCCAGCGCCTCCCGCACCCGCGGCGCGAACGCACGGAACGCCGGATCGTCCGCCAGCGACACCCGCAACGGCAGCAGATCCGTGAAACACCCCACCACGGCGTCCAGTTCGGCATGCGGACGGCCGCCCGACACCACGCCCACCGTCACCTCCCGGCGCCCCGCGCACCGCGCCAGCAGCACCAGGAACCCGGCCAGCAGCACCGAGTGCCCCGTCAGCCGCGCCCCGTCGCCGACCGCCCGCAGCCGCTCCACCACCGCGCCGGGCACCCGGACCGGGACCGTCGCGGTGCGGCGGCCGCCGCCGGGCCCCTTCGGGGCGTCCAGGCCGAGCTCCAGCACCGGGGGCGCGCCGTCCAGCAGGTGCCGCCAGTACGCCAGGCGCTCCGGCAGGACGCGGTCCAGCCGGGAGCGCGACCAGGCCGCGTAGTCCGCGTACTGCGGGCGGTCGTCGGCGGGGGACGCGCCGTCAGTGGGGGACGCGCCGTCGGCGGGGGCGCCGCCGGTGCGGTAGGCCGTCGCCAGTTCGGCGATCAGCAGGTCCGCCGAGCGGGCGTCCGCCGCGATGTGGTGGCACACCAGCAGCAGCCGGTGCCGGTCGGCGGCCAGCCGCAGCACCGTCAACCGCAGCATCGGCCCCGCCGCCAGGTCGAAGCGGTGCCCGCCCGCCTCCACGGCCAGGGCGGCGGCCAGCGCCTCGCGCTCCGGCTCCGGCGCGAAGGAGAGGTCCACCAGGTCGATCAGGGCAGCGGACTGGCCGGGCGTCAGGGGAGCATCGGGGCGGAACTGGACGGGCTCGCCGTCGACCTCCGCGTAGCGCGTCCGCAGGACCGGGTGCCGGTCGACCACCCCGGTGAGCGCGGCCGTCAGCCGGTCCAGGTCCAGCGGTCCCTCCAGCGCCAGACCCGCCGTCACCGGCGGCGACGCGTCCGGGCCGCCGATCCGCTCCGCCAGCCACAGCCGGCGCTGCTCCGCCGAACACACCACCGGACGGCCGTCCCGCGGCAGCCGGGGCACGCCCCGGACCGCCGAGCTCTGCCGACGCGCCGCGAGCAGGCGCGCGGCGAGGACGCGCCGGTCGGCGGAGGCGGCGGAGGCGGCGGAGGCGGCGGAGGCGGCGGAGGGGGAGGCGGTGGAGGGGGCGGTGGGGGCCGAGCCGTCGGCGAGGGCCTCCGGCGGGGCCGGGCGGTGCCCGGGCGCGGGCGCGGGGGAAGTCGTCGGGCCGCTGGTGGCGGCCTCCGGCGGGGCGGTGGGACCGGTGACGGGGGCGGGCGGGTTCACCGGCCCTCCCCGGCGAGTCGGTGCGGGTCCTCCAGCAGGGCCTTCACGCCCGTCAGCAGGGACGTCACCTGGCGGCCGTTCAACAGCCGGTGGTCGAACGCCGCGCCCAGGTGCACCAGGCTGCGGGCCCGGAAGCCCGCGCCGTCCGGGTCGGGTAGCACGACGGTGCGCGGGGCCGCCAGCGACAGCGCGCAAGCCTGGCCGGGGAACACCACGGGCAGCGCCAGGGCGACGCCCGGGTCGGTGTGCAGGGTCAGCGTGATGTTGGCGCCCTGCAGGTCGCGATCACGGAAGGCGCCGCGCAGTGCGGCCATCCGGTGGGCCATCATGGCCCGGGACAGCTCGCCCAGCGAAGACCGGTCGGCGTCGCGCAGCACCGGCACGAACAGGCCGGCGCCCAGCTCGAAGGTCACCCCGATGTGCGCGCCGGGCACCAGCCGGGTACCCGTCCCGTCGGCCGTCAGCGCCGCGAAGCAGGCCGGATCGGTGGCCCGCCGGGTGGCCAGCGCGGCCGCCGTCAGCTCGGCCAGGCCCACCAGGCTGCCGACCGCCGCCGCGAGTTCACGGCCGGCGGCGAGCGCGTCGGTGACGTCCACGTCCACGGCGGTGAACGCCGCCGGCACCTCGCGGTGCGCGGCGGTGACGGTCACCGCGACGGCGCGCTGGTTGCGGGACAGCGGGGCGAGCACCGTCCCCGGCGGGTCCTGCGGTGCCGGCGGGTCCTGCTGGTCCTGCGGCGCCTGCGCTGCCTGCGGGGCGGGGGTCCCGGTCCGGGGCCGCTCCGCGGCCGGGTCCGCCGCCTGCTCCGTCGCCGCGAGTCGCGCCGCCAGCAGGTCGACCTCGGCGCGGCGCACCACCGGCACGTCCAGCGCGAGCGCCGCCGACTCGGGGATGCCGAGTTCGGCCAGCCGGGCCCGGGCCGGGGCGGTCAGGACCGGGCCCCCGGTGGCGGGGGCGGGGGAGTCGGCGGACGGCGCCGGGGAGTCGGCGGACGCCACCGGACAGCGCCGGGCCGCGTCCAGGGAGGCCGCGTCGGGGTGCAGCCGGGCCAGCAGTTCGCCCGGCGCGCACTCGCGGCCCGCCGGGACGAGCAGTTCCAGCAGCCCGTCGGCCGGCGCGGCCAGTTCCTCGACCGCCTTCGAGGTCTCCACCTCCAGCAGCGGCTCGCCCTCGGCGACCTTCCCGCCGTCCTCGACCAGCCACCCCAGCAGGGTGTACGCCGCGTCGTTGGTGTTGACCTTCGGCATCCGGTACTCGGTCACCGTCACCGCTCCTCTCCGCGCTCCGTCGACGCGTGCTCCGCCGACATCCGTTCCGTCGACGCGTGCTCCGCCGACGCCCGTTCCGTCGACGCCTGTTCCGCCAGCGCGCGGACCGCCCGCCGGATGTCCTCGTTCCGGACGAACACCTCGTCCTCCAGGTGCGGCGCCGCCGGTACCGGCCGGTCCGCCGCCGTCAGCACCCGCACCGGCGCCCGCAGCACCGACCAGAGCCGGGTGTGCAGGGCCTGCGCGACCTCCGTCCCCCAGCCCGCGCCGGGGGTGCCGTCCTCCACCACGACCACCGCCGGGGCCCGTCCGCACAGCTCGGCCAGCCGGTCGGCGTCCAGCGGGTACAGCCGGGCCGGGACCAGCAGGCGCACGCACAGCTCGTCCTCCAGCAGCAGCGAGCGCAGCGCGCCGACCGCCCGCCGGGCCAGGCCGCCCGGGGCGATCACCACCGCGTCCGGCCGCTCCACGCCGGCCGGGCCGACCACGGCCGTGCCCAGGGCCGAGCCGCCGTCCAGCCGCCAGTGCAGCACCTCGTCGACCGTGTCGCCGGTGAACCGCCGCTCGGCGTACAGCACCTTGTCCTCGAACAGCACCGACGGGTTGCCGGTGGAGAGCGCGTGCCGCACCAGCGGCACCGCGTCGTGGAACGGGCTCAGCTCGTACAGGTCCAGGTCGGGGACGCCCATCAGGTGCTTCTGCGGGCTCTGGCTGTGCGTCGCCCCGTACCCGCGCCGCCCGCCGACCGGGCAGCGCACCAGCAGCGGCACCGGCACCCGGCGGCCGTACATGGAGACCGACTTGGCGGCGAAGTTCACCAACTGGTCGAAGGCCAGCGTGACGAAGTCGCCGAACATCATCTCGACCACCGCGCGCTCCCCGGCCAGTGCCAGGCCCGCGCCCACCCCGGTGATCGCGCCCTCGCTCAGCGGCGTCGACCGCACCCGCTCGCCGAACCGGGTGGACAGGCCCCGGGTCACCTTGAACGCCCCGCCGTACGGGTCCGACACGTCCTCGCCGAGCAGGTGCACCGACGGGTCGGCGGCCATCAGCTCGTGCAGCGCCCGGTTCAGGTTCTCGGCGACCCGCTCCGGCCCGGCGGGAGCGGACGGCGGCGGCACCGGCGTCAGCCGCGGCGCGGCGGACGCGGCGCGGGCCCGGCCGTCCGACGGCGGGCGGGACAGCACCTCCGCCACCAGGGCGTCCACCAGCGCCGACTGCTTGGCGTCCCAGGCCGCGAACCGCTCCTCGGACGCGCCCGCCCGGGCCCGGTACCAGTCGCGCGCGCCGAGCTCCGCCAACTCCCCCGCGCCCCGGGTGTCGTCGCCCTTGCTGTGCGGTCCCAGCCGCGGCACGTCCAGCTCCACCACCAACGGGCCGCCGCCGGAGCGCACTTGCTCCAGCAGCGGAGCCAACTCGGCGCGCAGCTCGGTCACTTCCGACGTCGACGAACGGTGGTGGGCGATGCCGAACGCCGCCGCCCGGGCCCCGATGCTGCCCGCCAACTGCCGTTCGGTCGGCGTGGACTGGGCGATGCCGTTGTGCTCCACCAGCACGACCAGCGGGGCCCGCCACAGCGCCGCCAGGTTCAGCGCCTCGTACACCGCGCCCTCGCCCCAGGTGCCGTCCCCGACGAACGCCAGTGCCAGCGCCCCCGCCCCGTCCCGGGCCCGGCGCAGCGCCGCGCCGACCGCGACCGGCAGGCTCTCGCCCTGCACGCCCGTGGAGAGGAACCCGCCCGTGTACAGGTGCTGACTGCCGCCCGCACCGCCGCACACCGCGCCCTGCCGCCCCAGCACCTCGGCGAGCAGGCCCTCCGCGTCGCCGGTCAGCGCCAGGTAGTGGCCGTGGCCCCGGTGGTTGCTGAACACCATGTCCGTCGCGCCCAGCAGCGGCGCCAGCGCCACCGGCACGTACTCCTGGCCCAGGCAGGTGTGCGTGGTGCCGCTGACCAGGCCCTCGCCGAACAGCCGCAGCAGCGCCAGCTCGACGTGCCGGATCAGCAGCAGCGCGGCCAGGTCCGCGTCGTCCGGCTCCGGGGCGGGCGGGGGGTTGAGCACGGCGGTCACTCCTCGGTCGTGGTGGTGGCGGCGTTCCGCCGACGGGCGGCCAGCAGGCGCAGCGCGGCGGCGCGGTCGAGCGGTGCCTCCGGCGGTGTGGCCGGCGGTGTGGCCGGCGTCCCGGACGCTGCTCCGGACGGCAGCGGTTCGGCCAGGCAGCGTTCGAAGGCGTCCGGGGCGAGGCCGTCGACGAACGCCAGCGCGGCGGAGCGGGACGCGGCGGACTGCTCCGCGTAGTGCGCCGGATCGCCGAGCAGCGCGTCGAGCGCCGCCAGCCACGGCCCCAACTCCTGCTCGGGCACGACCGGTTCGGGTCGGGCCGCGCCCGGCTCGCGGCGGTACGCGGTGACCGGCCGGACCGGCAGCGAGCCGGGCACGCCCAACTTGGCCTCCAGCAGCCCCCCGACCGCCGAGGCCAACACCGGCACGCCCCGCAGCATCGCCTCCACGCAGGTGTAGCCGAAGGTTTCGTCCCACAGCGAGGGCATCAGCAACACCCCCGTCCGGGACAGGACTTCGTCGATGTCGTCCACCGGCGGGATCACGGTGACGTTCGGCCGGCGGGCCAGCTCGGCCCGGTCGGCGGCGTCCGCACCCCAGGTCGGGACGGCCAGGAACGGCACCTCCGGCCGGGCGTCGGCCAGCCCGAGCAGCACCGAAATGCCTTTGTAACCACAGGGGTTGACCATCGTCACCGCGCCCTGCCCGGCCCGCCCGAGGTGCGGGAACGGCCCCGGCCCGTACACCTGCGGACGCACCACCTCCGCCGCCAGCCCCGCGTGCTCGCGCAGGTACGCCGCCGCGGCGTCGCTGACCGCGACCAGCCGGGCGGCCCGCCGCACCAGCCGCGTCCCGGCCTCGCTCGGATGGAACGCCCCCGGCCCGAACGGCAGTTGCTGGATCGTGTGGACCAGGTACACCACCCGGTCCGGGGTCGCGGCGAGCGCCGCACCGAGCATCAGGTGGCCCGGGTCGTCCCCGGGGACGAGGGTCCGGTCCGGGCGCAGCCGATCGGCCACCGCACGGACGGTCCGGGGCAGCAGGGACGGCGAGCGCACCGCGTGCACCGTGACGCCGCGGTGGGTGTAGACGACGGTCTCCCCGTCGTCGGAGCGGACCACCGCGCCGCGCTCGACCAGTGCCCGGACGGCCCGCCCGGCCTCGACGGTGGCCAGCGCGCCGGTCAGCGGGCCGACCACCTCGCAGCTGTGCCCGCGCGCGGCCAGCCGCTCCAGCAGCAGCCGGTTGGAACGGTTGGCCCCGCCGTGCGACGGCAGGTGGATCAGGTTCTGGGCGAGCAGGATCCTCATCGGGCCTCCTCCGGCACCGGCGTTCCGGCGGCGCGCCGCTCGCGCAGGCGGGCGTGCAGCCGGGCCCGGTCGGCGGGGGACAGGCCGTGCAGCGCACGGGGCCGCGGCCGGTCGGTGAGCAGTTCCGCCAGCCGGGCGGCCGCCGCGTCCAGGGCCTCGGCCGGACGCTGCGGGCCGGTGACGGCCGCGGCCCGCAGCGGCAGGTCGTGGTCGGCCGCCGCCGCGGCGATCGCATCGGCCAGTTCGGGCGTGCGCCAGCGGTCGGCCGGGACGGTGCGGGCCAGGTCCAGGCGGGCCAGCCGGGCCGCGTTGTCCGGGCGGTCCACCCCGTCCGCCATCAGCACCTGCGGGGTGCCGGCCGCGAGCGCCCGGGCCAGCGTGCCGATGCCCCCGTGGTGCACCAGCGCCGCCGCGTGCGGCACCGCGCGGGCGAAGTCCAGCCCCGGCGACCAGCGGACGTTGTCCGGCAGCGCGTCCGGCAGCAGGTCGCGGTGCCGGACCACCAGCAGGGTCGGCAGGCCCGTCCGCGCGGCGGCCGCCAGCAGCGCCGGGTAGTAGTCGGCGGCCAGCATCCGCCCCGTCCCGCCGGTGGCCAGCACGGGACGGGTACCGACCGGGAACAGGCCGTGGAACGGATCTTCGAACGGACGGTCGGCCGGGTCGGCGGGCGGTCGGTCGGCCGACGGGCGGTCTGCCAGGTCGGCCGGCGGGCGGTCCGACGGGTCGGCGCCGGCGGCGACCCGGGCGCCCAGGGCGCGGGCCGACGTGTCGGCGAGCGGGAAGCCGGTGAGCGCGACCCGGGCCGGGGCGCGGGGGCCGGCGGCGTCGAACCAGCCCGGCCACAGGCCGAGTTCGGCGTCCGACCCGGCGAACCAGGCCCGCCAGTCGGGTACTTCGGGCAGGCCGAGGCCGTCGCGGACCTCCTGCAGCCCGGCGGCCAGTTCGGCGCCGTACAGGTACGCGGCGACCGGCACCGCGAGCAACTGCGTCGGCGCGAGGGCCACCCAGGCGACGGGCGCGCCCAGCAGTTCGGCGGCGAACCGCACCGAGACCGCGGAGGTGTGCCGCCCGACCAGCACCGTCCCGCCCAGGACGTGCAGTTCGGCGAGGGCGCGGCACTCGGCCGCGATCTGCTCGAACAGGGCGTTGCGGCGGTAGAACCCGGCCCAGCCGGCCCGGTGCGGCGCGCTCCCCAGCAGCCCCGGCGTGTCCGCGAGCACGCTCTCGAACTCGGCCTCGCCGTCGATCGCCGCGAAGCCCAGACCGGCCTCCACCGCGACCGACCGGTACGGCGCGTGGGTGAGCAGCACCGCCCGGTGGCCGGCCCGGACCAGCGCCGCACCGAGACCGACGAACGGCAGCACGTCGCCGTCGCTGCCATGGGTCACCAACAGGAACAGGGCCATCGGAGCGTTACGCCCCCTCGGCCAGCAGCGCCCGGATCTCCTCGTCGCTCAGGCCGTCCAATTCGGCCTCCAGCGATTCGAGTTCGGCGAGGTCGGCAGATTCGACCAGGGACTGTTCGACGGCGGCGGCAGCCCCGTTGAGGGTGAACCCCGCCGTGAACAGGCGGTCCAACGGCAGTTCCACCCCGTAGGCGTCCTGCACCCCCGCCAGGAACCGGACCAGGGCGAGCGACGTCCCGCCCGCCTCGAAGAAGTCCACCTCGGGCCCGGCGGGCGCCACCCCCACGGCCTCCGTCCACAGCCGCGCCACGACCTCGCCGATCTCGCTCACCGGGCCACCCCCGCCCGGGTGAGGACGGCAGTTCCACGGCTAACAGGCAAGTCGTGCATGGCGGATCTCCCGAACGAGGGCAACCGGCGGGGTGGGGCCGGGCCGAAAAGGGATGGGGAGCCAGCAATGTGGGAGCGCTCCCACATCGGGCGCCGCCATTCCAGCAGCGGGTTTGAGCCCCTGTCAATGGATCGCGCGGCGAGAAACCACCCCGTGACCTGCGGTTTCCGCCATGCCCATGCCGTAAATGGGGCGGCGGTCGGCCCGGCGCGGCGAGGAACTCGCCGACCGGGCCGCCCAGTTCGGCACTCCCCGCGACCGCGGCGTGCAGCAGGGCGAGGTCGGACAGTCGAACTGTTCGCCGGAGGTGGCGACGCGGGCGGGCTCGGGGCAGGAAGAGGGCCGGGAGCAGGCCGGTCGCCATCGCGCTGGTCGCGATCAGGAAGGAGACGCGAAAACCGCTCATGGTCGGGATGGTGGCGCCGTTCCCGTGATGCGCGGTGTCGGCGAGGACCGTGCCTGTGGCAGCGCTGGAGATCGAGGCGCCGATCGAGCGCATCAGGGTGTTGAGGCCGTCGGGGAGGAGCTCGTCAGGGCCATCGCCGAGCCGAGCTTCTCGCGGGGGAGCACGTCGCGCATCGGACCGATGCCGAGAGGTATCGCGCCCGTGGCGAAGCCCTGGAGGCTCCGGCCCGCGGTCATGGTGAGCAGGTCGCTGGTGCGGGCAGGGCTCACTCCGAGGCGGACGCACTCTTCTTCCGGCCGGCTGTCGCCCAGGGGCCGAGGGCGAACCTGCCACTGTCCCGTCGTACTTCCAGGGCCCCTGCGCCACCGAAGTGCGCGGGAACGAGCAACTCCCGTTCGTCCGCCGCCCGCCCGAGAATTCGACGGCGGCTGGCCACCGCCTGTTCCGGGGCCAGGCAGGCGCTGCTGTTGCAGCAAGGGTGCAGGATCTGCACCGGGCTGTGCAGCAGATCTCCGACGAAGACCGCCCGGTCACTGCCGGATGCGAGCCGCAGCACGGATGAGCCGGGAGTGTGACCGGGTGCGGACTCCAGGGTGAGGTGTTCGTCGATGCGGTGGAGGCCGTCCCACAGCACACCCTGCCCAGCCCGGTGAACGGGCGCGATGCTGTCTTCGTAGATCAGGCGGTCGACCTCCTGCGCGCCGTTCCCGTACGCGTTGTCCGGGCCGTAGTGGAAGTCGTCGGCAGCCGGAATGAGGTAGTGGGCGTTGGGGAACGCCGGCACCCACTGCCCGTCCGCGTCGACGGTGTTCCAGCCGACGTGGTCGACGTGGAGGTGGGTGTTGACGACGACGTCGACGTCCTGCGGGCGGACACCGGCCCCCGCCAGGAGGCCGAGGAAATCACTCCGGGACTGGTGGAACGGCCCCATGCCCGGTCGCTCGCGCCCGTTCCCCGCTCCCGTGTCGACCAGGACGGTCCGGCCCGCACTGCGCAGCACCCAGCTCTGCAGAGCAAGCACCGCCACGTCACCGTCCGGCTCCCAGTGGTCCGGTGCCAGCCAGTCCTCGTTGTCCTTCCAGACACCGGCGGCAACTCCCGGAAACATGCCGGAGGTGGGCAGGAAGGGTTCGTGCCACTCGACGATCCGGATGACCTCGACGTCTCCCAACACCATGCTCTGCACGCTCTTGTTCTCGTTCGTCACGCGACTGACCCTAAGGAAGGTCGAACGATCGTCTCAATGTGCATCCAGCTCAAGAAGATACGAATCCGTCTCACCCCTTATACGGCCGGTATCCTGCACGGATGGATGTGGTGAGCGATGCGATCTCCGCCGTGCACCTCGGGCACCCCTGGTTCCACCGGCTGCGGACAGGCGGGAGCTGGTGCGCGCGACTGGATCCGTACGACGGCGCGGGTTTCTACGTCGTCCTCAAGGGCCACTGCTGGCTACTGACCGACGGCGGCGCCCCCGTACCTCTCGGCGTGGGTGACGCGGTGCTACTGCCCCATGGCACGGGCCATGTGATAGCCGATTCTCCGGTCGACGCGGCGGTCGCGGAGAACGAGGCGGTGCCGTTCGAGCAGTGGCTTGCGGGGGCAGGGCCGCGGACCCAGCCGGCTCGCTACGAGACGGAGATGCTCTGCGGCAAGTACTGGCTCGACTGCAGCCGCATGCACCCGCTCATGGCAGAGCTGCCCGAGGTCGTCCACCTTCCCGGCCGAGTGAGCAGCCGCCTCGAACTCCGTGCCGCCATCGATCTGCTCGCCGGTGAGCTGGATGAGACGCGACCCGGCTCCTGCGTGGCGCTCCCGAGCCTGCTCGACCTCCTCCTCGTCTACATGATCCGCGCCTGGATGGCCGAGGCCCCCAGCGGAGCCTGGCCCCGCGTACTGGGCGACCCGGTGACGGCGGCCGCCCTGCGGGCGCTGCATTCGAACCCGGCCGCACCGTGGAGCAACGACCGTCTGGCGGCGGAGGCGGGTGTCTCCCGCCCCACCCTGGCGCGCCGGTTCACCACCCTGGTCGGCCGCCCTCCGATGGCGTACCTCGCCTGGTGGCGGGTGATCCGCGCCGCCACCCTGCTCCGCGACACCCCGGACACCCTGGCCACCATCGCCGGCCGGGTCGGCTACGGCAGCCCGTACGCGCTCTCACACGCCTTCCAACGGGAGTTCGGCACCACACCGGGGCGGTATCGGGCGCAGGTCGTGGGACGATCCGCTGACGTCGAAACGGCCTGACGGCAGGAACCCGGTCAGGCGGGCAGCAGGCCGGGGGCGGGCTGGACCCGGCCCGGTCGACGAAGCGGGAGCCGGTGCGGTGGCGCTGACGGCCTCATTCCGAGAAGGGCTCGGTCTCCTTGAGGAAGCCGCGGACGGCGAGGAACTGGCTGAGCGAGTCGCGGTGGGCGTCGCAGGCGAGCCAGGTCTTGCGGCGGTCGGGGGTGTGGAGCTTGGGGTTGTTCCACAGCAGGGACCAGGCGGCGAGGTCGCGGCAGCCCTTGGCGGAGCACTTCGGGGGGCCGTCGGGGCCGGGGTGGCCGGTGGGGGAGCCGAAGAGGGGGTGCGCGGTGTCCATGCGGTCGATCCTATGCCCGGGCATGACGACGCCGGGCAGCCACGGGGGGAGCTGCCCGGCGTCGGTCTGTCGCTCCGACGGGGGATGCGGAGCGCTTAGGAAGTATGGCACGGTCGGGGGGCGGTAGGTGGGGCTGTCCGGTGATTAATTTGAGGATCGTCTGAGCTTTCGGACGGTCATACCACCGCACTGACTGACAAATCGGGCAGCGGACTTGAGCGGCCCTCAGTCCTGCGGCCGCTTCTCGGCCCCCGCGCCGCCGCTCGCGCCGCCGCCCCCCGTCCCGCCGGGGCCCAGCATGAGCGGGGTGTCGGGGGCGAAGGCGAACGTCGACGGCAGGCCCGGGGCGCGCTCGCGGCCCGCGTTGGCGATCAGCACCGCGAAGTAGGGCAGCAGGATCCCGCCGGCCAGCGCGGCGAAGGCGAGCCAGCGCTGGACGTCCCAGAGGATCACGGCGAGCAGGACGCACGCGGTGCGGATCAGCATCGAGATCACGTAGCGGCGCTGCCGCCCCCGGACGTCCTCGGTCAGGCTGCTGCGGGCCCCGGTGATCCGGAAGACCTGGCCGTCGTCCGTGTTCTTGGACATGTCGTCCCCATCCGTTCCTCGGGTCGGTTCGGCCCCTACGGTCGACCACCGTAACCCCGCTGACGCCGGCCGGACCCACCCGGGTCCGGCGCGGCGGCGCGGCGGCGCGGCGGTGCTCAGGGCAGCCGGCGCAGGTACTCGACCGGGACGGCGTCGGTCAGCCAGACGCCGTTCGCGGACACCCGGAACTCGTGCCCGGCCCGGTCCATCGCCGCCGCGTCGACCTCCAGGACGACGGGGCGGCCGTGCCGGGCGCCGACCTTGACGGCCGTCCCGGTGTCGGCGGAGAGGTGGACGTCCTGCCGGTTCATCGGGCGCAGGCCCTCGACCAGGACGTACCGCAGCGTCCGCTCGGCGGTGCCGTGGTAGAGCACGTCGGGCGGGGTGGCGGCGGGCAGGCCGAGGTCGACCTCGACGGTGTGGCCCTGGCTGGCGCGGATCGAGCGGCCGTCCTCGGAGTAGGCGAAGCGGCGCTTGTTGTTGGTGGCGACCACGTGGTCCAGTTCGGCGCGGGTCAGCCGGCGGCCGTGCCGGGCCAGCGCGGCGAGCAGGGCGTCGACCTCCACCCAGCCCGCCGGGTCCAGGGTGACCCCGATGGAGCCCGGGTCGTGCCGCAGGACGCGGGAGAGCGTCTTCGACGTCTTGACGGTGCGTTTCTCGTCCATCGGGGTCCCCCCTGGGGGTACGGGTCGGTCAGGAGGCCTGACTGACCGAGCTCATGTTGAAGTCGGGCACCCGGACCGGCGGCATCGCCGCCCGGGTGAACCAGTCGCCCCACTCGCGGGGCAGGCAGCGTTCGGTGCGGCCCACTTCGGTGATCCGGCCGAGCAGGTCCACCGGGGACTCGTTGAAGCGGAAGTTGTTGACGGCGCCGACCACCTCGCCGTGCTCGACCAGGTAGACGCCGTCCCGGGTGAGGCCGGTGAGCAGCAGGGTGGCCGGGTCGACCTCGCGGATGTACCAGAGGCAGGTGAGCAGCAGGCCGCGCTCGGTGCGGGCGACCATCTCCTCCAGCGTCGGCGCGCCGGGGGCGGCGGTCTCCAGCACCAGGTTGTCGACCGGCGGGGTGAGCGGGAGGCCGGCCAGGCCGGCGGAGTGCCGGGTGGTCAGCAGGTTGGCCAGCCGCCCGTCGCGCAGCCAGTCGGTGGCGGCCAGCGGGGAGCCGTTGTCGAACACCGAGTCGTTCTCGCCGGAGGAGTGCGCCAGCACGAACGGCGCGGCCTGCAGGCCGGGTTCGGCCGGGTCGGAGCGCAGGGTCAGCGGCAGCGGGCTGAGCCGCTCGCCGATCCGGGTGCCCCCGCCGGTCCTGGAGAACACCGAGCGGCCCTCCACCGCGTCCCGGGCGCCGGCCGACCAGGACAGGTAGACCATCAGGTCGGCGACGGCCGAGGGCGGCAGCAGCGTCTCGTAGCGCCCGGCGGGCAGGTCGACCTTCTTGCGGCCCCAGCCGAGGCGCCGGGTCAGGTCGGTGTGCAGGGCGGTGACGTCGACGTCGGTGAAGTCCCGGGTCGCGGCGCCGGCCCAGGCCGAGCCGGACAGGTCGGCGGTCTTGGCGTTCAGCTCGACGGTGCCGGTGGGCTGGTCGTGGCGCAGCCGCAGGCCGGTGGAGCTGCCCAGGTAGGAGGTGGTGCGCTCGTGCCGGGCGAAGCCGTACAGCAGCTCGCCGCCCGCCCGGGCCCGGGCGAACGCCTCGCCGAGGGCCGGGGCGAAGTCGGCGAACACGCCGATGTCGGTGGTCTCGGGGGCCTCGGTGAAGCGCGGGTCGGCGGCCCGGCCCGCGATCAGCGGCTGGGCGTCCTCGGCGGGCCCGGCGGCCCGGGCGGCGGCCTCGGCGGCGCGCACCAGCCGCTCGACCTCGTCCAGCGTGACGGCCTCCTGGGCGACCACGCCGGAGGCGGTGCCGGTGGCGCCGTCCGCGGTGGCGACCACGGTGAGGCGGCGGCCGCGGGTGACGCCGTTGGTGGTCAGGCCGTTGCCGGCCCAGCGCAGGTTGGCGGTGGACTCCTCGTCGGCGATCACCACGCAGCCGTCGGCGCGGGAGAGTTCGAGGGCGCGTTCCACCAGCTCGTGGGGGTGCGTGAGGGACATCAGTGACCCGCCTCCTGCTGGGTGTTGAGCACGTTGACCTGGCGGAACAGCGCGGACGGGCAGCCGTGGCTGACCGCGGCGACCTGGCCCGGCTGGGCCTTGCCGCAGTTGAAGGCCCCGCCGAGCACGTAGGTCTGCGGGCCGCCGACGGCGCTCATCGAGCCCCAGAAGTCGGTGGTGGTGGCCTGGTAGGCGAAGTCCTTGACCTGGCCCGCGAGTTCGCCGTTCCGGATGGCGTAGGCGCGCTGGCCGGTGAACTGGAAGTTGTACCTCTGCATGTCGATCGACCACGAACGGTCGCCGACGATGTACAGGCCGTTCTCCACCTGCGAGACCAGCCCGGAGGTGTCCGGCCCGTCGGCGGCCGGCTGGAGCGAGACGTTGGCCATCCGCTGCACCGGCACGTGCGCCGGGGAGTCCGCGTAGGCGCAGCCGTTCGAGCGCTCGAAGCCCTTCAACCGGGCCATCGGGCGGTCCAGTTGGTACCCGACCAGGACGCCGTCCCGGATCAGGTCCCAGGACTGGGTGGCCACCCCCTCGTCGTCGTAGCCGATGGTGGCCAGGCCGTGCTCGGCCGTCCGGTCGCCGGTGACGTGCATCAGCTCGGAGCCGTACTTCAGGCTGCCCAGCCGGTCGAAGGTGGCGAAGGAGGTGCCCGCGTAGGCGGCCTCGTAGCCCAGCGCGCGGTCCAGCTCGGTGGCGTGGCCGATCGACTCGTGGATGGTCAGCCACAGGTTGGACGGGTCGACCACCAGGTCGTAGCGGCCCGCGGCGACGCTCGGCGCCCGCATCTTCTCGGCCAGCAGCCCGGGCAGCTCGGCCAGTTCGGCCTCCCAGTCCCAGCCGACCCCGCGCAGGTACTCCCAGCCGCGGCCCGCGGGCGGCGCGATGGTGCGCATCGAGTCGAACGCGCCGGTGCGCTCGTCCACGCTGGTGGCCTCCAGCCAGGGGTGCAGGCGCACCCGCTGCTGGGTCGTCACCGTGCCCGCGGTGTCCGCGTAGAACTTGTTCTCCTGCACCGTCAGCACCGCGGCCGACACGTGCGACACGCCGTCGGCGGCCAGCAGCCGGGACGACCACTCGGCCAGCAGGCCGGTCTTCTCCGCGTCCGGCACGTCGAACGGGTCGACCTCGTACGCGGAGACCCACTCGGCGGCCGGGTACACCGGCTCCGGGGCCAGCTCCACCCGCTCGCCGGAGCCCGCCGCGCGGCTGATCCCGCCCGACAGCCGGGCCACCGCCACCGCCTGCTCGGCCACCGCCGCGGCCGCCCCCGGCGTCAGGTCGACCCCGGCCGCGAACCCCCAGGCGCCGTCCAGCAGGACCCGGACGGCGAAACCCAGCTGCACCGTGTCCGACGAGCCGGCCGGTCGGGCGTCCCGCAGCCGCCAGGACGCCGAACGGACCCGCTCCAGGCGGAAGTCGGCGTGCGACACCCCCAGCTGCCGGGCCCGGGACAGGGCCGCGTCCGCCAGCGGGCGCAACGGGTAGGAGAGGAACTGAGGGTCCAGCGCGGAGGGGGGCATCGGGCTCCCTGGGTCGAGGGTCGGGCGCGGCGGGCCGCCCCCGGCCGAGGGCGCACCCGCTCGCATCATCCCCGGCCGCAGGGCGTACGGCCAGCCAATATTCGCCGCGCCGCGCTGACGACCCGTCAGGCCCGGGTCAGACCAGGGACTCCCACCAGCCGTCCAGCTCCGGCGGGTTGGCCACCTCCACCCGCTGCCCCGGCCGCGGCACCGCCAGCGGCACGCCCTGCGCCTTCGCCTCCGCCAGCAGCCGCTCCACCGGCTCCGCCCACGGGTGCGGCGCCAGGTTGAAGGTGCACCAGTGGATCGGCAGCAGCAGCCCGCCGCGCAGCTCCAGGTGCGCCCGCACCGCCTCCTCCGGGTTCAGGTGGATGTCCGCCCAGGCCGGGTCGTACGCGCCGATCGCCATCAGCGCCGCGTCGAACGGGCCGTGCTGCTCGCCGATCCGGGCGAAGCCCTCGAAGTAGCCGGAGTCCCCGGTGAAGAACACCTTGCGCTCCGGGCCCGCCACCACCCAGGAACCCCACAGCGTGGTGTTCCGGGCCAGGCTGCGGCCGGAGAAGTGGTGCGCGGCCGTCAGCGTCAGCGTCAGCTCGCCGAGCGTGCAGGTCTCGTCCCAGTCCAGCTCGATGATCCGGTGCTCCGGCACGCCCCAGCGGCGCAGGTGGCCGCCGATGCCCAGCGGCACCGCGAACGGCGCCGACTGCAGCTCGACCAGGCGGCGCACCGTCGCCATGTCCAGGTGGTCGTAGTGGTCGTGCGAGATCAGCACCGCGTCCACCTGCGGCAGCTCCGCCAGCTCCACCGGCACCGGGTGCAGCCGCTTGGGGCCGGTCAGCCGCGAGGGCGAGCAGCGGTCCGACCAGACCGGATCCACCAGCACCCGGCAGCCGTCCAGCTCCAGCAGCGCCGAGGCGTGCCCGAACCAGGTCACCGCGACGCCCGCGGACGCCCCGCCGGAGACCTCGGGCACCGCCAGCGGCACCGGGGCGGTCGGCACCCGGCCCTCCTTCTCGAACAGCATCCGGCGCAGCGTCGCCCCGTCGGGCCGGCCCGGCGCCCCGGCCGCCAGCTCGGACGGCGCGTTGTGGAACACCCCGTCGCGGTACTGCGGGGACGCCCGCACCCGCGGGTCCGACGCGTCCGGCCGCCGCCCGAACTGGGCCGGCACCTCGCGCAGCGCCCACGCCGCCGCACCCGCCAGGGCCAGCGCCGCCAGCGCCGCCAGCCTGCGGCGGCCAGTCCGGCCAGGGTCTGCACCACTCATCGCGCCCGCTCCGATCGGTTCGCATCGCGTCGGCGCCCCGGTCCCTCCGGGGCACCCTCGGGGCAACGCCCGCCACCGGCCCGGCGTTCCCCCGCCTCCTCGATCCCCGTTGTGGGGATACGACAGTTCTCACCGGGCGCCCCTGTGGGAGGCGGCTTCGCCCGAGCTCGCACCCTACCGATAGCGTCGCAGGTGGGCTGCGCGCAGCCGCGCACGCACATCGGACGCACGTCGAGAGAATGAGGTGGACCCTTGAGCCGCTCGGTACTGGTCACCGGAGGCAACCGGGGCATCGGCCTGGCCATCGCCCAGAGCTTCGCCGAGGCGGGCGACAAGGTCGCGATCACCAGCCGCAACGGCGAGGTCCCGGCGGAGCTCGCCAAGTACGACGTCCTCGCGGTCCGCGCCGACATCACCGACGCCGCGCAGGTCGACGCCGCCTTCACCGAGGTCGAGGCCGCCCACGGCCCGGTCGAGGTGCTGGTCGCCAACGCCGGCATCACCAAGGACACCCTGCTGCTGCGCATGTCCGAGGAGGACTTCACCTCCGTCCTGGACACCAACCTCACCGGCACCTTCCGGGTCGTCAAGCGCGCCGCGGCGAAGATGCTGCGCGCCCGCAAGGGCCGGGTCGTGCTGATCTCCTCCGTGGTCGGCCTCAGCGGCTCCGCCGGACAGGTCAACTACGCCGCCTCCAAGGCCGGCCTGGTCGGCTTCGCCCGCTCCCTCGCCCGCGAACTCGGCTCGCGCAACATCACCGTCAACGTGGTGGCGCCCGGCTTCGTCGACACCGACATGACCGCCGTGCTCAGCGAGGAGCGACGCAAGGAGATCGTCTCCGGCGTCCCGCTGGGCCGCTACGCCGCCCCCGCCGAGATCGCCTCGGCCGTGCGGTTCCTGGCCTCCGACGAGGCCGCGTACATCTCTGGAGCCGTCATTCCCGTCGACGGCGGATTGGGCATGGGTCACTGAACCATGACTGGAATTCTCGAAGGCAAGCGCATCCTGATCACCGGCGTGCTGATGGAGTCCTCCATCGCCTTCCACACCGCGAGGCTCGCGCAGGAGCAGGGCGCCGAGATCATCCTCACCGCCTTCCCCCGGCCCAGCCTCACCGAGCGCATCGCCAAGAAGCTCCCCGCGCCCGTCAAGGTCCTGGAGCTCGACGTCTCCAGCGCCGAGCAGCTGGCCGGCATCGCCGACCAGGTCCGCGAGCACCTGCCCACCCTCGACGGCATCGTCCACTCGATCGGCTTCGCGCCGCAGGACGCCCTCGGCGGCAACTTCCTCGACACCCCGTGGGAGTCCGTCGCCACCGCGATGCACGTCTCCGCGTACTCCTTCAAGTCGCTCACCACGGCGCTGCTCCCGCTCATGCAGGACGGCGGCTCGGTGGTCGGCCTGACCTTCGACGCGCAGTTCGCCTGGCCGCAGTACGACTGGATGGGCCCGGCGAAGGCCGCCCTGGAGTCGACCAACCGCTACCTGGCCCGCTACCTCGGCTCGCGCGACATCCGCTGCAACCTGGTCTCGGCCGGCCCGATCGGCTCGATGGCCGCGAAGTCCATCCCCGGCTTCCCGGACCTCGCCTCCACCTGGGACACCCGCTCCCCGCTCAAGTGGAACCTCAGCGACCCGGAGCCGGCCGGCCGCGGCGTCGTCGCGCTGCTGAGCGACTGGTTCCCGAAGACCACCGGCGAGATCATCCACGTGGACGGCGGGCTGCACGCGATCGGCGCCTGAGCGCTCCGCTCCGGGCCGCTCCACCACGGGCGCGGCCGTCCCCTCCGGGGGGCGGCCGCGCCCTGTTTCACGGGGCCGGGAGACGCGTAACCAAGGGCTCGGGGAACGGCGAGTCCGGGTCTGCTGCGGGTTCACTGCCGGAGCGCGCATCGGCTTCCGGTTCTGTCCAAGACACGCAGCAGCACGAACACTCCGATGGGCTCCGGCCACCAGCAGCACGGGCTCGCCGTTCCCCGAGCCCCTGAATGCGCGCCCCTCCGAGCCCCTGATTTGTTCCCCCTTGTCAGCTCAGAGGTTCTCCGTCTTGCAGAAGCCGATGGCGCGGCCCGCCTCCTCGGCGGCCTTCTCGGGGTCGCCGTCGCGGATCGCGGTGAGGATCGCGGCGTGCGGGACCCAGCGGTGGGGGAGCAGGTCGGGGCCGACGTCGTGGCGGAGGTGGGCGCGCAGGACCTCGCCGAGGTCGGCGTAGAGGGCGGCCAGCACGTCGTTGTGGGCGGCGGCGACCACGGCCTGGTGGAAGGCGGCGTCGGCCTGGACGAAGTCCTCCGGGTCGCCGGCGTGCCAGGCCGCGTCGCGGCGTTCCAGGGCGGCGTCGAGGAGTTCGAGGTCGCGCGGGGTGCGGCGGAGGGCCGCGAAGCCGGCGGCGGAGGTCTCCAGGGTGGAGCGCAGTTCGGCGACCTGGTCCTGGTCGGCGTCGGCGAAGCGGCGGTGCATGACGCCCGCCAGTTCGCTGGTGGCGAGGACGTAGGTGCCGGAGCCCTGGCGGATGTCGAGCAGCCCGTTGTGGGCGAGGGCCCGGACGGCCTCGCGGACGGTGTTGCGGGCGACGCCGAGCTGGTCGACGAGCTCCGCTTCGGTGGGGATGCGTGATCCCACCGGCCACTCGCCGGAGGTGATCTGGGCCCGGAGCTGGGCGATCACCTGGTCGGAGAGCGGGGTGCGGCGAGTGGTCGACAGCGCCAAGGCGGGTGCTCCTTCTGTGGTCTACGTCATCAGGATACCGGGGTGCAGTAAGTCATCCCATGATTCTATGATTACGCCATGTCTACCGCAGCAGACCCCTCCGCCACCGAGACCGCGAGCCGCCCGCCAGCCACACCGTCCACCACGAGCACCACCCCCGGCGCCGCACCTGCCGCTCCCGCCGCACCGGCCGCCCGGAACGCCGCCGCCGTCCTGCTCGCCGTCGCGGTGGCCGCCGCCGCGGTGAACCTGCGCCCCGTGGTGACCAGCCTGGGCGCGCTGCTCGACCCGGTCCGCGACGGGCTGGGGATGAGCGCCACGACGGCCGGGCTGCTGGCCGCGGTGCCGCCGCTGTGCTTCGCGGCGCTGGGCGCCTGCGCGCCGGGCCTGGCCCGCCGGACGGGCCCGATCGCCGTGGTGACGGCCGCCATGGCGGCGATCGCGGCGGGCGTGCTGGCCCGCTCGTTCACCGGCTCCGCCGCGGTGTTCCTGCTGCTGACCGCGGTGGCGCTGGCCGGGGTGGCGCTGGCGAACGTGCTGATCCCGGTGGTGATCAAGCGGTACTTCCCGGACCGGGTCGCGCCGATGATCGGCCTGTACTCGATGGCGCTGTCGGTGGGCACCTCGCTGGCCGCCGCCACCACCGTCCCGCTGACGGACGCGATGGGCGGCAGCTGGCGGCTCGGCCTGGGCGTCTGGGGCCTGCTCGCGGTGGCCGCCCTGGCGGTCTGGCTGGTGGTGCTGTTCGCCCGCCGGGAGCGGCCCGGCGCGGCCGCGCCGGCCCCGGCGCCCGTCCAGGCGAAGCTGCCGATCCTGCGCAGCCGCACCGCGTGGGCGCTGGCCGCGTTCTTCGGACTGCAGTCCACCAGCGCGTACGGCGCGATGGGCTGGCTGCCGAAGATCTACCACGACGCCGGGGTCTCGGAGTCCGCGTCCGGCGTGCTGCTGGCCGTGGTGATGGCGGTCAGCGTGCCGGTCTCCTTCCTGCTGCCGAACCTGGCGGCCCGGCGCGGCGACCAGCGGCTGTACGTGGTGGTGCTGGGCCTGTGCGGGATCGCCGGCTTCCTCGGGCTGATGCTCGCGGCCGGCACCGTGCCGTGGCTGTGGGCGGTGCTGGTCGGCCTGTCGATGTGCGCGTTCCCGCTGGCGCTGACCATGCTCGGCCTGCGCGCCCGCACCCCGGGCGGGGTGGCCCAGCTGTCGGCGTTCGCGCAGAGCCTCGGCTACCTGATCTCCATCCCGGGCCCGATCCTGATGGGCGCGCTCTACCAGCGCACCGGCCAGTGGTACCTGCCGCTGGGCCTGCTGGCGCTGCTGCTGGTGCCGCAGATGCTGGTCGGCCTGCGCGCGGCCAGGGCCCGGCACATCGAGGACGAGGCGGTCGGTTAGGCTCGGCGGCATGCCAGTACTGGACCCCGACCCGCAGGGCGGGCAGAAGAAGCTGCTGCAGATGCTCGGCCTGATCGCCGCCATCGTGGTCGTCATCGGGATCGTCGCGACCGTCGCGAACGCGATGGGCTGAACCGCTCGCCGGTGCGGGTTCCGGGCAGCTGCCACCCCTGCGGGTGGCAGCTGCCCGGACCACGCGACCAGGCGGCGGTTTTCTGCGAAGCTCTAGGGGTATGAGCGCCGACACCCCCCGTAGGATCATCGTCCTCCGCCACGCCCGGGCCGACTGGCCCAACCAGGTCAGCGACCACGACCGCCCGCTCGCCGACCGCGGCCGCGGCCAGGCCACCGACGCGGGCCGCTGGCTGGCGGACTCCGGGGTCAACCCCGACCACGTGCTGTGCTCCACCGCGCTGCGGACCAGGGAGACCTGGAAGCTGGTCGCCCACGAGCTGCCCAAGCGGGCCCGGAGGACGGTCTACGAGGACCGGGTGTACGAGGCCCAGCCCGGTCGGCTGATCGAGGTCATCCAGGAGACCCCCGAGGAGCACGCCGACCTGCTGCTGGTCGGCCACAACCCCGGCGTGCTCGGCCTCACCCAGGTGCTGGCCGGCGACGAGGGCGACACCGAGGCGCTCAACCGGCTGCGCCTGAACGGCTTCCCGCCCGCGGCGGTGGCGGTGCTCAGCTTCGCGGGCCCGTGGAAGCTGGTGGAGCCCGGGGTGGCCCGGCTCGACTCGTACTTCATGCCGCAGGACTGAGCGCCGCCGGCCCGCCCCGGACCGGGCGCCGGGCCGGGCGGCAACGGCGAGGGGGCGGGGTCCGCACGCGGACCCCGCCCCCTCGCCGTGCGCGCGGGTCAGTCCCCGGTGGGCGCGCCGTCGAGCTCGTCGGCGGCCTCGACCTCCTCGCGGGTCACCCCGAGCAGGTACAGCACGGTGTCCAGGAACGGCACGTTCACGGCGGTGTCGGCCTGCTCGCGGACCACCGGCTTGGCGTTGAACGCGACGCCGAGACCGGCCGCGTTCAACATGTCGAGGTCGTTGGCGCCGTCGCCGATCGCCACCGTCTGCTCCAGCGGCACCCCGGCCCGCTCGGCGAAGCGGGCCAGCCAGCGCGCCTTGCCCGCCCGGTCGACGATCTCGCCGGTGACCCGGCCGGTGAACTTCCCGTCCTCGATCTCCAGCGTGTTGGCGGCCGCGAAGTCCAGGCCCAGGCGCTCCACCAGGTGGTCGGTGACCTGGGTGAACCCGCCGGAGACGATCGCCACCTGGTAGCCGAGCCGCTTCAGGGTGCGGATCAGCGTCCGGGCGCCCGGGGTCAGCCGGACCTCGGAGCGGACCTTCTCGGTGATCCCCGCGTCCAGCCCGGCCAGCAGCGCCACCCGGGCGCGCAGCGACTCGGCGAAGTCCAGCTCGCCGCGCATCGCCTGCTCGGTCACCGCGGCGACCTGCTCCTCGCAGCCCGCGTGGGCCGCGAACAGCTCGATCACCTCGTCCTGGATCAGGGTGGAGTCCACGTCCATCACGATCAGGCGCTTGGCCCGCCGGTGCAGGCCCGCCCGGACCACCGCGATGTCCACCCGCTGGACCGCGGCCTCCGCCGCCAGCACCCCGCGCAGCTCCTCGGTGGGCACCCCCGAGATGGTCAACTCCACCGCCGTCACCGGGTACTTGGCGAGCCGGAAGACCCGGTCGATGTTGCCGCCGGCCTCCGAGACCCGGGTCGACAGCGCCGCCACCGCGGCCGCCGTCAGCGGGTTCCCGAGCACCGTCACGTGCGAACGGCCCTCGCCGCGCGAACGGTTGTCGCCGGTGCCGGAGATGACCTCGGCCTGGAGCTTGTGCTCCTCCGCCCAGCGGTGCACCGTCACCCGCAGCGCGCCCTCCGCGCCCGGCGCCGCCGGGGGGGTGACCAGCGCGCACAGCGTTATCCGGCCACGGGTGACCACCTGCTCGATGTCGATCACCTCGACGCCGAAACCGGCCAGCCGGTCGAACAGGCCGGCGGTGATCCCGGGGCGGTCCTTGCCGAACACCTTGACCAGCAGCGTGCGCTCGGCGTCGGTGCTCACGGGCGGCGCGGCGGAAAGGGCCTGAGCGGCCTGATCGATTGCGTTCATGGTGACCCCCACGCTACCCGGCCCGGCACCGCCCCGACCGCAGGCGTCCGCGAGGTGGGACACCCGCCGGAACGCCCGCCGGAACGTCCCGCCGCGGCCCCGGGCCGGTCGCCGGGCGGTCACAGAACGGCAGCCCGACTTCCGAGTACACCGGGGGGGCTGGAATGATCCTCCTGTCAGATGCAACATCCTGGGGGACCGGAGATCGGGGCGGGCGGAGAGTTGCCGCAACTCGTACTTGAAATCGACGGCCGGCAGCGGGTACTCGAACCCGGCCGCGCCTACACCATCGGCCGTGACCCGGCCTCGGACTTTCCGTTCGACGACGCCCGGGTCTCCTGGCGGCACGCCAGCCTGAGCTTCGACGGCGCGAGCTGGCAGCTCGCCGACCACGGCTCCACCAACGGCACCTTCGTCGCCGGGGCCCGGGTCGCCCAGACCGCGCTCCACCCCGGCACCGTCGTGCACCTCGGCAACGGCCAGAACGGGCCCCGGCTCGCCTTCACGGCGCCCGCCGCGGCCCCCGCCCCGCAGGGCGGCATCCACGAGGCCGCCACCAGCCGGGCCCCCGGCCCGCAGCAGGGCCAGGCCCCGTTCCAGCAGCCGCAGTTCGGGCCCGGCCCGGCCGCCGCCGCGGGCCACCGGCCGCCGCCGGTCGAGCAGCCGATCCCGCAGGGCTGGGACGCACCCACCCCGCGCCCCGGCTTCCCCCAGCAGCAGGCCGCCGCCCCCGTGCCGCAGCAGTTCCAGCCGCCGGTGCAGCAGCCGCCCGTGCCGCAGCAGTTCCAGCCGCCGGTGCAGCAGCCCCCGGTGCAGCAGCAGTTCCCGCCGCAGCAGCAGGCCGCCCCGGCCCCGGTCGGCGGCCTCGGCAACCCGACGATGATCCGCAGCCTGGCCGGCGGCCGCACCATCCGGATCGGCCGCGCGCTCGACAACGACATCGTGGTCTCCGACCTCCAGGTCTCCCGCCACCACGCGGAGCTGCGCCAGCTCCCGGACGGCCGCTGGGAGATCGTCGACCTCGGCAGCCACAACGGGATCTTCCTCAACGGCCAGCCCACCCGCCGGCAGCTGATGGGCCCGCAGGACCGGCTCACCGTCGGCCACTCCTCCTTCGTGCTGGTCGGCGACCAGCTGCAGGAGTACGTCGACAACGGCGCCGTCTCCTTCTCCGCCCACCACCTGACCGTCGAGGTCGACTTCAAGGGCGGCAAGAAGGTCCTGCTCAACGACGTCAGCTTCTCCGTCCCGGAGAAGTCCCTGGTCGCGGTGATCGGCCCGTCCGGCTCCGGCAAGTCCACCCTGCTGCGCGCCCTCACCGGCTACCGCCCCGCCGACCGCGGCGACGTGCTGTACGACGGCCGCAACCTGTACCGCCAGTTCGCCGAACTGCGCTCCCGGATCGGCCTCGTCCCGCAGTCCGAGATCCTGCACAAGGAACTCACCGTCCGCACCGCCCTCAAGTACGCGGCCCGGCTGCGCTTCCCCGGCGACACCGAGGCCGCCGAGCGCGAGCGCCGGATCGACGAGGTGCTGTACGAGCTGCGCCTGGACAAGCGCGCCGACAACCGGATCACCGCCCTCTCCGGCGGCCAGCAGAAGCGCGTCTCGGTCGCCCTGGAGCTGCTCACCAAGCCCTCGCTGATCTTCCTGGACGAGCCCACCTCCGGCCTCGACCCGGGCATGGACCGCGAGGTCATGCAGACCCTGCGCGGCCTCGCCGACGACGGCCGCACCGTCCTGGTCGTCACCCACTCGGTCGCCGAACTCGCGCTCTGCGACCGCCTGCTGGTGATGGCCCCCGGCGGTTCGGTGGCCTACTTCGGCCCGCCCGGCGAAGCCCTGCACTTCTTCGGCTACGAGACCTGGGCCGACGTCTTCCAGGCGTTCGAGAACTACCCGGACCACGACTGGGCCGGCCGCTACCGCAGCTCCGTCCACTACCAGCAGTACTCGGCCAACGTGGACGCCGTCGCCTCCAAGGTCCACCAGCCCAACACGCTCAACCAGCTGCGCCCGCCCAAGCCGCAGAGCTGGGGCTCCCAGCTGTGGACGCTGATCCGCCGCTACCTGGCGGTGATCGCCTCCGACAAGGGCTTCATCGCGCTGTCCGTGATCCTGCCACTGGTCCTCGGCGCGGTCTCCGCGGTCATCCCCGACAAGTGCGGCCTGGCCGCCTGCGACACCGGGTCCCACCGCAACGACGCGGCCCGGCTGATCCTGATGGTCGTCGCGTTCTCCGCCTGCCTGGCCGGCTCGGCGAACTCGGTCCGCGAACTCATCAAGGAACGCGCGATCTACGAACGGGAACGCGCCACCGGCCTGTCCCGCTCGGCCTACCTGGCCTCGAAGTTCATCGTGCTCGGCGCGATCAGCTTCCTGCAGGGCGGGCTGATCTCCGCGATCGCCTTCAAGGTCCGCAAGCTCCCCGCCGAGGGCCTGATCCTCAAGCACCTGCCCGCGGCCGAGATGTCCGTCGGCGTGATCCTGCTCAGCTTCACCTCGATGATGGTCGGCCTGGCGATCTCCTCGCTGGTCAAGACCGCCGAGAAGACCATGCCCCTGCTGGTCATGTTCGCCATCGTCCAGATGGTCTTCACCGGCGCGATCTTCCAGCTCTTCGACAAGCCCGGCCTCGAACAGCTCGCCTGGCTGATGCCCGCCCGCTGGGGCGTCGCCGCCAGCGGCAACACCCTCGACCTGGCGCACACCTCCCCGGTCGTGATCGCCAAGCCGCCGGAGACCGCCCCGCTGGACTCCCTCTGGGACCACTCCGCGGGCATGATGTTCCTCAACTGGACCGCGATGATCCTCATCTCGGTCGGCCTGGGCCTCGCCATCCAGCGCTTCCAGAAGCGCCACGAGCCCGACGTCATGCAGAACGGCTGAGCGGGTTCCCGCAGGCCGGGGCCGGGAGCGACACCAGTCGCTCCCGGCCCCGGCCGTTTCCCGGCCGGGTGCGGGCCTCCCGTCCTAGGTCTCGCGCCCGAGGCGCCCGCCGTGATCACGGCGGTAGCCTCGGGCGCATGGACAGTCCCCGGTGCGACCCGTCGCTGCAGGCGATCGAAGCGGTCAGCGCGGCGGTGCTGGCGATGTCCCGGCCGCTGGAGGTGCGGGAGGTGCTGCGCCGGATCACCGCCTCCGCCCGGACCCTGCTGGGGGCCGAGTACGCCGCGCTCGGGCTGCCGGACGACCACGGCGGGTTCGCCCAGTTCGTGGTGGACGGGGTGAGCGACGAGCAGTGGCGGGCGATCGGCCCGCTGCCGCGCCAGCACGGGGTGCTGGCCTCGATGCTGCACGACCGCGAACCGACCCGGCTGACGGACGTCCGCACCGCCCCCGCGTTCGGCGGCTGGCCGGACGCCCACCCGGACATGACCGACTTCCTCGGCATGCCGATCATGGACGAGGACGAGATCGCCGGCGCCCTGTTCCTCGCCAACAAGCCCGGCGGCTTCACCGAGCAGGACGAGGAACTGCTCCGGATCCTGGTCGCGCACGCCGCCCTCGCCCTCGGCAACGCCCGGCTCTACGAGCGCAGCCGCGAACTCACGCTGTCCGGCGAGCGCGCCCGGATCGCCCACGACCTGCACGACGCCGTCTCGCAGAAGCTCTTCTCGCTGCGGCTGACCGCCCGCGCCGCCGCCACGCTGGTCGACCGGGACCCGGCCCGGGCCCGCGACAACCTGGCCGAGGTGGCCCGGCTCGCCGCCGAGGCGGCCGACGAACTGCGGGCCGTGGTGATCGAGTTGAGGCCCGCCGCGCTGGAGGAGGACGGCCTGGTGGCCACCCTGGCCTCGCAGGTCCAGGTGCTGGACCGGGCGCACAGCGCCAAGGTCGCCTTCACCGCCGCCGGCGTCCGCGCGCTGCCCGCCGCCCAGGAGGCGGCCGTGCTGCGGGTCGCCCAGGAGGCGCTGCACAACGCGCTGCGGCACGCCGGGGCGGGCGGCGTCGAGGTCACCCTGACCGGCACCGCCGGCCGCGGCGTGCGGCTGACCGTCCGGGACGACGGCCGCGGCTTCGACCCCGAGTCGGTGCGCCGGGCCGGCCGCCACCTCGGACTGGTGTCGATGCGCGACCGGGCCGCCGCGGTGGGCGGCCGGCTGTCCCTGGAGTCCGCCCCGGGCCGGGGCACCCTGGTCGAGATGGAGGTTCCCGGTGCCTGACACCACGCCACCGATCCGCGTGCTGCTGGTGGACGACCACCAGGTGGTCCGGCGCGGCCTGCGCACCTTCCTGGAGGTGCAGGAGGACATCGAGGTGGTCGGCGAGGCCGCCGACGGCGCCGAGGCCGTCGAGCAGGCCGACCGGCTCGCCCCCGACGTGGTCCTGATGGACCTCAAGATGCCCAAGGTGGACGGCATCGAGGCGCTGCGCCTGCTGCGCGAGCGCGGCAGCGCCGCCCGGGTGCTGATCGTCACCAGCTTCACCGAGCACCGCACCGTGGTCCCGGCGCTGCGGGCCGGCGCCGCGGGCTACGTGTACAAGGACGTCGACCCGGAGGCGCTGGCCGGGGCGATCCGCTCGGTGCACGCCGGACACGTCCTGCTGCAGCCCGAACTGGCCGCCGCGCTGCTCGCCGAGGACGTCCCGGCCCCGCCGCAGGGCCGCGGCGGCTCCCTCACCGACCGCGAGCGCGAGGTGCTCTCGCACATCGCCGACGGCCGCTCCAACCGGGAGATCGCCCGCACCCTGCACCTGTCGGAGAAGACGGTCAAGACGCACGTGTCGAACATCCTGATGAAACTGGACGTCGCCGACCGCACCCAGGCCGCCCTGTGGGCGGTCCGCAACCAGCCGCAGCGGTAGGCGCTCAACGCCGCTCGTCCACCGCCGCGTTGTACGCCGCGACCTGGGCCCGCCGGGCGGTGCGGTCCAGCGGGGCCAGGGTCTCCCGCCGGGCGGCCATCTCGGAGGCGGAGACCGCCGCCCCGTGCCCGCCCGCGGCGATGTGCAGCAGCGCGGACACCTGCCGGGCCGACTCCAGCACCCGCACCGCGCGCTGCGGGTAGCCGGGTGCGAGCGGCTCGCGGTGGCCCCGCCGGCGGAAGGAGTCCAGGGCGCGCAGCGCCTCCGGCCCGGCCCCAGCCACGTCGAGCCGGACCAGCGCGGCGGTGGCCTGCCGCAGCCCGTCGGCGAGTTCGCGCTCGGCCTCGTCCAGCGAGGGCACGTCGGCGGGCGGCGCGTCGTTCACCGGCAGGCACTGCCACAGCACCCGCACGCCCTGGTCGCCCGCGGGCCCGTACACCTCGACCTCCGGCACCAGCCCGTACGGGACGCCGACCACCAGGACGGCCTCGCCGGCGCCCAGCGCCAGCGCGTTGAAGGAGGCCGGCCCGGTCAGCCCGAGCGGGTGCCCGGCCACCGGGAGGGCCAGCCGCAGGCCCTTCGCGCCCAGCGAGCGCAGCCGCCCGAGTGCCCAGGTGAGGCCGTGCAGCGAGTCGGGCGCCTCGCCCGGCAGGCCGGTCACCCGGTGGGCGTCGTCGGTGCCCTGGACGGCGGCGGCCGCGTCGTCGGGGGAGGCGGCCCCGGCCAGCAGCGCGTTGCCCCAAGCGGTGAGCCGCCCCGAACGGGGTTCTTGGTACGGATTGTCGGCAGGAGTGGCGAGCATCGGACCAGCCTACGGACAAGCGCGCCGGGCGGGTGGCGTAGGTTTGCCCTGACACATGGTGGACCGCACCCCGAGGACCGAACGCCCAGGTCCACGGACGGCCGGATTCTTGCATTTGGGGAAGGCGTAGGCATGAGCGACGTGCTGGAGCTGGTGGACGTTTCCGTGGTCCGGGAGGGGCGCGCGCTCGTCGATCACGTGTCCTGGACGGTCAAGGAGGGCGAGCGCTGGGTGGTGCTCGGCCCGAACGGTGCGGGCAAGACCACGCTGCTCCAGATCGCCGGCGCGTACCTGTTCCCGAGCTCGGGCGAGGCCGTGGTGCTCGGCGAGAAGCTCGACCAGGTCGACGTCTTCGAGCAGCGCGCCCGGATCGGCCTGGCCAGCGCCGCGATGTACGAGAAGCTGCCGGTCGGGCAGACCGTGCTGGAGACCGTCCTCACCGCCGCCTACGGGCAGACCGTGCACGGCAAGGAGACCTACGAGGACTCCGACGAGTCCCGCGCGCTGCTCCTGCTCGACCTGCTCGGCATGGCGAGCTTCACCGGCCGCAAGTTCGGCTCCCTCTCCGAGGGCGAGCGCAAGCGCACCCTGATCGCCCGCGCCCTGATGACCGACCCCGAGCTGCTGCTGCTCGACGAGCCCGCCGCGGGCCTCGACCTCGGCGGCCGCGAGGACCTGATCCGCCGGCTCGCCGCGCTCGCCCGGGACGAGTACGCGCCGTCCATGGTGATGGTCACCCACCACGTGGAGGAGATCGTCCCCGGCATGACCCACGTGCTGATGATCCGCCAGGGCAAGGTGCTGACGGCCGGTCCGATCGAGTCCACCCTCACCGCCCGCAACCTCTCGCACTGCTTCGGCCTGCCGCTGACCCTGGAGCAGCGCGGCGACCGGTGGACCGCGCAGGGCTTCCCGCTCGGCTGAGACCCGCCCGCCCGGACCCGGTCCGGTCGGATCCCGCCCGGCCCCGCGCGCCCCGTTCCGCGCGGCCGGATCGCGTCCCCCGAGGCGAACGTCGGGAACCGGTCGCACACACGGCCGGTTTCCGCCGCCCCACCTGCGGGAAGCTACGCGGGGAGAGCCTCGACTTCCCTAGGATGGAGCCCGTGGACAGCTGGATCTGGTGGCTGCTGCTCGCCGTCGCGCTGGGCATACCGCTGGTGGTCACCGCGATGCCCGAGTTCGCCATGTTCGCGATCGGCGCCGGCGCGGCCGCGCTGACGGCCGGTCTGGGCGGCGGCACGGTCCCGCAGTTCCTGGTGTTCGTCGCGGTGTCGGCGGCGCTGCTGGTGTTCGTGCGCCCGATCGCCTACCGCCAGCTCAAGAAGGGCCCGGGCTACCGCACGGGCGTGGAGGCGCTGACCGGCGCCACCGCAGTGGTACAGGAAACAGTCGACGGGGGAGAGGGCGGGCGGATCAAGCTGAACGGCGAGATCTGGTCGGCCCGCGCGCTCCACCCGGGTTCGGTGTTCGAGCCGGGGCAGCAGGTCGACGTCGTCGAAATCCAGGGCGCGACCGCCCTGGTCGTCTAGGGGAGAAGCGTTGGAACCCGTCCTCATCGTCTTGATCGTCCTGGTCGTGGTGGCCTTCATCGCCCTGATCAAGACGATCCAGGTGATCCCGCAGGCCAGCGCGGCCATCGTGGAGCGCTTCGGCCGCTACACCCGCACCCTGAGCGCCGGCCTGAACATCGTCGTCCCGTTCATCGACACCATCCGCAACCGGATCGACCTGCGCGAGCAGGTCGTCCCGTTCCCGCCGCAGCCCGTCATCACCTCGGACAACCTGGTCGTCAACATCGACACCGTCATCTACTACCAGGTGACCGACCCGCGCGCCGCGACCTACGAGGTGGCCAGCTACATCCAGGCCATCGAGCAGCTCACCGTCACCACCCTGCGCAACATCATCGGCTCGATGGACCTCGAATCCACCCTGACCTCCCGCGAGGTCATCAACGCCGGTCTGCGCGGCGTGCTGGACGAGGCCACCGGCCGCTGGGGCATCCGGGTCAACCGGGTCGAGCTGAAGGCGATCGAGCCGCCGACCTCCATCCAGGACTCGATGGAGAAGCAGATGCGCGCCGACCGCGACAAGCGCGCCGCGATCCTCACCGCCGAGGGCGCCCGGCAGGCCCAGATCCTGCGCGCCGAGGGCGAGAAGCAGGCCGCCGTGCTCCAGGCCGAGGGCGAGGCGCAGGCCGCCGTCCTGAAGGCCGACGGTGAGGCCGCCGCGATCCGCACCGTCTTCGAGGCCATCCACGAGGGCGACGCCGACCAGAAGCTGCTCGCCTACCAGTACCTGCAGACCCTGCCCGAACTCGCCAAGGGCGACGCCAACAAGCTGTGGATCATCCCCAGCGAGGTCGGCGACGCGCTCAAGGGCCTCGGCGGCGCCTTCCAGGGCGCGGTCGGCGGCGGCGCCACCCCGGCGGCCCCCGCCGTCCAGCCGCCCGCCGCCCGGGTCCCGGTCGACCCGGCGACCGGCCCCCGCCCGGTGGACACCGAGAACAAGACCGCCCGCCCCCGGGTCGAGCCCACCCGCCAGTACCCCAAGATCGACGAGTAACCCCCGCGAGCCCCGTACGGGCCCCGGCCGACCACGCGTCGGCCGGGGCCCGCACCCGTTTCCGCACCCGTTTCCGCAGCCGTTCCGCGACCCGCCGCGCCCGTCCGCACCCGTTCCGCATGGCGGACCACCCCTCGCCAAGCCGCGTGCCGCTCCGGCATGATCGTCCGGCGCATGACAGCAGCCAACGAGGGGGAAGCCGATGACACTGTGGGAGATGACCGCCGTCCTGCTGGCCGGGGTCGCCGCCGGAGCCATCAACACCATCGTCGGCTCCGGCACCCTGATCACCTTCCCGGTCCTGCTCGCCGTCGGCCTGCCCCCCGTCACCGCCAACGTCTCCAACTCGCTCGGCCTGGTCCCCGGCTCACTGGCCGGAGCCATCGGCTACCGCGCCGAACTCGCCGGACAGCGCCACCGACTGCTGCGCTTCGGCACCGCCTCCCTCACCGGCGGACTCACCGGCGCCGTCCTGCTGATCACCCTCCCCGGCAGCGCCTTCGAAGCGGTCGTCCCCGTCCTCATCCTCACCGCCCTGGTCCTGGTCGTCCTGCAACCCCGGGTCGCCCGCGCGATGGCCGCCCGCCGCGCCGCCGGCACCTCCGCCCCCGCCACCGACGGCGGCTGGCTGCTGCTCGCCTGCATCGGGCTCACCGGCGTCTACGGCGGCTACTTCGGCGCCGCCCAGGGCGTCCTGCTGCTCGCCCTGATGGGCATGCTGCTCCCCGACGACCTCCAGACGATCAACGGGATCAAGAACGTCCTCGCGGTGATCGTCAACGGCGTCGCCGCGGTCTTCTTCCTGTTCACCGCCACCATCGACTGGACCGCCGCCCTGCTGATCGCCGCCGGCGCCACCCTCGGCGGCGTGCTCGGCGCCCGGATCGGCCGCCGGCTCCCGCCGATCGCGCTGCGCGCCCTGATCGTGGTGGTCGGCCTCGCCGCCGTCACCAAGCTGCTGTTCTTCTGACCCCGGGCACCCGGCGACGTAGGCTCGGCCGTGAGACCCGGAACCCGGACGGAGCCCGCCATGAGCCGCACCCGCCTCAACGAGGAACAGATCGCCAACGCCCTCGCCGACCTCCCGCAGTGGACCCGCACCGGCGAGGCGATCACCCGGACCGCCGAGACCGCGAGCTTCCCCACCGCCGTCAAGGTGGTCGACGCCGTCGCCGAACAGGCCGAGGCGCTCGACCACCACCCCGACATCGACATCCGCTGGCGCACCCTGACCTTCCTCCTCACCACCCACAGCGCGCACGGCCTGACCAGCCTCGACATCACGCTCGCCCACCTCATCGACCGCGCCCTCGACGACGCCGCCTGACCGCACCGCCCCCGACCCCGCGAAACCCCGGCAGAACCCGTTCCCGGGCCATGAGATGCTGGCTGCTTGCCAGACCGCAGTCGGGACGGACGGAACGCATGGCTCAGGAACCTCCCACGACCCCCGGGTACGACCAACAGCCCTGGTACCCCCAGCCGCAGGGCTACCCGGAGCAGCAGCAGGCGTACGGTCAGCAGCCCTTCCCGCAGCAGCAGCAGGGCTACCCGGACCAGCAGCAGGCGTACGGCTACCCCCAGCAGCAGGGCTACGCCGACCCGCAGCAGCAGGGCTACGGCTACCCGGAGCAGCAGCAGGCGTACGGTCAGCAGCCCTTCCCGCAGCAGCAGCAGGGCTACCCGGACCAGCAGCAGGCGTACGGCTACCCCCAGCAGCAGACCGGCTACCAGGACCAGGCCGCCCAGCAGCTCTACGCGCCCGCCGAGCCCGGCCCGAACCCGTTCGACGCCCCCGGCCCGTTCGACGCCCCGCAGTCGCAGTCGCAGCCGCAGTCCGCGCCGTACGAGGCGGCCGCCGCCCCGGCCGCCGAGGCCGGGCCCGTCACCGCCACCGACTACCCGCACACCAGCGCCGAGGACCCGTTCGCCCCCGGCGGTGACGGCGTGTCAGCGTCCGCCGCCGGCAGTGCCGGTGACGGCGGACCGGAGCGGGCGGCGGCCGCCCCGCGCGGGTTCGCCGCCAAGGCCCGCGCCGCGGTGCTCTCCGGCGAGGGCGCCCCCAGCCGCCGCGGCCTGGCGATCCGGGTCGGCGCGGGCGTCGCCGCCCTCGCCGTGCTGATCACCGCGGGCGTGCTCGCGGTGTCCGGCGAGGACGAGGACAAGCCCGCCGACAAGGCCGCCCCGGGCGGCCCGCAGAACATCTCCGTCGCCCACGCCAAGTCCTGGACCGTCGCCGCCGACCCCGGCACCGGCGGCGACCAGGGCACCGACGACACCCTGGTCGGCAGCTGGCTGCTGGCCGACGCCGTGGTCCGCGCCGACGGCACCGGCGTGCACGCCTACGGCCTCGCCGACGGCAAGCCCACCTGGACGCTCAAGGCCCCCGCCGACGGCGCCGTCCCCTGCGGCCTCTCCCCGGCCGTCAACGGCTCCGGCCTCGGCGCGGTGGTCTACCGCCCCGCCGCCGACCCGAAGAGCCCGTGCAGCACCGTCGCCGCCGTCGACACCGAGTCCGGCCAGGCGGTCTGGACGAAGACGCTCTCCGACACCAAGGACAGCTACGCCACCCACGTCTCCGTCACCGAGGACAAGGTGGTCGCGGTGGGCGAGGACAAGGCGTACGCCTGGGGCGTCGCCGACGGCGCCGAGGCGTGGCAGTACGGCGGCCAGGGCAAGTTCTGCCGGCTGTCCGGCAGCGCCGGGGCCTCCGTCGTGCTGCTGCACAGCCACTGCGCCGACTCCACCCCCGGCGACCAGGCCGTCGCGCTCAACGTCGGTGACGGCAAGGTCAAGTACTGGCGGGGCCTGAACAACCAGCCCACCACCGTCACCGTGCTCTCCGCCGAACCCGCCGTGGTGCTCACCACCGGCGCGAAGCCCGAGGACGAGCGGGTGTTCGCCTGGGGCGCGGAGGGCGACCCGGCGGTGGAGATCCCGACCGCGGTCGAGGGCGGCGGCCGCCTGGACGTCGACAACGGCGGCTTCGCCGCCGTCCCCGGCGTCTACTTCCAGGGCAGCAGCATGTTCGCCGCCGTCGTCCCCGGCGGGGGCGGCAGCCCCACCGCGATCGCCGCGTACGACCTCGGCACCGGCAAGCAGCAGTGGCGCACCCCCATCGCGGAGAAGGGCAAGGCCCACCCGGCGGGGGTGGACGCCGACGGCCTGCTGCTCTCCGTCGACGAGCGCGCCGACCAGCCCGCCCACCTCAGCCGCTTCGCGCTCTCCGACGGCAAGGAGACCCAGGGCGGCGCCTTCCCGCAGGGCACCGGCTCGCTGCTCTCGGCCGGCCGGCTGCACACCGCCACCGGGAAGCTGGTGGCCGTCCCCGAGCACGCCTCCCACTACAGCGCCGCCACCGCCTTCGCCAGCAAGGGCTGAGCACCCCCGCCCCGCCCGGCCCCGCGCGCACGCCGACGGGCCCGACCTGTCCCCTGATCAGGTCGGGCCCGTCGGCCGTTCACACGCCCGCGACCGCCTGCCGGTCCTCCGGCCGCTCCGGCAGCCAGGCCGCCAGCTCGCCCAGCTCACCGGCCCGCAGCCCGAGCGCGAGCATCAGCGTCGCCTCCGGCGTCGGCTCGAACGGACGCCGCAGCAACCGCATCCCGGCCTGTTCCGGCGTCCGGTCCGCCTTGTGCTGGTTGCACTCCGCGCAGGCCGCCACGGTGTTCAGCCAACTGTCCGCTCCACCACGGGACTTGGGGAACAGGTGGTCCACCGTGGTGCCCCGCCGCCCGCAGTACGCGCAGCGGAACTGGTCCCGCGCCAGCACCCCCCGCCGCGACCACGGCGCCCGTTGTCGGAACGGCACCCGCACGTACCTGGTCAGCCTGATCACCCGCGGCACCGGCAGCCGCACCCCCGAACCGCGCACCACCCGCAGCGGGTGCGCCTGCTCGACCACCGCCTTGTCCTGCAGGACCAGCACCACGGCACGGCGCAGCGGCACCGTGCTCAACGGTTCGTAGCTCGCGTTCAGGACAAGGGTGTTGCGCATAACGGGCCACCTCCGGCGCTCGCCCGCCGCACGGCGGTGGCACCACTGTGAACGCCCGCACCCCGCCGAACAACGGAATTTCCGCCCCCGCCCACCGACCTGCACCGGAACCCCGGGACCCCGAGCGCGTAGGCTCTACCCCGCTGGAACCGTCCAGGCGCCCCGCCCGCCCCCGGGCAACCGCGCCGGACCCCCGACCGAAGGAGACGCGGGACCGTGACCGACATCGTCGACGAGCTGCAGTGGCGCGGGCTGATCGCCCTGTCCACTGACGAGGACGCACTGCGCAAGGCGTTCGCGGACGGCCCGGTCACGTTCTATTGCGGCTTCGACCCGACCGCCCCCAGCCTGCACCTCGGCAACCTGGTCCAGATCCTCACCATGCGCCGCATCCAGCAGGCCGGGAACCTCCCGCTCGGCCTGGTCGGCGGCGCCACCGGCCTGATCGGCGACCCCAAGCCCACCGCCGAGCGGGTCCTCAACGACCCCGAGACGGTGGCCGGCTGGGTCGAGCGCCTGCGCGGCCAGGTCGCCCGCTTCCTCGACTTCGAGGGCGAGTACGCCGCCCGCATGGTCAACAACCTGGACTGGACGTCCGGCATGTCGGCCATCTCGCTGCTCCGCGACGTCGGCAAGTACTTCCGCGTCAACAACATGATCGCCAAGGAGGCGGTGGCCCGCCGCCTCAACTCCGACGCGGGCATCAGCTACACCGAGTTCAGCTACCAGATCCTCCAGGGCATGGACTTCCTGGAGCTGAACCGCCGCTACGACTGCACCCTGCAGACCGGCGGCAGCGACCAGTGGGGCAACCTCACCGCCGGCACCGACCTGATCCGCAAGGCCGAGGGCCGCTCCGTGCACGCCCTCGCCACCCCGCTGATCACCAAGGCCGACGGCACCAAGTTCGGCAAGACCGAGTCCGGCACCGTCTGGCTCGACCCCGAGCTCACCACCCCCTACGCCTTCTACCAGTTCTGGCTGAACGCCGACGACCGCGACGTCGCCAAGTTCCTGCGGATCTTCTCCTTCCGCAGCCGCGAGGAGATCGAGCAGCTCGAACGCGACACCGCCGAACGCCCCGCCGCCCGCCTCGCCCAGCGCGCCCTCGCCGAGGAACTCACCACCCTCGTCCACGGCGCCGACCAGTACGAGCGCGCCGTCGCCGCCTCCAAGGCCCTCTTCGGCCAGGGCGACCTCGCCGACCTCGAACCCGCCACCCTGGCCGCGGCCCTCGCCGAGGTCCCGAAGGCCACGGTCACCGAACTCGGCCAGATCGTCGACCTGCTGGTCGAATCCGGCCTGGCCCCCAGCCGCTCCGCTGCCCGCCGCACCATCAAGGAGGGCGGCGCCTACCTCAACAACGCGAAGGTCGCCGACGAGGAAGCCGTCGCCACCGCCGACGACCTGCTGCACGGCCGCTGGCTCGTCCTCCGTCGCGGCAAGCGCAACCTCGCCGCCGTCGAACTCGCCGGCGCCTGACGACGCACGGAGCCGGCCGAACGCCCGTACCGGCTCCGCACAGGTCGTCAAGTGTCCTGAAATGGACCGGGCTTGACCTGCGAACACGGTGAACAGGGGCCGGATCCAGCCAGATCCGGCCCCGTCGTGTTTGACTCGCCCGCTCCGGTGACCTAACGTAGTCCGAGTCGCCTGAACCGGTTGGAACCGGGAGGCGGAACCCCCCAAACCCTGATGAGCGATTCGTCGCGCGTCCATTCGGATTCCGGATGGAAAAGCGGACCGAATAACTCTGGTAGAGTTCGGGAGCGCCGAAAGGCAAAAGCGAATCGGATCGAATGAAACTCCGGAAAACGGAGCGGAAAACCTCTGATAAGCTGGGAACACGAAAGAACGAAGCGCCCGGAGATACGGTCGGAAGGCCGGTCGAAGGAAGCATCCGTTCCTTGAGAACTCAACAGCGTGCCAAAAGTCAACGCCAGATATGTTGACATCCCCGGCCAGCCGGTATCGGTTGGTTGGA
>NZ_BAAANS010000014.1:0-152951 GCF_039529925.1 Kitasatospora saccharophila | reverse complement strand
GCCCTCCCGGTCGGTGGTGGCATCGTCCGCGAAGCGACGGTCACCGGTCGCGTCGGGCACGTACTTCACACAGACAACGATCCTCAAGCTCACGGCCGCCTTGTCCTTTCCTACGGGAGGGAACTGAGTACCCTAACTAGACCACACTCCGTGCCACAGATCCACTCTCCCGGCGGTGTGAGGGGGGACTCAGTTCCCAGGCCCGGCGGTCAGGCGGCGCGGCGCAGGCGCAGGGTGGAGTCGCGGTGCGGGCGGGCGTCCGGATCGGTGACGGGGTGCCCGGGGTGGTCGTGCCGGGCGTGCTCCTCGGCGAGCTCGACGGTCCACTCGGACGGGTCCAGTCGCAGCGAGGCGAGCATCTCCTGTGGGGTGGGGAAGTGCATCTCGGGGTGCGGGTGGTCGTGCTTGACGGGGGACGCGGCGTGGCTGGTGACCAGCAGCGTGCCGCCGGGGGCGACGGCCGCGGCGGCCCGGCGCAGCACCCGCTCGCGCGGGAACTCGGCGGGGGAGTGCAGGAACTGCGCCGAGACCAGGTCGTACGCGCCGGACGGGAAGGCGTGCGCCAGGTCGACGCGCTGCCACTCGACCCGGTCGGCGACGTTCTCCACGGCGGCCCGGGCGGCGGCCCGCTCCAGGGCGACCTGCGAGATGTCCGCGGCGGTGACCTGCCAGCCCTGCTTGGCCAGCCAGATCGCGTCCCCGCCTTCGCCGCAGCCCAGGTCCAGGGCGCGGCCGGGCTTCAGGTCGGCGGCCTGCACGGTCAGCGAGGCGTTCGGGCGGCCGCTCCAGATCTGCTCGCTCTCGCCGTAGCGCCTCTCCCAGAACTCGACCGCGTCGACGGCGAGCCGGGTCTCCTCGGCGACCAGGTCGGCGTTGATCGCGGCGGCGGCGCGCAGCCCGTCGGCGGCGGCGATCGCGACCTGCGCGGCCGGGTCGGTCAGGTTGCCCGCCGCCCAGACGCCGGGGACGCCGGTGGCGCCGGTCGGGTCGGTGGTGGCCAGCCGGGTGGCGAAGCGGACGCCCTCGCGGACCAGGTCGGTGGCCGCCAGGCCGAGCTCGGCCAGGAACGGCGCGGTCACCGCCATCTCGGTGCCGACGGCCAGCGCCTCGCACGCCGCCTCGGTGCCGTCGGCCAGCCGCACGCCGGTCAGCTCGGCGTCCGTGCCCTCCGGCAGCAGCGCGACGACCTCGCCCGCCAGCACGGTCACGCCGCGGGCGGCCAGTTCGCGCCGCTGCTGCTCGTCGAAGGGCGCGCTGGTGTGCGCGAGCAGGGTGACGTCCGCGCTCCACTGCCGCCACAGCAGCGCCTGGTGGACGGCGACCACCGGGTTGGTGGCCAGCACGGCGATCTTCCGGTCGCGGACCTCCCAGCCGTGGCAGTACGGGCAGTGCACCACCTGGCGCCCCCAGCGCCCGGCCAGGCCGGGCACCTCGGGCAGCAGGTCGGTGGTGCCGGTGGTCAGCAGCAGGCGGCGGGCGTGCACCGCGCTGCCGTCCGACAGCCCGGCGCGGAAACCGCCGTCCGCCTCCCGGCTGACGGTCAGCACCTCGGCGTCGTGGAACTCGCCGCCGTAGGAGGCGACCTCGGCCCGGCCGGCGGCGACCAGCTCGGCGGGCGGCAGGCCCTCGCGGCCGAGCAGGCCGTGGATGCCGTCGGCGGGCGCGTTGCGCGGCCGGCCGGAGTCGACGACCAGCACCGAGCGGCGGGCCCGGGCCAGGGTCAGGGCGCCGCTGAGCCCGGCGGCGCCGCCGCCGACGATCAGGACGTCGTGGTGGCGGACCGGGTGCGGGTGCCGGTCGGCGTGCTCGTGCGGGTGCGGGTGCTCGTGCTGGTGCGTCGTGGTCATGGCTCGATGGTGCGCCGCGTTCGCCGGATTGACAAACAATGTTGCTGAGGTGGCAAATGGAGGAGTGGACGGGACGAGGGAGAGGAGCAGGGCGATGGGCGAGGACTTCGAGGCGGTGCTGACCGGCGTCGGCCCCCGGCTGCGGGCGATCCGGCAGCAGCACGGCACCACGCTGGCGCAGCTCAGCGAGCAGACCGGCATCTCGGTCAGCACGCTGTCCCGGCTGGAGTCCGGCGGGCGGCGCCCGACCCTGGAGCTGCTGCTGCCGCTGGCCCGCGCGCACGGCGTGGCCCTGGACGAACTGGTCGACGCCCCGCCCACCGGCGACCCCCGGGTGCGGCTGCGTTCGTTCGTCCGGCACGGCTGGACGTACCTGCCGCTGGCCCGCAGCCTCGGCGGCATGCAGGCGTACAAGATCGTCGTCCCGGCGGGTGGCAGCCGGGAGAACTGCGAGCAGCGCACGCACGAGGGCCACGAGTGGCTGTACGTGCTCTCCGGGGAGCTGCTGCTGAAGCTGGGCGAGCACGAGGTGGTGCTGAAGGCGGGCGAGGCGGCCGAGTTCGACACCCGCACGCCGCACCTGTTCACCAACGCGGGGCGGACACCGGTGGAGTTCCTGAGCCTGTTCGGCCCGCAGGGGGAGCGGGTGCACGTACGGGCCCGCACCGCCAGCCGGGTTGGCGAGCAAGGGGATTGACGGTGCGTCAGATGGGGGCGCCGCGCCCGTGGGGGTGAGCGCGGCGCCCGAACGAGCGCTGGTGGTACGTCAGTTGACGAAGACCGTGCCGCCGAGGGTGGTGTCGGTGACCGGGCCGTAGGCGGCCGAGAAGCTGATCGCGGCGAAGCAGATGCTCGGACCGGTCAGCTTGGTGAAGCCCTGGTTGGTCATGGTGATCTGCGCCGGGGAGTTGGTGGCGTTGCCGTTCAGGGCGCCGCCGGTGGAGGCGTAGGTGCACAGGGCGTTGCCGGCCAGGGTCTTGAGGTTGACGACCGCCTGGATGGAGCCGCTCAGGGCGACCGGGAACCCGGCGGCGTCGGAGATGCTCAGGGTGTAGGGCAGGTTGCTCATGGTCAGGCTGTTCACGCCGCTGACGCCGACCACGTTGGAGGTGCAGCCGGAGAAGGTCAGGGTGCCGACCGGGCCGGACGCGGTGGCGGAGCCGGTGGCGAGCGGGTTGCTGCTCACGCTGCCGCCGATGGTGGAGGCGGTGCACTTGACGCCGGTGGTGGTGCCCGGGTTGTACATGGTGGCCAGGGTGCCGCTCACCAGGTTCGCCGACAGGCTGTCGCCGACCCCGACGGCGGCGCCGCTGCCGGCGATGGTCAGCACCGGGGTGGTGCCGGCCGCACTGGCCGGGACGGCGGGCAGGGCGAGCAGGGTTCCGGCGGCGGCGAGGGCGGCGATGCCCGCGAAGGTGCGGTTGCGCATGAGGGTTGGTTCCTTCCGGTGGGTGGGGCGGACGGAGCTGCTCCGGCGAGGTCGTCGGAGCGCGTGCCGGCCCCGCGCTGGGGACGGGGCGGCGGCACGGGTCGGTGGGGGAGCGGCCCCGGTGGGGCGGGGCCGGTGGGGCGGGGGACGGCGGAGCGGGAGCCGGGTCAGTGCGCGGCGCTGTCGCTCAGCGCGGCGGTGAGGTCGGCGATGTCGGTGTCCAGCACGAAGGAGGCGTTGGTCTGCTGGAAGCTCACCGAGTCCTTGCCCGCGGCGGCGGGCAGCCCCATCGTCCAGTTGATGATCTGGTTCAGCGAGCCGAGCAGGCCGCACCCGTTGGCGCCGGGCACCGCGAAGGTGTTGTCGACCAGGGAGGCGCCGGTCTCCGAAATGGCCAGCGCGCCGTGCCCGTTGGGGTCGGGGGCGTAGTCCAGGGTGCCCGGGTCGCCGGTCATCGGCGGGGTGGCGCCGGTGGCTCCCGTGGTGGGCTTGAGCAGCAGCGGCGCGGCGTCCGAGCCGACGTAGCAGTGCGCGCCGAACAGCGCGTTGTACAGGTGCAGTTTGATCGGCAGCTGGAACACCGGGTACGGCTCGCCGGTCGCCAGCGGGGTGAACTTGGTGACCGGGCCCGCGAGTTCGACCTGCGCGAAGACGCTGGTGATGCCGGGCAGGAAGTTCTGGATGCCCGGGATGTTGATCTGCACCATCGGCGCGCTGAGCAGCGGGGCGCTGGTGGGCGGCACCACGGTGTACTGGTTGGCGGTGCTGCCGTCCGGGAACGCCACCTCGGGCGCGGACTTGTCCCAGTAGAAGCCGAACTGCAGCGTGATCGGCGAGTTGAACGGCACCACGGTGCTGCCGAGGGTGAACTTCCCGGCGTTGGTCACCGACACCAGGCAGCCGACCTGGAGGTTGGCCGGATCGTGCATGGCGGGCGCGGAGAGCGGACAGTTCCCCATGCCGGTGTACGGGGCACCGGGTGCCGCGGTGCCGGTGGCGGCGGAGGCCGGGGTGACGCCCGCCAGCAGGGCGGCCGAGGCGAGGGCGGCGGCCGGCAGCAGCCGGCGGCGCTGGGGGGCGGTGGGAGGGAAGCGCATGGCGGGGCACTCCTGACGGCAGGGGGTGGGGGCGGGGCGGTGGAACCGGAGGGATCGGGGCGCTCGACGCCACGAGCGACCGGGCCGGGGGCGCGCGACTGCCACCGTCGCGCCGGAGCGGCCCGCCGTACCGGGAACGCGGCGCCCCCGTACGGGGAAAAGCGCCGGGCCGGAGCGAGAACGACCCGGGGGTACGGACGTGACGCCGTGGTTACCGCCGGGTACCTGCCAAGTTCTAGGTGGCTTTCCGGCTCAACGTCAAGGAGGAGGGCGGAAGTTGGAAGGAAGGTGAGCGGAGTTCGGGCGGCCAGGGAATCCAAATGCCCCACCAGTAACAGGAATTGACTGCTGTTCAGGAATTCACGGGCGGTGCGCGAAGTATTGACCCGCCATGTACCCCGGGGTAACTTCCAGTCAGCCGCCGGTTGTGAGAAAGATCGTCAACTGCACTGCCGTGCACCACAGTTGGCGATCCGGTCCCACGCCAGACCCACCCGCCCCCGGTGAGCCGCGGATCCCCCACCCGACCCTCTGGAGCTGTCCATGGCACCCTCCGCAGAACAACCCGCCGCCACCCCGACCGGGCGCGGCCGGGTACGGCTGCGCCGCGCCGCACTGATGGCGATACCGGCCTGCGTCACCGCGGGCGTCCTGGTGACCCTGACCGCGCAGAACGTCCTCGCCACCCAGTTCGCCATCTCCGGCATGGCCTTCGAGGTCACCGCCGACAAGCTCGACGGCACCGGGTTCGAGCAGTTCGGCACCCTCGACAACATGATCGAGAACAGCCCCAACGCCGGGGACACCGGCGGCCAGCTGTTCCTGATCCAGACCGTGGTCAAGAACGCCTCGCTCACCAAGCTCTGCCAGAGCGTCAACCTGGGCGGCATCAACCTGCTGATCACCGCCGGCGACAAGGGCACCCCCGTCACCGCCGAGAACCTCACCACCGACTCCGACCTGATGAGCGGCGACGCCGAGTTCAAGAACCTCGAAGTCGGCCGCGACGCCAGCACCTTCGACAAGGGCGGCGTGGCCGGCCCGCCCGGCATGTTCGGCCAGCAGGGCGACACCGTGGCCGTCGACCACTTCCGGCAGCAGAACTACGCCACCACCGCCGGGACCTTCCGGCTGCCCAACATGCACCTCAGCTTCAGCAGCAATGGCTGCTGAACCCGGACCGGCACCGGACCGGGCGGCCGACACCACGGCCGCCCGGCCCGCCGACAGCAGCGGCGGAGACGGTGGTGCGCCGGACGGCGGGGGGACCGCCGCGGCCACCCCGGGGCCGCCCGCCCCGCCCGCCCCGCGCGGCTTCGCCGGCTGGCGCGGACGCCGACCGTTCTGGGGCGGCCTGCTGGTCGTGCTGGCCGGCGCCGAGATCCTGTTCACCGAGAAGGCCCCGATGCGCATGGTCATCCGCATCGGCATGCTCGGCCTGGCCGGGTACGTCGTCCCCGCCCTGATGGTGCTCTGCGGACTCCTGCTGATCTTCCACCCCGTCCAGCGGGTCTTCTACTCCGTGCTCGCCGTCCTCGCCACCCTCGGCACCTGGGTCACCTCCAACCTCGGCGGCTTCTTCATCGGCCTGCTGCTCGGCCTGGCCGGCAGCAGCCTCGCCTTCGGCTGGCTCCCCGACCAGCCCCGCCGCCGCCGACTGCTGCGCCGCACGCCGAAACCCGCACCACGGCCCGCCTCGCAGCCCGCACCGGACCGCGAACCGGGGCGCGAACCGGGGCGCGGACCGGACTACGGGCCGGAACACCGAGCCACCCCGGCCTGAGGCCGGGGCGGCGTCCGGCGGAGGAGCGTGGCCACCGCCGGACGCGCCGGACGCGGTCCCCGCACACCGAGCGGGCGGGGACCGCGGCCGGGCCCCCGCACTTGGTACCTTGGGCGGCTGACGGCCCGTGACCGGGCACGACGGCGGGCCGGGAGCGGCCGCGGACGCGACAGGGGACAAGCAGTGCGGGTACTGCGGTGCGGCAGCGACGCCGTCCTGATCGAGGCCGACGACGCCGAACAGGCCCAACGGCTGCACGCCGCCCTGCGCGACAACCCGCCCCCCGGCACCGGCGAACTCGTCCCCGCCGCCCGCACCGTCCTGCTCCGCTACGACCCCGCCGTCACCGACCCGCAGCGCCTGCGCGCCGCCGTCGGCGCACTGCCGCCACAGGCGGCAGCACCCGCCGCGGCCGCCGAGACCGTGCGGATCCCCGTCCGCTACGACGGCCCCGACCTCGCCGAGGTCGCCCGGCTGGCCGGACTGACGCCGCAGCAGGTCGTCGAACGCCACACCGCCGCCCGCTACCGCGTCGCGTTCTGCGGCTTCGCCCCCGGCTTCGCCTACCTCACCGGCCTCGACCCGCGCCTACGGGTGCCCCGCCGGGCCGAACCCCGCACCCGCGTCCCGGCCGGGGCGGTCGCGGTCGCCGACGAGTACACCGGCGTCTACCCCCGCACCTCGCCCGGCGGCTGGCAACTGCTCGGCACCACCGACCTCCCGCTGTGGGACCCCGCCGCCGACCCGCCCACCCGACTGCGCCCCGGCACCGCCGTGCGCTTCGTCGCGGTCGGCGCGGAGGGGAACCCGGGGGCCGGAGTGGCCGAGGGGCCCGGAGCGGCCGGGGAAGCCCCGGCGGCCGGACGGGCCGGACGGGCCGGACGGGCCGGACGGGCCGCGGAGGCGCGGGGTGGGCTGCTGGTGGTCCGGGCCGGGTACGGGGCCACCGTGCAGGACCTGGGACGCCCCGGGCTGGCCGCGCTCGGGGTCGGGCGTTCCGGGGCCGCCGACCGGGGTGCGCTGCGGCTCGCCAACCGGCTGGTGGGCAACCCCGAGGACGCAGCCGGGATCGAAATGCCGCTCGGCGGAGTCGAGTTGGAGTTCGACCGGGCCGCCACCTGCGCGCTCGCCGGAGCCGACTGCCCGGCCTGGCTGAACGGCCGTCCGGTCGCCGCCCGCACCCCGTTGGCGGTGCCCGCCGGAGCCCGGCTGCGGATCGGCACCCCCGAGCACGGCCTGCGCGGCTACCTCGCCGTCCGCGGCGGCCTGGACGTCCCCGCCGTACTGGGCTCGCGCGCCACCGACACCCTCGCCGGCCTCGGACCCGAACGGCTCGCCCCCGGCCGACGGCTGCCCGTCGGCACCGCCGCCACCGGCTGGCCCGCCGCCGACCACGCCCCGCGCCGGGAACGGCCCGGCCCCACCGTGCTGCGGGTGGTCCCGGGCCCCCGCGAGGACTGGTTCACCGCCGCCGCGCTGCGCGCCCTGTGCGGCGAGCCGTACACGGTGACCGCCGAGAGCGACCGGGTCGGCATGCGGCTGGCGGGCCCCGTCCTGGAGCGGTCCCGGGGCGGCGAACTGCCCTCCGAGGGCATGGTGCCCGGCGCGCTCCAGGTGCCGCCGTCCGGGCGGCCGATCCTGTTCCTCGCCGACCACCCCGTCACCGGCGGCTACCCGGTGATCGCGGTGGTCCACCGGGACGACCTGGACGCCGCCGCGCAGGCCCGGCCCGGCGACACGCTGCGCTTCCGGGTCGCCGACGGGCGCTGAGCCCGGGTGCCGAGCCCGGGTGCCGAGCCCGGGTGGCGAGCCCGGGTGGCGAGCCCGTGTGGCGGGTCCCGCCCGGGGTACGGGAGAGCCCATGGATGAGGTCGAAGTCGTCGTCGCCCACTCCGAACGCGCGACCCTGCGCGTCGGCGGCGTGTTCCTGAAGGTGGACGCCGACCGGGCGCGGCTGGACGCCGAGGTCGAGTTGATGTCCCTGGTGCCGGTGCCGACCCCGGAGGTCCTCTGGTACCGGCCGCCGGTGCTCGCGCTGGCCGCTCTCCCCGGGGCGCCGCTCGGACGCCTGGGCGGGCCGGTCACCGGCTCCCCGGCGGGGTGGGCCGCGGCGGGCGCCGCGATCCGGGCGCTGCACGACGCCCCGCCGCCGCCCCGGGTCGGCCGGGCCGGGCGGAGCATCGAGCGGCTGGCCGAGGAACTCGACTCGGAGGGCGGGCGGTTGGTGGCGGACGGCCTCCTGCCCGCCGCGCTGGTCGCCCGCGCCCGCCGGGTCGCCGAGGGCGCGTTCCGGCCGTGGCCCGAGGCGTTCACCCACGGGGACCTGCAGATCGCGCACGTCTTCGTCGACGGCGACCGGGTCACCGGCGTCATCGACTGGTCCGAGGCCGGCCGGGGCGACGCCCTGTACGACCTGGCGACCTTCACGCTCGGGCACGAGGAGCACCTCGACGACGTCCTCGCCGGCTACGGCACCGGCGTCGACCTCGACGTGGTCCGCGCCTGGTGGGCGCTGCGCAGCCTGCTGGCCGTCCGCTGGCTGGCCGAGAACGGCTTCGACCCCTTCGCCCCGGGCTGCGAGGTCGACGTGCTGAAGTTCCTCACGGGGGAAGGACGTTGGGCGGACCGGCTCAGCCGAGGGTGACGGTCTTCGCCCAGGACGGCGGATCGTCGGGAACGTAGTCGGGATCGTCCTCGTTCACCGGGCGGCGGCGCGGGAACAGGCCGACGACGGTGCGGCACGGGGGAGCGGCGCTCGGCCACGGGGTCTGGCCGTCGGTCAGGACCACCAGCACGTCCGGGGCGGGGCGCCGGGCCAGGGCGGCGGCGAAACCGGTGCGCAGGTCGGTGCCGCCACCGCCGACCAGTGCCAGCCCGCTCCCGTCGGCGGCCTGCCGGACCGTCCGGGCGGCCGCGTCGCAGGAGATCACCGAGACCAGTTCGCGCCGCCCGTCCACCGCGCGCAGGATCGCCGCGGTCTCCAGCAGCGCGATGCCCAGCTCGGCGTCGCTGACCGAACCCGAGGTGTCGACGACCACCGTCACCCGGGGCGGGCGGTGCCGCAGCGAGGGCAGCACCACCCGGGGCAGGCTGGTCGAACGGCGGGCCGGGCGGCCGTAGCTGTAGTCCGCTCCGGCGCCCGCCGCGGCGATCGTGGAGCGGATCGCCGCGGCGAGCAACTGCCGCCAGGGCTGCGGCGGGTGGAACGCCTGCTCGGCCCAGCGCCGCCAGCCCGCCGGGGTGTCGCCGGGCTTGGCCAGGATGCCCCGGGCGACCCGGAAGCGGACCAGGTCGCGTTCGTGGTCGGCCAGGCCGTGCGCGCCGTCCGGGCCGAGCTCCCACTCCCGCTCCAGGCCGTCCGCGCCGCTGCCGCACTCCAGCCACACCAGGCGCAGGTACTCGGTGCCGAGGGTGAACTGCCGCAGGTAGTCCTCCATCAGCCCGTCCTCGGCCAGGCCCAGGGTGCTCGGGTAGACGGCGTCGGCGGGCCGGACCAGGCCGTCGCCGAACGCGTCGTCGTTGATCTCGCAGTCCGCCGCCAGGTTGACCCGCAGCCGGTCGGCGGGCCCCTCCAGGCCCAGCGCGCGCATCGCCAGGTCGCCGCGCCGGGCGTGGTCGCGCAGCAGGTGCGAGACCTCGTGCACCCAGACCGAGGCCAGCTCCTCCTCCGGGGTGCGGTCGACGAAGCCGGGCGAGACGTAACACCGCCAGTGCCGGTCCACCGCCATGGTCGGCACCCGCCGGGACTCCACCACGTGCATCGCGAACAGCGCGGTCGCCAGGTACGGGCGGGCCCGCACCGCCTGCAGCCGGGCCGCGAACAGCTTCTCGGTGTCCAGCCGCAGGTGCGACCGCTCGGTGGCGGGGCCGGTGGTTCGCGCGCTCATCGGCCACCCGCCCCGGCCGGGACGCGGGCCGCCGCCCGCTCGGCCCGCCGGACGACCTGCAGCGCACCCGCGAAGCGGTGGATCAGCTCCGGTACCTCCCAGGCGTCCTGGCGCAGCGAGGCGAGCGTGGTCACCGGCACCACCAGTACGTCCGGCGGGCAGCTCTCCAGTGCCCGGGCCATCAACGCCCAGGCGGAGTCCCACCGTTCGCGGGTCGGCCGGGAGCGGACGGCGGCCACCACCCCGTCCAGCACGGTCTGCCGCAGGTCGCCGCGCTCGGGCAGCACGGCGGCGGACGGGTCGGCGAGCAGGTCCTCGGGCGCGGGCAGGTCCATCCGGTCGACGGCGGCCAGCAGTTCGAGCCCCGGGCCGTCGCCGACACTGCCGCGCACCAGCAGCGACAGCACCTCCCGGGAGGACCCGGCCGCCGAGCCGAAGGCCAGCAGCCGCACGGTCATCTCCCAACTGCGCGGCGACGGCCACGCCTTGCCGCGCCGGGTCTCGGCGGACGGCAGTCGGTGGGTCAGCTCGGGCCGGACGGTGAGCAGCCCGCACACCGCGCGACGGGCGAACTCGACGGCGGCGGGCAGCCGTTCGGGATCCAGCCGGGGCAGTTCGGCGCGCGGCCACACCCCGCCGAGGCCGCGCACCACCACCTCGGCGTCGTGCACCCAGTCCAGGTGGACGAAGCGGTTGGCCAGCGGCGGGCTCAGCTCCCAGCCGTCGGCGGCCGAGGCGCGCGGGTTCGCCGCGGCCACGATCCGCACCCCCGGCGGGAGTTGGAGCGAGCCGATCCGCCGCTCCAGCACCAGTCGGAGCAGTGCGGCCTGCACCGCGGGCGGGGCGGTGGACAGCTCGTCGAGGAACAGCAGCCCGCGACCCTGCCGGACCAGCCGCACCGCCCAGTCCGGCGGCGCCAGCGGCACGCCCTGCGCGGCCGGGTCGTCGCCGATCACCGGCAGGCCGGAGAAGTCGGACGGCTCGTGGACGCTGGCGATCACCGTGGTGAGCGGCAGGTCGAGTTCGGTGGCGAGCTGGGTCAGCGCGGCGGTCTTCCCGATGCCCGGCTCCCCCCACAGCAGCACGGGCAGGTCGGCGGCGACGGCGAGGGTCAGCGCCTCGGTCTGGAGGTCCTGTCGGGGCTCGGTGCCGGACTCCTTCAGGAGGTCCAACAGCCGTTCCGCGACGGCGAGTCGGGAGGAGAGGGAGGAAGCGGTCTGGGGCGTGACGGAAGAAGGCAAGGGTGATCCACCTGGGGTCGGGAGAGGGGGCACGGGTGACGGTGCGGTACGGCGGGACGTCCTGCGGCAGGCGGCAGGCGGCAGGCGGCAGGCGGCAGGCGGCAGGGGCAGGGGCAGGGGCAGGGGCAGGGCAGGTCAGGGGCAGGCCAGGGCACGGCGGGGCGGGGTCAGCCCTGCCAGCCGCGCCGGTGCCGGGGGGAGCGGGAGGAGGCGCGGTGCGGCCGCCCGTGCGGGCGCGGGTCGCCCGGGGGGTAGGCGGGAGCGGTGTCGTAGCGGCTGCGTTCGGGTTCGAGACCGGCCGCGTGCAGGCCGTGCACCAGGCGCTGCCGGGTGTCGGCCTCCAGGGCCTCGGCCAGCGGCCCGGCGGGCAGGACGGCCTGCGCGCCGAGCAGCCGGTGCACGGCGGCCAGCGCCCCGGCGCGGTCGCCGTGCAGCAGCCGCTGCCGGACGGCGTCCAGGTCCTCCGGCTGCCGGTGCGCGCGGTCGATCGCCCGCAGGCAGGGCAGCGGCGGCCCGCCGAAGCCGGCCAGCAGCTCCTCGCGCCGCAGCTGCTCCGGGTCGTGGTCGAGCGGGACGAGCACCCCGTCGACCACGGCGATCCGGTGCGCCGCGCCACGGCACCGCACCGTCAACGGCCCGTCCGCACCGGCCGGTTCGGGAACGGCGCGGCGGTGGTCGGGGGCGAGGGCGGCCGCCACCAGCGGGTGCAGTCCGTCCGGTCCGATCAGCCCCGCGCGCAGTAGCAGCAGGTCGGGCGGCGTCCAGGTCGCCGCGTCCGGCAGCACGGCGAGGCCGGGCGTCCGGCGCCGGGCCTGCGGCGGGGCGGCACCGGACGCCCGGCCGCCGAGCAGCAGGTGCCGTCGGTGGGCGAGCCGCACCGCGACGGGGGCGTCCGCGGGCAGGCCGTCCGCCGCCCGCACCAGGTCGGCCTCGAACTCCCAGGCGGGCTCGGCGAACTGACTGTCTGTCAAGTTCGCCACCCGGTCCGCGAGTTCGGGGGCGCGTCGGGCGTCCCAGAGGTGCCGGTGCAGGTCGAGGCGGAAGCGCGGGTCGGGGCGCGGCCGGGGCCGCCCGGCGGCCGGGCGGTCGTCGGCGTCCCACAGCGCCAGCGTGACGCGCTGGGCCGCCGCCGCGCGGCCGGGTGCGGTGCGGGCCACCAGGTGCAGCGGCGCCCCGCCCCCGTCGCGCGGGTAGCGCGCCAGGGTCAGCGTCAGCCCGGGCCGCAGCACCCCGTCCGGGGCGATCCGCGGCAGGTGCCAGCGCAGCAGGTCGGGGGCCAGGTGCCGCAGGTCGGCCCGGAGCCGCCCGGTCAGCTCGGAGCCGTGGGCGCGGGTGACGGCACGCAGCTCGAACGCCGGATCGCATCCGGCCGCCGTGCAGGCGCCGCCCCAATCGCCCAGCGCACGGCGGGCGGTGGCGTTCTCGATCATGGTCGGGGGGACGGCGAAGCGCCGCACGCGCGACCAGAAACTGTTACGGGTGTCCTCGTCCAGGAGGGAAGTGTCGGCCATCAGCACGCACTTCGGAAGGACGGGACCTCCAATCCGTGAGTAGTCATCGCCGGTGATCGTAGCCGCAGATCGCCGACCTGTCAGCCCCTTTCCGCACCGGTCGGCCCTCCGGCCGGCCCTCCGGCCGGTCCTCCGGCCGGCCCGCCCGCACCGCCCGGTCCCCCGGATGCGGTCCCGACGTAGGGTGGGGCGGCAAGGGGCCGGGGCGGCCCGGGGCGGACCGGGAACGGCGGTGGGAGATGTCGGACGGAGGGATCGCGGACGGCCCGACGGCGGATGGTGCCGGAGCGGTCGGTCGTGCCGGCTGGCGGCGGCCCGCGGAGCTGCTGCGGCTGCGCCTGCTGCGTGAGATCAACTCCACGGTGCACGGCGCCGATCTGCACCTGGAGCGCTACGACCGCCCGCTCGGCGACCCCGGGCTGTTCGGGCCGGACAGCGTGGTGTGGCGGGTGCACGGGCACCCCGCCGGGATGCTGGTCGGCGGGTTCGCCGCGCTGATGCTCCAGTCCCTGCACCCGGTGGCGATGCGCGCCGTCGCCGAGCACTCCGACTACCGCACCGACCCGGTCGGCCGGTTGCACCGCACCGCCCGCTTCGTCTCCACCACCACGCTCGGCTCCTCCGCCGCGGCCGAGGCCGCGATCTCCGCCGTCCGCCGGGTCCACGGCTACGTCCGCGGCCGCGACGCCGAGGGCCGCCCGTACCGGGCCGACGATCCCGACCTGCTCTGCTGGGTGCACACCGCCGAGGTGGCCTGCTTCCTGGCCGGGTACCAAGTCTTCGCGGGGCAGGGGAAGTTGACCGACCGGCAGTGCGACGACTACCTCGCCGAGGCCGCCCAGACCGGCCAACTCCTGGGTGCGGACGGCGTGCCGCTCAGCCGGGCCGGGCTCGCCCGCTACCTGGCCGGGGTGCGCGGCGCCCTGCGGGTCACCCCCGAGGCGCTGGAGGCCGTCGCCCTGTTGCGCGACTTCGGCCGCACCCGGCGCGAACGCCTCGCCGTCCGGATCCTCACCAACGCGGCGATCGGCCTGCTGCCCGGCTGGGCCCGCCGCACGCTCGGCATCCGCCGCCCCTGGGCGGTGCGCCGCCTCTGGGACCGCCCGCTGGCCCGGCTGCTCGGCGCCGTCATGGTCTGGGCGTGCGGCCTGTCCCCGATCCGCGCGGCCGCGACCGCCCGGGCCCGGACCCGGGCGTCCGTACCGGCGGGCGGCGGGGCGCGCTGACGGCCCCTCCGCGGACTCCCGCGCGGGCCACGGCGGCGAGGAGCGCGGCGGCGGGAAGGGGGCGGGGCGCGGGAAGGCGGTCGGGAAGGGAACGGGAGCGGGGAACGCGGGGGAGCGACCGCCGTACCGGGGCTGGGTTTCCGGTACGACGGCCGCTCCGGCGTCGTCAGTGGTCAGCGGTGGGTGCGGGGCGCCCGGACGTCAGCACTGGGGCCGGCGGCCGTGGTTCGCTCCGCGCCTCGCGCGGGCCTTCTTCTTGCGGCGGCGCTTCGACGACATGGCCTCTCCTCTCACGGCGGTGCACAACGGCCCCCCGTCCACGGTGCCCCGTGCGCGCCGAACCCGCCAGCCGGACCAGGCGGCCGGCCCGGGCCCGGGCCCGGGCGCTGCGCGACGCGCGGTGCCGGTCGGGCGGCGGCCGGACGGCCCGGGGACCAGGATGGAGGACAGGGGGCCGAGACGGAGTAGCGGAGGCACGATGTCGCACCACACGCACGGGACCCACCAGGACGCGCCGGCCGACGAGTGGCCGCCCACCGAGACGCCCGAGGCCCGGATGACCGCGGAGGGCTCGCCGCCGCCGGACGAGAACGAGAAGACCCCCGAGGACGGCCCCGAGTTCGCCGTCCCGGTCTCCTCGCCGCCGGAGGACGACCACGGCTGAGCCGCGGCCGGGGTGCTCGAAGCGGGTGCGGCCCCGGGTGCTTCGCCCGGCGGATCCCGGTTAGACGGACAGGGCATTCGTCCGTTCGTCCGTCAAACCGTTGATCCGACCGTCCGGCGGAAGGAGCACCCCGATGACCGTGATCTCCCACCTGCCCGGCGCGCTGGAGGAGGAGTGGGACTGGCAGCTCGACGGCGCCTGCCGCGCCGCCGACTCCCAGCTGTTCTTCCACCCCGCCGGGGAACGCGGCCAGGCCCACGACGACCGCGACCGCGCCGCCAAGGCCGTCTGCGCCCGCTGCCCCGTCCGCGAGCGCTGCCTGCTGCACGCGCTGGCCGCCCGCGAGCGCTACGGCGTCTGGGGCGGCTGCACCGAGGAGGAGCGGCGCGGCATGCTGCGCCGCCGGCGCAACCGCAACCGCAACCGCAACCGCGCCCGCACGCTCGCCCGCGCCCGCACCCGCTGAGCGGGCGGCGGGCGCGGAGCACGACGGAGGCCGGTCCCCGGGTGGGGACCGGCCTCCGTCGTGCGTCGTTCTCCGGTGGGTGCGGGTGGCCGGACCGGCTGAGTGCGGTCAGGCCAGCAGGCGGGTGGCGTCGATCTCGGCCCAGATGGACTTGCCCTGGGCGTGCCGGTCCGCGCCCCAGCGGTCGGCGGTGCGCTGCACGATGTACAGGCCGTGGCCGCCGGGCAGGCCGGGCAGGTGCGGGGTGCGCAGCGCCGGCAGGGTCTCGGAGCCGTCGGAGACCTCGATCCGCAGCCGCTCGGGCGTCGCGTGGAGGACGAGTTCGAGCGGGCCGCCGGCGTGCAGCATCGCGTTGCCGACGAGCTCGGCGACCAGCAGCACGACGTCCTCGGCGAGGTCCGGGTCGGGCGGGGTGGACCAGGACCAGTCGCCGAGGGCCTCCGTGGTGAACGCCCGGGCCCGGGCCACCGGGCGCGGCACGCCCACCAGTCGTAGGCGCCGACGCTGCCCGCCGGGCGGCAGGACCGCCCCGGCGTCCGGACGGTCGCCGTCCAGGGTTCCCCGGCTCGGTGTCACGTGGGTTCCCTTCGCTTTCGACGGCGCTCTCACAGGCTCACGGGTCGCTCTCACGGATCGGTTTCCCGGCTGCGCCAGGATTATGCCCGGTGCGGCCGACAGTACGGGTACGGCGGGTGGCGGACGGTGCCGGAGGGCGGGTCAGCCGTCCGTGGCGATGGCCGCTTCCACCGTCTCGTGGATGGCGAACACGGCCTTCGCACCGGTCAGTTCGAGCAGGTGCTGGACCGGCCCGGACAGCGCCGCCAGGTGGAAGGAGACCCCTCCGTCGGCGGCTGCCATCCGGGTCTGGAGCAGCAGGTTCAGCCCGGACGAGTCGCAGAAGTCGACCCGTCCCAGGTCGACGATCAGCGCCCGGGGGCGTTCGGCGACCAGGAGATCGAGCGCTTCCCTGGCCGGAGCCAGGGTCTCGATGTCCAGATCGCCCGACAGTGCGCACACCGCCGCGCGGGACGGTGTACGTCGGACGTCCACCGCCAGGGGGGCCACGGGCATGTTCTCGGCTGGCATCCTCGTCCTGTTCCCTCGACCGGTCTGCCTCGACCTTACGCACTGATGGGCGCGGCGGTCGAGACGGGGGTGCCCGGTGCGGTCGGTGGTGGCGGCGGGGGCCGCCACCACCGAGGGAGTCGACCGACTCGCGTCGGCCGGTGTGGTCAGTCGGTCGCGTCGAGCCCGGTGCGGAGCTTGGCCAGCGTGCGGGACAGCAGCCGGGACACGTGCATCTGGGACAGCCCGAGACGGGCGCCGATCTGCGACTGGGTGAGGTCCTCGCAGAACCGCATCGCGAGGATCTGCCGCTCCCGCTCCGGCAGTCGGGCGATCAGCGGCTTCAGCGCGACCAGGTTCTCGACCAGCGCGAACCGCCCGTCCACCTGGCCCAGCCGCTCGGCGGGCTGCTGCCCGTCGCCCTCGCCCGGGGAGGTCAGGTCGAGCGACCCGGCGGTGTGCGCGTTCGCGGCGGCCAGACCCTCGATCACCTCCTCCTCGGTCAGCGAGAGGTGCTCGGCGAGGTCGGCGACGGTCGGCTCGCGGTCCAGGGTCTGGGCCAGCGCGTCCTGCGCCTTCGCCAGGTCCAGGCGCAGCTCCTGCAGGCGGCGCGGCACGTGCACGGACCAGGTGGTGTCCCGGAAGTGGCGCCGTATCTCGCCGATGATGGTCGGCACCGCGTACGTGGTGAACTCGACGCCGAGCTCCGGGTCGAACCGGTCGATCGCCTTGATCAGGCCGACCGAACCGACCTGCAGCAGGTCCTCGTACGGCTCCTTGCTGTGGCCGAAGCGGCGGATCGCGAACCGGACCAGGGTCAGGTTCAGCTCGATCAGGGTGTTGCGAACGTAACTGAACTCGCGAGTGCCCTCCTCCAGGCCGGCCAGCCGTCGCAGCAGCACCCGGGTCATCGCTCGGGCGTCGGCGGGGGTGGCGTTCACCGGGTCGGCGAGCACGTCCGGGTCGAGGTCCACGGTGGTGGCCTCGAACGCGGCGGTGGCGGGGTACTCCACAGGGGCGGAGGACGCCTCTATGGGGGCAGTCAGGAGAAGTTCATCAGTGGGCACGGGCATGCCAGTCCTTTCCTCGTCTCCGGCCGGTCCGTTCCCGGGTACCCGGGCTTCCTTCGATCATGCCAGGCTCGCCTGTGAAGTTTATGTGAAGCAAATGCGGAGGCGTTTGCCCCCCTTCGATCGTGCATGCGCCCCGGCGGCCGGGGCACACGGCCCTCCGACGCGGACCGCACCGGCGGCCGCCCCCGCGGAGGAGGGAAACCCATGGGTCGGATAGAGGAATCCGTCGAGATCGACGCGCCGATCAGCGCCGTCTACCGCGAGTGGACCGACTACGAGCCGCTCCCCGCCTGCATGCGCGGCGGAGCCGGGCGCGGCGCCACCGCGACCGAGGTGCTGCCGCTCGACCGGATCGCCTGGAGCGGCGGCCCCGAGCTGCCCGGACACTCCGGAGTCGTCACCTTCCACCGGGTCACCGAGGACAGCACCCGGCTGATGCTCCAGCTCGACACCGAACCCCACGGGCTCTGGGACCACCTGGTCGAGGGCCTCGGCTTCACCGACCGCCGGATCATCGACGAACTCGCCGCCTTCAAGGCCCAGGTCGAGGACCACCGGCAGCACCTGGCGGCCTGACCGCGCCGCGGCGCGGCGCCGCGGTCCGCCCGCTGCTCGCCGCCCGCCGCCCGCCGCGTGAAACGGAAGAACGGAAGATCGGAAGACGCAGTTCGCCCACCCGCGAGAAACGGAAGGGAGCACCGCCATGGGCCCCGTCACCGAGCGGATCACCCTGCACCTGCTCGCCCCCGACGGCACCACCGTCCACCTCGACACCGACTGGCGCTACCGGCCCGACGACCCGTACGCGGTGCGCCTCGACTTCGGCCCGCGCGCGGCCGGGGCCGGCTGGGTGCTGTCCCGGGAGATGCTGCTCGCCGCGCTGCACGGGCCGGTCGGCGACGGCGACATCCACTTCGCGCCGCTCGACGACGGCTCGCTGCGCCTGGTGCTCGGCGGCGCGGGCGGCCCGGTGGCGCTCAGCGTGGACTGCGCCGCGCTGGCCGCGTTCCTCGCCGCCACCCTCGAACTGGTGCCGCTGGGAACCGAGTTCGAGCGGATCGACTGGGACGGCGGGTTGGCCGGGCTGCTGTCGGCCTGAGCGGACGGTGGCCCCGCCCGAGGCGGACGGGGCCGGACCGGCCGGGGCTCAGCGGCGGGCCAGCCGGCGTTCGCCGCCCGTGCCGGTGGCGTACTCCAGGTGGTAGTGCGCGAAGACCTCGGGCTCCTGCTCGGCGGCCAGCACGTCGTCGGTGCCGATGGACGGCGCGTTCTTCACGTCGTTGCGGTTGAACGGCACCCGCAGGTAGCCGGGGCCGGCCACCGCGTCCGCGATCGGCACGAACACCAGGCGGTGCCGGCCGAGCATGCCGACCGTGACGGTGGCGAAGGACGGTGCGTCGGTGGCGGTGTCCACGTAGACGTTCTCCAGGCTGCCGATCTTCTTGTCGTCCTGGTCGACCACGTCGTGGTTGCGCCACTCCCGGATGTCGGCGATCTCGATCATTCACGGCCTCCGTCGGCTGGGTCCGGCCCCCTGGGCGTTGCGTCCCTTCCGTTCCATGCTCACCGACGGTGCCGGAGGACGCCCCTCCGAGTGCGCCCGTCGGACGTGCGGGGGCGCGGGTGCGCCGGGGGTCTCGGGCGGACGCGTCAGGCGCCGGGCGGTTCGACGGGGGTGGGCTCGGGGGTGGCCGCGGGAGGCGGACCGGGGAGCAGCAGGGTGGCGAGCTCGTCGAGCAGTTCGGCGGCCCGCCGGGCCTGCGCGGGGTCGGCGACGGCCTGGGCGAGCAGCGGTTCGGCGGGGCGGGCGACCCGGGCCCTGATGTAGCCGCGGGCGAGCGCGGAGACGGAGAGCAGGGTGCGGCGCCCGTCGGCGGGGTCGGGTGCGGCGTCCAGCAGGCCGCGTTCGCGCAGCCGGGCGACCGAGGTGGAGACGTGGCTCTGGGCGAAGCCGGTGCGGACCCGGATGTCCTGCACCGAGCTGCCGGGGTGCTGGTAGACGTCGGAGATCACCGCGATCTCGCCCGGGGTGAGGGCCGCCGAGGCGTGGTCGGTGACCATCGCCCGGCCGAGCTCGGTGAGCCGCTTGCCCAGTCGCAGAAGCCGTACGCCGTCCATGGCGGACAGGCTACCGCGAGGACGGACAACCGCATCGCCACAGATGCATCTTGGGAGATGTATCTGTGCAGATACATCTTCACGGATGCATCTGTGGCGATGTAGTTTTGCGGGCATGACGACGAACGAGCCCGTCGGCCCCGGCCCCGGCGACCCCACCTCCGCGCCTTCCGACCCCTCCCACCCCTCCGACCCCGAGGCCGGTTCCGACCGCGCCGCGCGGCTGAGCCCCGTCTCCCGGACCGCGCTCGCGGTGGCCCGGGTGCGCGCCTACGAGAGCAGCCGGCCGGAACCGCTGTTCACCGACCCGTACGCCCTCGCCTTCATCGCCGCCTCCGGCACCCCGCTGCCCACGGCCGGGCCCGACCGGCCGCTGGCCCGGCTGCTGGTGACCAGGGGCATCATGCGCACCCGCTTCTACGACGACCGGCTGCCCGCCGCCGGCGCCCGCCAGGTCGTGCTGCTCGCCGCCGGGCTCGACACCCGGGCCTACCGGCTGGCCTGGCCGCCCGGCACCCGGCTGTTCGAGGTCGACCTCCCGGCCGTCCTCGACTTCAAGCAGTCGGTCCTGGACGAGCAGGGGGCCGAGCCGGCCTGCGAGCGGGTCGCACTACCCGCCGACCTGGCCGAACCCGACTGGACGGACCGGCTCCTGGCAGCCGGGTTCGACCCCGGGCGGCCCACCGTCTGGCTGGCCGAAGGGCTGCTGGTCTACCTCGACGCCGAACAGGCGGCCGGGCTGCTCACCGCCGTCGGCGGCCTCTCCGCCCCCGGCAGCAGCCTGCTGACCGAGCAGGCGCGCGACGTCTCCCGGGTGCCCGCCGAGGCGGGGCTCACCGAGATGACCGCGCTGTGGCGCGGCGGCCTGGGCCCCGGCACCGCCGACTGGCTGGACGCGCACGGCTGGCGGACCGGCTTCACCGCGATGGACGCCTTCGCCGCCTCGCTGGGACGCGAACTCCCGGCGGCCGGCTTCGAGGGCGCGGGCTTCCTGGAGGCCGTCCGCACCGCCTGAACCGCTGAAGCACTGAACCGCTGAACCGACGTCGCGCACAAGCACGTTCACCGCCGGCCGGAGGAACCGGCCGACGGTGAACGGGGTTTGAGCGGCTGATCGGGGAGCGGTCAGGAGGTCGCGGTGCACACCGCCGTCGCGGTGGCCGCGGCCGAGGCGTCACTGCGGGTCGCCTGGACGCCGAACGAGGTGGACGCCGCCGGGGCCAGTGCCCCGTTGTAGGACAGGCTCGTCGCGGTGACGGTCGGCCCGCTGCGGGTCACGGTCGCGCTCCAACTCCCGGTGATCTGCAGGCTGGTGGGCCACGCCCAGGACACCTGCCAGCCCTTGACCGGCGCGCTGCCGGTGTTGGTGACGGTGACCGTCGCGGTCAGGCCGCCGCCCCAGTCGTTCAGGCTGATCGCCGCCGAGCACCCGGCGTTCGTCCCGCTGCCACCGCTGGTCGCGGTGGTCGCCGTCACCGCCGCCGAGGAGGCCGACACGTTGCCCGCCGCGTCCTTGGCCCGGACGGTGTAGCTGTACGCGGTCGCCGCGCTCAACCCGCTGTCGGTGTACGAGGTCGAGGTGGCCGAGGCGACCTTCGTCCCGTCGCGGTACACGTCGTAGCCGGTGACGGCGGTGTTGTCGGTGGACGCCGTCCAGGACAGCGAGACGCTGCTCGCCGTGGTGCCGGCGACCGCCAACCCGCCCGGGACGGACGGGGCCTGGACGTCGCCGCCGGTGCCGCCACTGGTGGAGGAGCCGAAGCCCGGGGCCTTGACCGAGGCCAGGTAGTTGTCCTTGACCGTGTTGACGGTGGTCCAGTCGTCGTTCAGGATGCCGCCGGTGTCACCGGAGTTGGGGTTCCAGGACCAGAACGTCCACTGGAAGGAGTCCGCACCCGCCGTCGCGGTCGGCCGCAGGTACTGCACCAGCGCCTTCAGCCAGGCCTGGTCGGTGGTCGACTGCAGCGTGGTGCCGAACTCGCCGACCCACACCGGCGCGATGTTCTGGTTGAACAGGTAGCCCCAGTTCTTGTCCCAGACGCCCGGCATGTTCGCCGGGAAGCTCGGGTCGGAGAACCAGGTCTGCTGCGCCACGCTGGTCGCGTAGTCGTGCGCCGAGTACACCACCCGGTTGGCGACGCTCAGTTGGACCGGGTACTGGCCCGCTCCCTGCAGGTTGCCGCCCCACCAGTACGAGCTGCCGTTGAAGCTCTGCACGCCCTCGACGAAGATCAGCAGCTTCGGGTTGGCGCCCAGCACCGCCTCGCCGCCGCGCTGGGCGGCCAGCCGCCAGTCGGTGGAGAGGTCACCGCAGCCCCAACAGGCCGGGTCGTGCGGCTCGTTGTGCAGGTCGATGCCGATCACGGCGGAGTTGCCCGCGTACCGGGCGGCGATCGACTTGAGGTTCGCCAGCCAGGTCGACTCCGGCACCGAAGCGGTGTACCAGAGCGCCGACTGCCCGGCGGAGTCCGGGCGGTGGCGGTCCAGGATGACCTTCATGCCGATGCTGCCCGCGTAGTTGACCAGCTTGTCCATCACGCCGAGCGAGCTCAGGCCGACCAGGTCGGCGTTCATCCCGCCGGAGGTGTTCAGGCTGCTCGGCGTGGTGCCCTTGAAGATGTCGTCGCTGTAGGGCAGCCGGATGGTGTTGTAGCCCAGCGACTTCATCTGGTCGATCATCGACTTGTAGTCGCGGCTCCACAGGCCGTGGGGCACGTAGTTGGAGGTCTCGAAGCCGAACCAGTTGATGCCCGCGATCCGCACCGGGTTCCCGGCCTCGTCGAGGATCTGCCGGCCGCTGGTGTGCCAGTAGCCGGCCCCCGCGCTGGAGGCGGCGGCGGTCGCGGTGGTGCCGGTGGTGGCGGCCTGGGCCGCCGGGACCGCCGGGGCGGTCAGCGTGGTGACGAGCGCGGCGGCCAGGGCCGCGGCACAGCCCGCCAGCCGGCGCGTCAGGCGCCGGTGCAGTCGGAGGCGCATGGGTCTCGTTCCTCTCTGGACGCGGGTGGGGGCGTCCGGTGGGGGTGGGGTGGTCCGAGACGTTCTTCGGGGTGCTGGGTGTTCGTGCTGGGTGTTCGTGCTGGGTGTGTTCGTGCTGGGGGTGCTCGTGGTGCGGGGTGCTCGTGGTGCTGGGGGTCGGGTCCTGCGGTGGCCAGCGGGGGTCGGAGGGGGAGCGGCCCGGTCGTGGTGGGGGGATGATCGGGAGCGCTCCCACTCGTGGCCCTCGCGGGCCTGCCATATGAAGCCAGACCTTCCGGGGGGTCGTCAAGAGTTTTGGGAGCGCTCCCACTTGATGGGGGTCGTTCGCGGTGGCGCGCTGAAACGTACATCGGGCGGCCGGGGGACGGTGGAGTGACCCCGCTGACGGTCCGCGCGTTGACTGCGGGGGGCCACCGGTGATGGAGTCCGGACCGCCGGATGTGCGTTTTCGCCCTGTTGGGAGGCTGGTTTCGATGGCGGGTCGGCAGATCACCGTGGTCGGGGAGTGCGTCGCCGACGCCTTCGTCGAACGGGACGGGGCCCGGCCGGGCGAACTCGGACTGCGGGTGCTGCCCGGCGGCGGCCCGGCCAACACCGCGGTCGCCCTGGCCCGGCTGGGGACGCCCACCCGGTTCGTCGGCCGGATCTCGGCCGACCCGTTCGGCCGGCTCTTCCGCGAGCACCTGACCGGCTCCGGCGTCGACCTGACGGGCACCGTCACGGCCACCGAACCCAGCACCCTGGCCCTGGCCGCGCTGGACGACGAGGGCCGCGCCACGTACTCGTTCCACGCGGAGGGCACCGCCGACTGGCAGTGGACCGAGGCGGAACTGGCCGCCGCCCGCGGGGACGGCTCGGTCTGCCTGCACACCGGCTCGCTCGCCCTGGTCCGCGAACCCGGTGGCCCGCGGATCGAGGAACTGCTCGCCGGGGCCCGCCCGCACGCCACCGTGTCGATCGACCCCAACGTCCGCCCGCTGCTCGCCACCCCCGAGCAGTACCGGCGGCGGCTCGACCGCTGGTGCGAACTGGCCGACCTGCTGCGCCTGAGCGAGGACGACCTGCACGCCCTGCTGCCCGGCGCCGCCCCCGAGGACGCCTGCGACCGCTGGCACGCGGCGGGCGCCCGGCTGGTCGTGGTGACGCTCGCCGAACGCGGCGCGCTCGCCTCGCTGGACGGCCGCCGGGTCCGGGTGGCCGCGCCCGTGACCCGGGTGGCCGACAGCGTCGGCGCGGGCGACTCCTTCACCGCCGGGCTGCTGCACTCCCTCGCCGTGCAGGGGCACCTCGGCGGGCGGCTGGACTCGCTCACCCCCGAGGACCTGGAGCGTGCCTGCGCCTTCGCCGCCCGGGTCGCCGCCCGGACGGTCGCCGTCCCCGGGGCCAACCCGCCGTGGGCCGACGACCTCTGACGGGCCGACGGCCGCTGACGGGCCGACGGCCCGGGGCGGGGGCGGGGGCGGATCAGCTGAGCGGCGAGGACTTCCAGACGCCGTTGACCCGTACGTACAGCCGCTGATTGGCGGTGTCCACCGCCAAGGTGCCGTTGGCGGGGGCGCGTTGGAAGGAGGCGTCCGAGACCGGGCCGGCGACCTGGCGCAGCGGCGGGTTCGGCGCGTGGGTGAGCGGGACGGCGCCGCTGCTCTGGGCGCCCTTGTTGCCGTAGCTGTTCTCGATCCGGAAGTCGCCGCTGGAGGTCAGCTCGTAGTACAGGTGCGCGCCGGCCGGGGCCGTCCCGTACAGGCCGATCACGTTGCGCAGCACCGCGGCGGTGCTGGGGCCCGCGTACACGGCGACGCCCGAATTGACCGTCGCCGTCGAGCCGTTGGCGATCAGCACGTTCTCCAGGGTGGAGGCGATCGGCGACCAGACGATGATGTTCTGGACCTTCTGCTGGTCGGTGGCGAGGCCGGGCGCGAAGTTGCCCGCGTAGCAGTAGATGTTGCTGGCGTGGACGTGCTTGCTGGAGGAGTCGGCCTTGAAGTGCGGGCCGCCCTGCATCTGCGAGGTCTCGAACTTGCAGTCCGTGACGTAGATGCCGTTCGGGTTGTTGGTCGAGCCGGTGCCCGCGGTGATCCACAGCGCACCGGTGCCGAACGCCTCGAACCGGCAGCCGGTCACGTGCACCTGGTTGGTGTTGTCGGTGCTGGAACCCCAGCCGGAGGCGGCGGAGGCGTTGCGCAGCCACATGTTGGGCGTGGTGGAGCTGTTCAGCGGGCCGGTGCTGGACTCCACCACCAGGTTGGAGAACCGTGAGTCCCACAGCTCCACGCCGTCCACGCAGATGTCCTGGTTGCTGGTGATGTAGACGTCCCGGACGACGGTGTTGTCGTTGTAGTACAGCTCGATGACCAGGCCGGTCTTGCCGTTGCCGTTGAAACCGAGGTCCTCCACCGAGCAGTACCGGCGGTGGGTCGCGCCGGTGGCGTCCGGGCCCGCGCCGGAGACCCGCAGCAGCATGCCGTTGTCGCCCTTGACCAGCATCGACGCCTTGCTGCCCGCGCCGGTCAGCCGCACCCCGTTGCCGCCCACGGTCAGCGCGGGCGTGCCGCCCGACGGCTTCACCAGGTACCGGCCGGCCGGGAAGTAGACCGTGCCGCCCTGGACGGCCGCCGCGTCGATCGCGGCCTGCACCTTCGCCGTGTCGTCGGTCGAACCGTCGCCGGTCGCACCGTAGTCCTTGACGTTGAACCAGTCCGAGACCCCGCTCGCCCCGGTCGTCGCCGCCGAGGCGGACGGCGCGCCCGCCGTCACCGCGATGCCCGCGACACCCGCCGCTCCCGTCAGCAGCGCCCGCCGCCGCAGCACGTCGCCGGCGTTCCGTGCGGAACCGTTCTCGCCCATCCTAGGCCCCCCTCTTGTGAGGCCGGGGTTCCTCCCCGGCCGCCGGGCAAGATCGCACGGACACGGAAGGCCGGTCAAGGCATTACCGTCGGTGACGAATCGCCCTGCCGGGGTGCCACCGGGTCTTTCCCCGCTTCGTCCCCGCCCCGGCCCCGCGTAGGTTGACGGCGGACCGTGAAGGAGGCCGTGATGCTGCTGGTGCCGGGGCCCGGGCGGTTCGCGGGGGTGCGAGCCGCCCGGTGCGGCCGGGCGGGCTACAGGTCGGCGATCAACTTGCCGGCCTTGCCCCAGTTCTCGCCCGGGTACTCCTGGATCCAGACCATGACGCTCTCGGCCGGGCAGCCCAGGGCGGTGACGAAGGCTTCGGTGACCCGCTCGACCAGCTCGCGCTTCTGCTCGACCTCGCGGGGGCCCTGCTGAATGGTGACGATCGGCATCTTCGGCTCCTGTGTTCCGTCCTGCTGGCCGGTCCTTCCGGCTGACACCAGTTCACCGGAAAGCGCCGTCCGCACCCAGACCCGATTCGCTCTCGCAGCGATCACGGATCCTGATCGTCGCAGCTCGGGGCCGCCGGGGAAGCCCGGCGGCAGGCTTCGAGCAGCAGCCGGGGCGGCGGGGCGGAGCGCCGGACGGCCAGCGACACCGGCAGGGCGAGCGGGGTGCGGCAGGGGCGGAAGGCGATCCGGCGGGCGTGCGTCATCCGGGCGTTGGCCGCGTACACCACCGTCCAGGCCGGGGTGCCGGCGCCGATCGCGGCCAGGGTGTTCGGCAGGGTGCTGTGCGGCGGGCCGAACAGCGGCCGGAAACCGGCCCGCTCGCAGGCGTCCGTCACCAGGTCGACCAGGGTCGGGTGGTTGCGCCGCTCGGTCAACAGCAGGGGCAGTTCGGCGAGTTCGGCCAGGTCGACCTCCGGCCGCTCGGCCAGCGGGTGCCCGGCGGGCAGGGCGATCACCAACTCGTCCTGCCAGACCGGCAGGTAGCGCAACTCGTCGTCGCCGGCCACCGCGCCACGGACGAAGGCGGCATCGAGCCGGCCGTCCGCGAGGCGGGCCAGCCGTTCCCGGACGGGCGCGGAGTGCAGTTCGACGCGCACCGTCGGCGCCCGGCGGCGGTAGGCGTCCAGGATGTCGTCCAGCCGCTCCCCGAGGCCGCCGACCGTACCCAGCCGGAGCACGGTCGGCGCGGCCAGGTCGGCGGCGAGGGCGCGGGCCGCGTCCTCGGCCGCCAGCACGTTCCGGGCCGCGGGCAGGAAACGCTCACCGGCCGGCGTCAGGCGCACGTACCGGGGCGACCGGTCGAACAGCTCCACCCGCAACTCCCGCTCCAGCCGCCGCACTTGCTGGCTCACGGCAGGCTGCCCGAGCAGCAGCCGCTCGGCGGCCCGCCCGAAGTGCAGCTCCTCCGCGACGGCGACGAAACAGCGCAACTGCCGCAGCTCCACGTGCTCCCCCTCTGCTCGGTGCTCGGGCCCCGCCGGTGGCGGACACCGACGGAGACCATGGTCGCAGCCGGGAGCGGCGGGTCAGGGGGGCGGGGGCGCCGCGCGGGGTCGGGCGGGGTCGGATGTCCGGGGGTGCTGCCAGGATGGGCGGGTGGACACGGAACAGTGGGAGGGCGCGGCCGTCCCCCGGGAGCTCGCGGAGTTCCTGCGCGAGGCCGCCGAGTACCGGCCGGTGCTGCTCGCCGGATGCGTGTGCGAGGGGTGCGGCGGGCGGGCGTTCACCGTCTGGGTGGACGACAGCGCGGGCTGCGCCGGGCGGGGGTGCCTCCGCTGCGGACAGCTGGCGTTCCTCGCGGACAGCGCGGAGGTATGGGTCGACGCCGAGCCCGGGGCGGCCGAATGCCCGTGCGGCGGAGACGAGTTCGAGGCGGCGGTGGCGTTCTCGCTGACCCCCGACGGGTCGGTGCGCTGGGTGACGGTGGGCCTGCGCTGCCTGCGGGACGGCGCGTTGGGCGTCTACGTCGACTGGAAGATCGACTACGTCCCGACGGACCACCTGCTGCGCGCCGTCTGAGCCGCCCGCCGCCCGCCGCCCGCCGCCGGGGCCGGGGCCGGGGCCGGAGCCGATGCCGGGGCCCGGGCCGGGGCTTGGGCTGGGGGCGAGGGCTCAGGGGGTGCCCGGGGCGGGGTGGATGCCGGTCAGGGCGAGGGTGAGCAGGTGGCGGGCCTCGACGGGGCCGTCCGGGGTGCTCTCGGTGGCGGTGGCGATGGCGCTGACCAGGGTGAGCAGGCGGGCGACCGGTACGTCCGGGCGGACGGTGCCGGTGGCGGCGGCGCGTGCCAGCAGGTCCCGTCCTGCGTCGGTGATCATCGTGTGGCAGTCGGCACCGAAGGCCGGATCGCCGTCCCCGCCTTCCTGGGCGCCGCGCAGCAGGGCGGCGCCCAGGCCCCGGTTGGTCGCCGCGTGGGCGCCGAGGGCGTGCAGCCACTCGACCAGGGCGGCCTGCGGGGGCAGGGCGGCGGAGAGTTCCGCGGCCCGCGTGCACAGGGCGGCCACCCGGCCCCGGAACACGGCCTCCAGGAGTGCCTGCCGGGACGGGAAGTGCCGGTGCAGCGTCGCCGACCCCACTCGGGCGGCCCGGGCCACCTCCTCCAGCGAGACGTCCGCCCCCTGCTCGGCGACGAGCGTTCCGGCGACCGTCACGATGCGCTCGTAGTTGCGCCGGGCGTCCGCCCGCATCGGACGGGACGGGGACGGGGGCGGCGGGGCGGGGCGCCCTGATCCGGCTGCTCGGCGGGACCGGCCGGGCCGAGGAGGCCCGGCGGGCCGTCCGGGGGTTCGCTCCGGCGGACGGGCGCGTGCACGTGCCCCTGGACTGCCTCCGGCCGCCCGACGGCGACGCGCAAAGGACCTGACTGGCCGTCAACTCCCTTCGGGGCCGACCGCGTACGCCAGCGGTGGTGCGATGGCCTGGACGTCCGCGCCGGCGCCGACCCACAGGCCGATGAACAGGGCGGCGGTGGCCTCCAACAGGCCGGCCCGGTCGAGGCCGCCGGCGGGCAGCGGGGTGCAGCCCGCGTCGCCGACCAGCTCGGAGACCCGGGCCAGCGCGGTGGCGTCGTCGCCGCACAGCGGGACGGCCAGCGGGCGGCCGTCGAAGACCGGCGGGCGCATCCGCCAGACGTCCTCGTGGCACAGGTTGAACGCCTTCACCACGTGCGCGTCCGGCGCGGCGGACGCCAACTGCTCGGCGGCGGACGGCCCGTGGCCGGTCAGCAGGCGGAAGCCGGGGCCGACGGGGTTGGCGCAGTCGACCAGGGTCCGCCCCGCGAGCGGTGCGGCCAGCGCCCGGACCACCTCCGCCCCGGCGCCGAACGGCAGTGCCACCAGCACCACTTCGGCCTCCGCCGCCGCCGTGCGCAGGTCACCGGCCCGCGTCCCGTGGCCGATCCGGTCGGCCAGCCGCCGGGCCTTCGCCAGGTCCCGCCCGCCGACGGTGAGCCGGTGCCCGGCCCGCGCCCAGTGGGTGCCCAGCGCGTCCGCCATGTTGCCCGTGCCGAGAATGCCGATCCTCATCAGCAGCCGTCCTTTCCAGGGGATTTCGACTTCCGGGACGAGCCTAGGGAGCCGGTCGGGCACCATTCGGTACGTGACTTCCGATCCACGGCTCGCCGACTGCCGGGCCCGCCTCGCCTTCGACCTGCTCTCCCACACCTGGAACGCCGTGGTGCTCTGGGCCCTGCGCGAGGGCCCGCGCCGTCCCGCCGAACTGCGCGGCCGGATCGGCGGCATCAGCTCCAAGGTGCTCACCGAGACGCTGCGCCGCCTGCAGTACAACGGCCTGGTCGAGCGCCACCCGCCGAGCCCCGGCAGCACCGGCGTGGCCTACGAACTCACCGAGCTGGGGCGGACCCTGCTGCCCGCCATCGACACCTTCGGCGCCTGGGCGTTCGCGCACGGCGACGAGGTGATGGCCGCCCAGGAGGCGGCGGAGGAGGGGGAACGGCCGTGACGGATGACAGGACCGACGGGACCGACGGGACCGACGGGGTCGACGGGATCGAGTGGCGGCTCGCCGAGGTCGCGGCGGGCCGGGCCGACCGGGACGCCGTCGACCGCTGGGCCGGGCGGCTGCTGCTGGACGACGAGCGGGACCGGGACGAGACCTCCCTCTGGGCGCTGAACCTGCTCTACGGCATCGACCTGCGGCACGGTCCCGGCGAGCCCCACCCGTACCTGCACGACGAGGAGCAGGTCGGCGAGTGGCTGGCGGAGTACCGACGGCGGCGCCGCGCCGGGGAGTGAGCGCGGCGCTCCGGCCGCGGGGGCCTGGGTAGCATGCCCGGGACGGGTGACCGCCGTCCGGCCGCGCCGTGGAAGCGCCGTGGACCCCCGTTGCCCCCCGTGGACCCCTGGAGGAGAGCCGCAGTGTCGTTGAACGACGAGGAGCGGGCCCGCACCGCCGCCGAGCTGCGGGCCAACCTGGAGCTGACCGGGCTCGACGCCGACCGGGCCGGTGCGGAACTCGGCTTCGACGGCGGGCGGTTGGCGCAGGTGCTGGCCGTCGCCGGGGCCGACCCGGCGGACGTCTGGCTGCTGCGCGACCACCTGGAGGACCTGGTGCGCGCGGCGGGCCGCGAGCCCGTCCCGTACACCGTGCTCACCGAGGAGGCACGGGCGGCGGCCGAACGCTGGTTCCCGCTGCGCCGGGCCCCGCGCCGGGCCTGATCCGCCACCGCTGGGCGTGCTTTGACGTCCCACCGGGTGACGTCCCATCGAATGGCGCACCCGCGGCGACCGACCGTTCGCCCGCGATCCGAAGGTCGCGGAGGATGGGGCCGGGGGGCCGTCCACGGGCTCGGTGCCCGCCCGGACGGCTCGGGTACGGGGGTCGTCGACGAGTGAGGAGCACATCCGTGGTTGGTTCCGCACGCCCGCGCACGGCGCGAACAGCGCGAACGACCAGATGGACGCGCAGGTGCGCCGCGCTGGCGCCGGGGGCCGCGCTGACCGGGATAGTCGTCCTGGGCGGCCTGGTACCGCTCGCCGCGCCCGCGTCAGCCGCTGCCGAGCCGGCCGAATCCGCCGAACCCGCGGCGCTCGCGCCGTTGCCGCCGATGCCCGCGGCCGAGGCGTACGAGGGCGACACCAGGCTGGCCTCGCCCGACGAGGTGGCCGCCGAGTGCGACAAGCCCGGCACCTGCACGTTCCGGGTGACGGACCGGATCGTCGGACTGTTCGGCAGCGCCGTCGCCTCGGTCGGCAACGCGGCGATCAACTGCACCGGCGAGGACATGGAGGTCGACCGCACCCTGACGGTGGCCAGCAGCAGCACCGACAACATCAGCGGCTCGATCTCCGGCAAGGCCACCGTCACCGGCAGCATCGACACCACCGTGACGGTCGCCGCGCAGGGCAGCCTGGCGGCGGCCGTGATCAACGGCACCACCCAGTACGGGCCGAACAAGGACAAGGGCCCCACCACCCAGGACAAGTTCCAGAACACGGCGGAGGCCACCGGCACCGTGGCCGGCTCCAACGCCCTCCACCTCGGTGCCAAGGCGAGCTTCGAGCTCGCCTTCCAGGCCTCGTACGCCAAGCAGTGGCAGGCTACCGTCCGGGAGACCACCCGGGTGGTGTTCACCGTCTCGTCCAACGACGAGCTCCAGTTCGGCACGGTCAACGCCGTCACCCGGGTCGTCGGTGTCCTGACGGTCGACCACACCGGCCGGTTCATCAAGAACGTGGTGGTGGACAGCCCGTCCGTCGCCACCAGCAGTTCCATCGTCGCGCAGACCTTCTCGCGTCCGGACGTCTGCCTGTCGCTGCGCCCGCCGGGCCGGTCGGTGGCGAAACCGGGCCCGGTCGAGGTGGCGCCGGAGCCACCCGGACGGGTACCGGACGCGGTGTACACCCGTACCGCCGAGGGCACCTGGAGCAAGCGGTGAAGCGGCGCGCGGCGCTGGCCGCCGCCCTGCTGCTGGCGGGCGGTCCGGCCGCCGGTCCCGCGTTCGCGGACGAGCCCGCCCCCCAGCAGGCCGACGAGGCACTGGTGGCGCAGGCGTTCGACGGTGACGAGCCGCTGCCGGACGCCGCCGCCGTCGCGCACGGCTGCGGACGCGACTACGGGTGCAGCTTCCGGTTCATCCCGGGCCTGACGGCCGAGCGGACCGCCGCCGTGGTCTCGGTCGGCAACACTGTCATCAACTGCACCAACAAGAAGATCACGGTCTACCGGACGGTGGTGCTGGAGTCGAGCACCACCGACAACCTGGCGGGCGAGATCTCCGGCTCGGCCACCATCGAGGGCACCATCGACAACACCACCAACGTGTCCGGCACGGCGGCCGGTTCCAACAAGACCGAGTTCTCGCACACCGACAGCACCGCGCCCAAGGACAAGGGCCCCAACACCGACATCACCAACGGCGGCACGACCACCGTCAGCGGCAGCGTCACCGGCTCGGGCCAGCTCAAGCTGACCGCCACCGCCGCCTTCCAGATGGCCTTCAAGGCCGCCTACTCGCACGAGTGGAAACGCACCAACACCGAGAGCACCCAGGTGAAGTTCACCGTCGGCATCGGCGAGGAGCTCCAGTTCGGCATGCTCGGCGCGATGACCCGCACCGTCGGCGTGCTCTCGGTCGACGGCACCGGGCAGGTCGTCAAGAACATCCTGGTGACCAGCCCGTCCAGCACCAACATCAGCACCGTGGTCGCCCAGACCTTCAACGCCAAGGACCGCTGCCTCACCCTGCGTCCGCAGCGCACCCTGCCCACGACCGGGGACGGCGTCTACGAAGGCGCCCCGCACCCCGCGGACCAGCAGCCCGTCGCCCGCTACCGGCTGACGGACGGACGGGAGTGGGTCCGCACCGACTGACCGGCACCGCCGGGCCCATCGCGCCGTACGGGAACCACTCGTGCGGCACAATGGGCCCGGCGTTCTCGTACGGGCGGGGGAGGGTGCGGTGCCGGAGCCGCGAGTGGCCGTGTTCGACCTGGACGGCACGCTGTGCCGGGGGGATTCGTTCGCCGGGTTCCTGCGGCGGTCGATGCTGCGCGGACGGTTCCGGGCGGTGGTGTCGCTGGCCGCGGCGGTGGTGCTGGTGCCGCTGTTCCTGCTGCCCGCCGGGCGGCGCCGGGCCGTGCGCGGCTTCGTACTGCTGGCCACCGCGGGCCGGAGCACCGCGCAACTGGCTGCGATGGCAGCGGAGTTCGCGGCGTCGCACGTGGCGCGGGGCCGGATCGAACCGGTGCTGGCCCGGCTGCGCGAGCACCGCGAGCGCGGGGACCGGGTGGTGGTCGCGACCGGCTGCGCCGAGCCGCTGGCGTCCGCCGTGTGCCGCGAACTCGGCCTGGACGGCGTCGAGTTGCTGGCCGCCGAACTGGCCCCCGGACGCTTCGCGCACCGGCCGGTGCGCGGCTGCCTGGGCACGCAGAAGGTCGCCCGGCTGGGCGAGTCGGGCATCGCCGTGCCGGTCGACCACGCCTACACCGACAGCTCGATGGACCTGCCGCTGCTGCGGGCCGCCGAGCACCGCTACCTGGTCGAACCCCGGCCCCGGACGGTGGCCCGGGTCCGGGCCGCGCTGGGGGCGGGGTTCACCGTGCTGGACTGAGCGGGCGGCGGCTCAGCAGTACCACCAGGTGCCGGGGGCGAGGACGGTCACCCCCGAGGCAACTCCTGCACTTGGAGGCGGCGAGCGCCGGCGCCTCCCGGCAACCTCGGCACTCGTGTCGAGCGCCGTTGCTGGTGGAGCTGGGCGGAGGTCTGCTCGACGACGCGGCGGAGTTCGCCGAGGCCGGTGGTGTCGGGCTCGCGCGGCGGGAGACGGTCGGCAGGATTCGGCGTCCGCGCGGTTCCCGGCGGTGGTGATCACGTGGAGCGGGGTGCCGCGAGACCGTCGCCTCGCGGCTGCCGGGCCCCGGGACGTAGCGCAGTCGTCCGGCCACACAGCAGGACCCTGGGCCGACATCGCGAGTTCAGGTTCCGTACTGAATTCGGCTGCCAGTGACGCGTTTTCGCGAATTCGGAATCTCCGGGCACCCGGATTTCCCGACGTCACGCCGGAATCGGTTTCGTCCGCCGCCACCGGCTCGGCTGACTCGGACGATTTCCGCCATGGAAAACCCTGCGGCCCCAGGTGTACGGAACAAGAACAGCAAGGGTGCATTTCCGCTCCGGAGAGGAGGAGGGGTGGAAGCCGGGGAATCCGCGGGGCTGGCGCGGGTCTCGCGGCCGGCGGCGGACGCGGGGGTGCCCGGCACCGCGGTCGGCGCGGCGCACCCGCCGGTCCTGGCGGCGCTGGAGCCCCGGGGGCGGGTCGTCGAGGCGGCCCGGTGCCTCGGCTTCACCCCGGGGCAGCCGCTCCGGGGTCAGATCCAGTCGTTCCGGACGGCCTGGGCCCCGGCCTGGAAGCGGCTCTCGGCGCCCAGCCGGTTCATCAGGTCCTGCATCATCCGGCGCACCGTCCGCAGGGACAGGCCCAGCTTGCGGCCCGCGGACTCGTCCGTGTGGCCGTGGCCCAGCAGTTCCAGCAGGGCACGCTCGGACCCGGTGAGGTCCTGGCCGTCGCGGGGGGCGGGCTGCCCGAAGTCGGTTCCGCTGCGCCACAGTTCGTCGAACAGCGCGCACAGCGGCTGGATCAGGGCCGCCCCGTGCAGCTCCAGTGCGCCGCGACGGCCGTCGCTGGGGTCGATCGGCACCAGGGCGATGCTGCGGTCGACGATCACCAGCCGGATCGGCAGGAGCGGCACGGTGCGCGTCAGACCGCCCAGCTCGGCCAACCACCGGGCGTACCGCAGGGTGTCGGGGTCGTTGCGGAAGCTGTCCTGGAAGATGCTGCGAATGACCACTCCGCGTTCCAGCGCCAGCTGATTGGGGTGCTTGCCTGCCTGGATGGAATCGGGACGGGCTGCTCCACCCCGCATCAGGGAGAGGCATTCCTGGGTCGCGGTCGCCGCGAGTTCCTCAAGGCGGTCGCGGACGGTTTCGAGGGACTCCAGCCGCAGGACCATCTCGTCGTCGGGCCGCCGGTCGACGTACTCGGCGGAGAGGGCGGCGATCTCGGATCGGGCGCTCTCCAACTCCTGCTGCTGGAACAGGAGTTGGTTCTGGTTGCGGGCGAGCAGCCTGGTCAGCCCGACCTCCGGGCTGACGGCCCGTAGGGCGTGGGAGTCAGCCGCGGGCCGAAGCAGCGTCAGTTTCAGCAGCTCGTCGAGTGCTTCACGCACCTGAGCCTCCGACAGGCGCAGGCTCGCGGCGATCCGCTCGACCCCCGCGTCCGGCTCCGCCAGCATGGCCCTGTAGACGCCCTCCGTCAGGGCGTTCAATCCCAGTACTTGCAACACCGTGACACCCTCCCGCATCGATGATCATCATCGGTGCACGGCGGCCGGGGGCGCAATGCTCTCGCGGGCGAAATGATCTGGCAGTTACATGCCGAGCGACTTGATGCCACTTCTGTAGTCGTGACATCGCCTTCCGTGGGCGGCAAGCTCTTCCTCGTCAGCGGAGAACGCCGCAAAAACCGGGACGAGTTCCGCGAACCACTCACTGGCACAGCAACCACTCACGGGCACAGCATGGGTACGAAACAGGAGAGAACAGTCGTGACTCGCTCGATACGCATCGTATGCACCGGTCTGATCGCCGCATTCACCGTCGGTCTGGTCTCCGTCGCCGCGGACGACGTCGCCACCGATCGCCCGGCCGCCCGACACTCCGTCACCGCCTCGGGCTTCGACTGGGATTCCGCCCCCGCTTCACCCCCCGCACAGAGTTGACCGGACCTCGTGCAGTTGGTCGCGGTGACTCTCGTCCGTTCCGATCCGGCGCCCTCGCAACTGACGGCTGAAGCGGTCACCGACCTGATCTGGGTCCACAGCCGCCACGAAGACCGAGTGGAACACGTCCGCACCTGCGTCGACCTCGACTGCTGCCGCATCGCCGCCGCGATCATCGCGGCCACCCCGGACGCGGCGACCGCGAACCTGCGCCGCGTCTGCGAACGCGCTCTGCAGCAAGCGTCGGCCCTGCGCGGCTGGCGCCTCGCCACCACCTGAGCCTCCACCGAGAGCTCGACCGGGCCTCTGCCGAGGGCCCCACCGAGGGCCCCGCCCGGACTTCTACCCAGACCTCCACGGACCGAGCCCGCGGCCCTCTTGCCGCACGAGGCCGTCCCGCCCGGAGATCGAGAACCACCTGCCCGCGCTGGCGTCACAACACCTCTTGTCGCCAAGGCGCTTGACGTCCGGTCGGGACGAGACGACCCCGATCGCGACAGCCCCCGACGGTCGACGCGGCGGTCGTCACAGACTCCTCGGCCCCGCCCGCCGGTCTCCGCCCGCCCCTGAGCGGCCCGGCCCGTCCGCGGCGGAACCCGCTCCGGCGCCCCGGCGACGGCCGAGACACCTCTTCCCTCCCTCTTCCCCGAAAGAAGGCTCCTCGCCATGCGCGTCCTCGCCAAGATCGCCACCGCCGCGGCCATCGCCGTGCCGATGCTCGTCGCCATCCCCGGAGCGGCCAACGCCGCCGCCTCCCCGTCCGGTTGTTCCAGCGTCACCCAGATCGGCAGCACCGCCTACCTCAACGTCGGCGGGCAGACGATGGCGTCGGTGAAGCAGTACAAGGGCTGCGGGAAGAACTACTCCTACCTGTACGTGTGGGAGGGCTACCGCAACACCCACAGCAGCTGGGACGTGTGCACGGCCATCGTCACCAACGGCGGACACGACGTCCAGGACCCCCGGTGCGGCCACAACTCCGTGGAGCTGTGGTCCTTCGGCGCCGCGACCCTGGCGGAGTGCACCCAGGGCCTGGGCTGGACGGGCTACGGCCCCATCCCCTACCCCAGCGACGGCGACATCGCGGTCAAGACCGACGTCCGCTGCTGACCGTCCCCCCTCCCCCCGCGGCGACCGCCGTGGCACCGGCTCCCGGAACGCCGATGACGGCCGCGCCGGGGTCGGGGCCGGGCCGGGGTCGAAGCCATCCTCCACCGAACCAGAAGGAACCATCGCATGGCATCCGCCATCAAGACCCGGAAGACCGCAACCCGACTGCTCACGGCGGTCGCCGTCCTGAGCGGCCTGGTGCTGAGCGCCGCACAGGCCAACGCGGCGACCCCGGCGCCCCGGACCGAGGCGTCGGCGGTCACCGCCACGCTGCCGACGGTGAACATGGAGGCCACCGTGCTGGCCGCCCAGATCGACCCCCGGCGCGCCGACAACACGCTGACCCCGGGGGCCAAGGACTCGGTCCTGGCCGTCGAGCGGGCCCTGCAGGCCCGCGGCCTCCTCGACGCCAAGTGGGTGGACGGCTACTTCGGCACCACCACCATCACCGCCTACGCCGCCTACCAGCGCTCCCTCGGCTACACCGGCCTGGCCGCCAACGGGCTGCCCGGCACCACCTCCCTCACCACGCTCGGGCAGGGCCGGTACACCGTCACCCAGCAGATCGGCCCCGGCGCGCACGTGCAGCGGGACGGATACACCATCGACACCCGCACCCAGAAGATGCTCACCGAGGCCGAACGCCTCCTGGGCTTCAGCCTCACCCTGGACCAGGGCTCCTACAACCCCGGCGGCGACCCCACCTCGGCCGGCACCCACGACGGCGGTGGCGTCGTGGACGTCAACGTCGACGGCATGACCAGTGCCACCCGCACCGCCGTCGCCAAGGCCCTGCGCCAGGTCGGGTTCGCCGCCTGGGTCCGCAGCCCCAGCCAGGGCGACTGGCCGTGGCACATCCACGCCGCCGCGATCAACGACACCGATCTGTCCACCCAGGCCCAGAACCAGACCGGTGACTACTACCTCGGCCTCAACGGCCTGGCCAACCACGCCGCCGACGACGGCCCGCGCATCCCCATCCAGACCTGGGAGGAGTACCAGCGCACGCACTGACCGAGCGCTCCTTCCCGAGCACGACCGAAGCACGACCGAAGCACACCCCGATCAACCGTCAGCACCCATCGATGACACGCCATCAGGAGAGAAGACCATGAGGAACATACGCAACGCGCTCACCGTCGCCGGCACCGCCCTGGCCCTGGCCGTCCCGCTGATCGCCACCACCTCCGCGCCCGCCTTCGCCGCGTCCCGTGACGGCGTCTGCGGCTCCGGAGAGTTCTGCTACTACTACAACAGCGACGAGGCCGGCTCGATCTCCGACTTCACCAGCTCCCTCAGCAACTACGGAGACACCCAGCCGACCTGCTACGACTTCAAGGGTACCGGCGCCGGCCAGGGCCTCTGCATCAAGAACAACGCCGCCTCGGTGTGGAACCGCACCAGCCAGACCGTCCGCGTCTACTACAACAGCGGCTACGCCGGCTCCTACCAGGACTTCGCCCCCGGTGCCAAGGGCAACCTCAACTCCACCCTGAAGAACAACAACGCCTCCCACAAGTTCCTCAGCAGCTCCAGCAGCGACAACGAGAGCCCCGTCAACGACTTCGACCACGGCACCCGCGGCTTCGCCGCCAACAACTGCACCGCCTTCGCGGCCTTCCGCATCGCGGACCGCCTCGGCGTCCCGAACTTCAGCAACTCCTACGGTGGCACCACCTGGGGCAACGCCGCCACCTGGGACGACGCCGCCCGCCGTCTCGGCATCACCGTCAACACCACCCCGACCGTCGGTGCCATCGCCGTGAACGACACCCACGGGCTCTACGGCCACGTCGCCTACGTCAACGCGGTGTACTCCGACGGCTCCTTCGACGTCGAGGAGTACAACTGGAACAACCCGCTCGCCTACGGCACCCGCAGCCACCTCAAGGTCAGCAGCTCGGAGGCGTCCTTCCAGCACATGATCCACTTCTAAACCGCCACCGACCGGCCCGGCCCGGCCGAGCCGATCCGGTGAGCGCGCGGCCCACGGCGGTGTGACGGACTCCGCCGGAGCCGCAGCGGTACGTGTCGAAGCCCCGTCGGGCAGGTGACCCCTCCAGGTCGCCGCCGTCCGACGGGGCTTCGACGTGCCGCCGGCAGGCCGGCCCGCCGACCTGCCCGCCCGCTGGCGCAGTACCGGCTGACGGACGGGAGGGAGCGTGCCCGCTCCGGCTGACCGGCAGCGCCGACACGCGGACAGGGGAGGCGGGGGACGGCGGGTCAGCAGTACCACCAGGTGCCGGGTGCGAGGACGGTGTCACCCGGTTCGAGGTTCTCGTTGTGCAGGTTCGCGACCTGGCAGAGACCGCCGAGCGCCGCGTTCGGGTCCTGGTCGCGCGGGGTGTCGGTGAACTCGTCGAGCGCCTGGGTCTGTTGGTCGATCCCGGCGTTCTCCTTCTCGCCCTTGCCGGCGACGGAGTCGAGGCAGTCCCGGCTGGTGGCCGGGCACTTGTCCATCTTCTCCTTGTTGCCCGCGTCGGTGCTGCAGGCCGGGCTGCTCGCCCCGTCGCCCGCGCACGGGTCGGAGGCGGTGGGGGCCGACGGGGCCGGCGGGGTCTGGGTGGCTTGCACGTTGGTGATCATCGGGCGGCAGCCCGGACCGGTGCTCGGGGTGCCGAAGGTGAAGGTGAAGGCGGGGGCGTCCTCGGCCGCGGTGAAGGAGTAGCTGCGGCCGGTGGACCAGTTGGCCTTCCCGTTGGCGTCCTTGGTGGTGTACGAGCCGGGCTTGTTGTCCGGACCGGCGACCGACACCGTGTAGGGCCGCCCGCCGCCGGAGGAGACGCAGGAGTCGGGGTTGTCGTCCCAGGTCAGGGTGACCGTCGCACCGGCGCGCACGCCGCGCACCCGGGTGCCGATCGGCGTCCCGGCGGAGGAGGCGAGTGCCACCGCCTGGAACCCCTGGGGGTGGCCGGCCCGGGTGGCGGACACCAGCAGGGTGCCGCCGGTCCAGTCGTCGGCGGCGCCGCCCCAGGTCTGCCCGTCGGGCACGGCGGGGGAGGAGAGCGTCGCGTTCGGTACCACCGCCGGTTGGAGGTCCGCCGCGCCGGACGGCCACGGCACGGCGAGGGCGAGGGCGGCTCCGAGCGGGACGGCCAGCAGACGGGTGAGCGGCACGGTGGGCTCCAAGCGGCAGAGGGGTCAGGGGACGAGCGGGACGGCGCGGGTGGCCAGGCCCTGCGGCGGGGCGTCCAGCGGGGTCAGCCGCTTGTCCGGGCCGGCCGTGTTGTCGGGCGTCCCGGCGGTCGGCCGGTTGGCGCCGCAGCGCTGCAGTTCGACCTCGGTGAGCGGGCCGGTGCGCTGGTAGTAGCGGTCCGGCAGCGAGGTCGCCGGGACGTCGAAGGTGGCGTCGAGCCGGTAGTTGTTGCGGGAGTTGGTGAACGAGCCGGTCACCCGTTCGCGGGCCGGCTGCACCTCGATCCAGCTCACCTCACCGGGCTGGATCACCGGGTTCAGCGGCTTGTTGGTGGTCCGCGTCCAGGTCAGCGGGTTGCTGGTGGAGACCGCCGCCGCGTTCCCGCCCGCCACGCTGAACCCCGCCTCGACCTGACTGGCCACGTTGGGGCGGCTCTTGGCGAGTTCGGAGCGGCTGGGCAGCAGCGGGGCGCCCTTGAGCGCGTAGTACTGGGTGAGGTTGTCGTACGGCGGCTCGGTGACCTCCAGCTTGCGGTCGTCGGTGATCGCGTTGCGGGTGCAGTTCAGGTACACCTCGCCGACGATCCGGGTCTGCCCGTAGTACTGGTACGAGTACCGCTTGTCGACCGTGAACGTGCAGGTGGTCGGCGAGCCCTCGCAGTCGTCCACCGCCACGCCCGGCTCCAGCGGGTCGTTGCCCCGGTACGCCTTCGGCGGCGGCAGCTGCTCCTTGCGGATCTTCTGGTCGACCGGCGCGGGCGTCTGCTTGGCCTGCACGTTGGTGATCAGCGGGCCGCAGGACATCGACCCGGCGGGCTCCGCCGAGTCGAAGGACACCATCGGGTTGTCCTCGGTCGCGGTGAACGAGAAGGCGCGCCCCGTCGTCCAGTTGGCGGTGCCGACGGTGTCGCTGCCCTTGGTGGTGACCTGCGGGTCGGGCGCGGGCCCGTCGGTGATCAGCGAGACGTTGTAGGTCTGGCCGTCCTCGACCTGCTCCGGCGTGCAGCCCCTGTAGGTGCTCGGGCTGTCGTCCCAGGTGAGGGTGACGGTGGAGCCCTTCTTGACGCCCCACAGCCGGGTGCGCATGGTCAGCGGCGCGCCGTTCCAGTTCAGCGAGGCGGCCTGGTAGCCCTGCGGGTGCTGGGCCAGGCCCTTGCCGAACACCACGCCGTTGCCGTCCGGCGACCAGCCCGCGTGCCCGGCCTGGGTGCCGTTGTCGGGCGCCACCGGATCGGCGAAGGTGCCGTTCGGGACGGTGGCCTCGACCGTGTCGGCGGCCTGCGCGGCGGGCGGCGCGGCCGTCAGGGCGAGAGCGGCGGTGAGCAGGACGGACCCTGCGGCATACGGGAGTTGACGTCGCATCAGCACTGACCCCACTGGCTCGGCGGAATGACCATGTACTCGGGCGGGAAGCCGTCGGTGAGGGCGTTCGACAGCGGGCAGAGGTGCTGGGCGGCCGCGTCCGGGCTCTCGTCGCGCGGGATGTCGTTGAAGTCCTGGACGGCGGTGGTCTGTTGGTCGATGCCGTCGTTGGTCTGCTTGCCTTCCCCGGAGACGCCGCTCAGGCAGTCGCGGTCGATGGGCGGACACTTGTCGATCTCGTCCTGGGCCTTGCCGAGGTCCTTGCACTGGGTGCCGTTGGCCGCCTCGCCCGCGCACGGGTCGGAGGCGTCCTTGGGCGGGGTCTTCGGGGCGGTCTGCTTGGCGGAGACGTTGCTGATCGACGGCTGGCAGCTCAGGCTGGCGTTGGAGGCGTCGAAGGAGAAGACGACCTTGGGCGAGTCCTCGGCGGCGGTGAAGGAGTAGGACCGGCCGAGGAACCAGTTCGCCTTGCCGATCGGGTCGTTGGTGGTGAACTTGCCGGGTTCGTTGGCATCGCCGGCGACCGTCACCGTGTAGGCGCGCCTGGCGACGCCCTTGCCCACGCAGCTGTCCGGGTTGTCGTCCCAACTGAGGGTGACGGTGGCGCCCGCGCGGACGGCGCGCAGCCGGGTGCTGAGCGGCGTCGCCGAGTCCGGGGAGGCCAGGAAGGCGGCCTGGTAGCCGCGCGGGTGGGCGGCGCGGGAGGCGGAGAGCAGGCCGGGGCCGTCCCAGCCGTCGATGGTCAGGTACTCCCAGTTCGAGCCGGCCGGAACCTGCGGGGAGGCGAAGGTGCCGTTGGCCACCATGGCCGGTTCGGTGTCCTCCGCACCTGCCGGGGCCGCCAAGGTCAGGGCGCATGCGCTACTGAGGGTGATGGCCAGGAGTCTGGCGGGTGAGGTCCGGAGCAACGGGTTCCTCCCTGAACTCGGCAACGGGGCCGATCGGTTGATATCTGATCGGGACTTCCGACGATCAAGATCCCTCGCCATGCTCGGCGGCTCGACTACGCACCGCAACCGAAGGCGGACCGAACGGGGGGCGTGCGGACGATCCACTGCGCCGTTGGCATGGAAAGCGGTCCGTGTCCGCACGAAGCCGGTGACGGTGGGTTAGGTATCCCGGTGATCGGACCGTCACCGCTCGACTTCGACCTTCGACCTTCGACCGGAGTCGGACCGCCGCCGCGCACCTCCCCGCGCCGCGCCGCGCCGCGCCCCGACCGTGACCACGAGGCACCGATGACACCCCACTCCCGAAGCGCCGCCCTGCTCGCGGCCGCCGCCCCCTGCCTGCTCGCCGGCCTGCTCGCCGCGCCCCCGGCCGCCGCCGCGGACGCCGACGCCCGCCAGGACGCCCGCCCGGCCGCCGCCGCGGAGGCCCGCCCGGTCGACTCCGGCGCCCCGGACGCCGCGCACCGGCCGGTGGACAAGGTCCACCCCGTCCAGCCCCCGCCGGGCCGGCTGGCCCAGGGCGGACCCGTCCAGCGCGCCGTCCCCGTCCCGCCCGCCCGTTGAGGCCCCGTCCACCGAGGCCCCGTTCGTCGAGACCCCGCCCCGCCACGTCCATGGAGGAACCACCGATGCACCGCAAGCTGCGCCAGCTGCCCGCCGTCACCCTGCCCGCGATGGTGGCCGGACTGACCCTGGTGTGCACCACCGCCCTGCCGGCCGGCACCGCGGCCGCCTACGACCTGCGGCTGCGCGCCTGGGGCAACAACGCCAACGGGCAGCTCGGCGACGGCAGCGCCAAGACCCAGCGGCTCACCCCCGTCTCGGTGGTCGGCATGGCGGGCGCCGAACTCAACGGCATCGCCGCCGGCGGCACCACCAGCGGGGCCACCGTCACCGGGTTCGCGCTCGCGCTGCTCGGCAACGGCACCGTCGAAGCCTGGGGCAGGAACGACAAGGGCCAGCTCGGCAACGGCACCACCAGCGCCACCGAGGACGCGGCCGTGCCCGGCCTGGTCGCCGGGCTGACCGGCGTCGAGGCCGTCGCGGCGGGCGGCGCGCACGCCCTCGCCCTGCTCAAGGACGGCACCGTCAAGGCCTGGGGCGCCAACGACAAGGGCCAGCTCGGCGACGGCACCACCAACACCACCGGCACCAACCTGCCGGTCACCGTCGCCGGCCTCTCCGACGTCAAGGCGATCGCCGCCGGTGACGCCTTCAGCATGGCGCTGCTCAAGGACGGCACCGTCAAGACCTGGGGCAACAACGACAAGGGCCAGCTCGGCGTCACCCCGGTGCCGGTCAGCTCCACCGCGCCCGTGCCCGCCGCCACCCCCGCCACCCGCAACACCGCGATGAGCATCCCCGGCCTGACCACCGTCAAGGGCATCACCGCCGGCGCCAGCCACGCCCTCGCGCTGCTCGCCGACGGGCACGTGTACGCCTGGGGCCTCAACGACAAGGGCCAGCTCGGCGACGACAGCACCGTCAACAAGCCCTACCCCGTGCCCGTCCAGGAGCTCACCGACGTCGTCGCGCTCTCCGCCGGGGCCACCCACAGCCTCGCCCTGCTCCAGGACCACACGCTGCGCGCCTGGGGCGCCAACGACAAGGGGCAGATCGGCGACGGCACCACCACCCAGCGCAACACCAGCGTGCCCGTCCCCGGCGTGACCGGCATCGAGGCGATCGCCTCCGGCGCCTCGCACAACCTGGCCGTGCTCGCCGACGGCACCGTGCAGGCGTGGGGCCTCAACGACAAGGGCCAGCTCGGCGACGGCACCACCACCCAGCGCAACACCCCCGTCCAGGTGCTCGCCAAGTCCGGCAGCGTCTCCCTGGTCTCCGCGCCGAGCAACGGCAACTTCAGCCTCGCGCGCTGACCACCCCCCTTCCGATCCTTCCCGAGGACCCGAGGAAAGGCCCTTCATGACCTCCACTCAGACCGCCGCCACCCGTCGCCACCGGCTGCGCCCCGCGCTGCGCCCCGCCCTCGCGCTGGGGCTGGCCGCGTTCACCGCGCTCAGCCTGACCGCCGTGCCCGCCGGGACGGCGCACGCGCAGGAGAAGCGGCTCAAGGCGTGGGGCAACAACCGGTCCGGGCAGCTCGGCGACGGCACCTGGACCGACTTCCGCACCACCTCCACCACCGTGCTCGGCCTGACCAGCGCCGAGGTGGAGAAGATCGCCGCCGGTGGTGGCGGCTCCACGATCGGGCACGGGCTGGCGCTGCTCAAGGACCGCACCGTGATGTCCTGGGGCGCCAACAGTTCCGGACAGCTCGGCGACGGCAGCGTGTTCAGCCACAACGCGCCCGGGCAGGTCGTCAACCTGTCCGACGCCCGCGACGTCGCGGCCGGCGGCTGGCACAGCCTCGCGCTGCTCGCCGACCAGACCGTGGTCGCCTGGGGCCGCAACAACTACGGGCAGCTCGGCAACGGCACCAACAGCGACAGCAGCGTCCCCGTCCGGGTCGAGGGCCTCAACAAGGTGGTGGCGATCGCCGCCGGACTCAACCACAGCATCGCGCTGCGCGAGGACGGCACCGTCTGGGCCTGGGGCTACAACATCAACGGGCAGCTCGGCGACGGTACTTCGGCCAGCCGCAACGTGCCCGCCCCGGTCGGCGGACTCACCGGCGTCACCAAGATCGCGGCCGGCTGCAACCACAACCTGGCGCTGGTCGGCCCGCCCAGCGGCGGCACCAAGCCCACCAGCGGCAACGCCGTGAAGGCGTGGGGCTACAACGCGACCGGGCAGCTCGGCGACAACAGCACCATCAACCGGTACACACCCGTCGACACCCAGGGCATCTGGCTCGGCGGCGTCTCGCAGATCGCCGCCGGCTGCAACCACAGCCTGGCCGTCACCGACAGCGACAACAAGCTCAAGGGCTGGGGCCAGAACACCTCCGGCCAGGTCGGCGACGGCACCACCGACTACCGGATCACGCCCGTCCCGGTGCCCGGCATCAAGGGCGTCCAGCTCGTCGCGGGCGGCCGCGAGCACACCATCGTGCTGCTCGGCGACAACACCGTCCGCTCCTGGGGCGCCAACGGCTCCGGCCAGCTCGGCAACGGCACCACCACCGAGAGCAGCACCCCGGTCACCACGCTGACCGCGCTGACCGGCGTCGACAAGATCGCCGCACCGGTGGGCGGGGACTTCAGCCTCGCCAACTGAGGCCGATGGAACGGACGTTCAGGGGCCCGCGCGAACACCGCGCGGGCCCTTCGGGTTCCTCGGCGGGCTGTCTGGACGGGCCTCCTCGGCGGGCTTCCCGGGTGGGTTTCCCGGGCGGGCTTCCTTGACAGGGAGGGTCCGGAATTCCTACAAAGGTGGTGTAGACCACTGGCGGAACGGTGGCTGGTGCGGCTGGTGCGGCCGGTGCGGCGGCAACCGACTCGGAGGACGGGCATGGTGGGGTTGGCGGATCCGGAGGAGTTCACCCGGTACGGGGCCGTGCTGTTCGACTGCGACGGGACGCTGGCCGACACCCACCCCGCGCACCACCTGGCGCTCGCCGCGACGCTGGAGCCGTTCGGGGTCACGGTCAGCCGCGAGTGGTACGAGGGGTACACCGGGACGTCCACGCCCGAGACGATCGGTGCCGCGCTGGACGGCCGGGGGGTGCGCGCCGACGGCGAGTTGATCGGCCGGCTGGTGGCGGAGTGCGGCGAACGCTACCTCGACCACCTGGCCGCCGTCACCGAGATCGCGGCGGTGACCGCGCTGGCCCGGGAGCTGTCCGGCCGGGTACCGCTCGCGGTCGCCTCCGGCGGGACGCGCCGCACCGTCGAGGCGACCCTGCGGCACCTGGGGCTGGACGGGCTGTTCGCTCGGGTGGTGACCCGGGACGAGGTGGAACGGGGCAAGCCCGCACCCGACATCTTCCTGCTGGCCGCACGGCAGTTGGGCGTCGACCCGGCGGCCTGCGTGGTGCTGGAGGACGCGGACAGCGGACTGCTGGCGGCGCGGCGGGCGGGGATGGCGGCGGTGGACGTGCGGGGCGGTCGGTGAACCGCCCGTCCGCCTGGCCGGTCGTCCGCACGGCCGATCAACTGCCGTGCCGGGAGAGGCGGTTCGCCAGGTAGGGGGCGGTGCGGCTGCCGGGGGCGGTGGCGACGGCGGTGGGGGTGCCGGTGGCGAGGACGCGGCCGCCCGCGTCGCCGCCGCCGGGGCCGAGGTCGATGACGTGGTCGGCGCCGGCGATCAGGTCGAGGTCGTGCTCGGCGACCAGGACGGTGGCGCCCGCGTCGACCAGGCGGTGCAGTTGGGCGGTGAGGACCTCGCTGTCGGCGGGGTGCAGGCCGGTGGTGGGCTCGTCCAGCAGGTAGAGGGTGCGGCTGCGGTGGGCGTGCTGGAGTTCGGCGGCGAGTTTGACGCGCTGGGCCTCGCCGCCGGAGAGTTCGGGGGCGGGCTGGCCGAGTCGCAGGTAGCCGAGGCCGACCTGCTGGAGGGTGGTCAGGACGCGGGCGGCGGCCGGGGTGTCGGCGAGGAACGCGGCGGCCTCGTCGACCGTCCGGGCGAGCACGTCGGCGATCGTGGCGCCGCGGTAAGTGACTTGCAGGGTCTGCGGGTTGTAGCGGCTGCCGTGGCAGTCGGGGCAGGGGCTCCAGGCGGTGGGCAGGAACAGCAGCTCGACCTCGATCGCGCCCGCGCCCTCGCAGGTGGGGCAGCGGCCGGCGGCCACGTTGAAGGAGAACCGGCCCGCGCCGTAGCCGCGGGCCTTCGCCTCCTCGGTGGCGGCGAACAGTCTGCGGACGGTGTCCAGCAGGCCGGTGTAGGTGGCCAGGTTGGAGCGCGGGGTGCGGCCCAGCGGGGTCTGGTCGAAGGTCACCACCCGGTGACCGTCGGCGGCTTCGGCGGCGGCTTCGGCGACGGCGGCGAGCAGCGTCGACTTGCCCGCGCCGGAGACGCCGGTGACGGCGGTCAGCACGCCCAGCGGCACGTCCGCGTCCAGGTCGCGCAGGTTGTGCCGGGTGACGCCGCGCAGCCGCAGCGTGCCGGTGGGGGCGCGGTGGCGGGACGGCGGCGGGGGTGGCGGGTCGAACAGGAAGCGGCGGGTCGCGGAGGCGTCCACCGCGCGCAGGCCGTCCACCGGGCCGCTGTGCAGGATCCGGCCGCCGCCGGAGCCCGCGGCCGGGCCGACGTCCACCAGCCAGTCGGCGCCGCGCACCACCGCCATGTCGTGCTCGACCACGAACACCGAGTTGCCCGCCGCCCGCAGTTCGGCCAGGACGCGGCGCAGCGCCTCGGTGTCGGCCGGGTGCAGACCGGCCGAGGGCTCGTCCAGGACGTACACCACGCCGAACAGGCCGGAGCGCAACTGGGTGGCCAGGCGCAGGCGTTGGAGTTCGCCGGTGGACAGGGTGGGGGCGGTGCGGTCCAGCGAGAGGTAGCCGAGGCCGAGGCGGTCCAGCGCGGTGAGGCGGTCGGCGAGGTCGGGGGTGATCAGGGCGGCCGGCCCGTCCCCGGCGGTGTGCGGGCGCAGCAGCTCGGCGAGCCGGGCGGCGGGCAGGGCGGCCAGGCCGGTGACGTTCAGCCCGGCGAAGGTGACGGCCAGCGCCTCGGGGCGCAGCCGGTGGCCGTGGCAGTTCGGGCAGACGGACTGCTCCAGGAAGGCGGCCGCCCTGGCGCGGGCGGCCTCGCTGCGGGACTCGGCGAACGCCTTGAGGACCAGGCGGCGGGCGCTGCCGTACTTGCCCCGGTAGGGGCGCTGGACGCGGCCGGGTTCGCGTTCGGGGTGGACGGTGACCACCGGCTGTTCGTCGGTGAACAGGATCCACTCCCGTTCGGCGGCGGGCAGTTCGCGCCAGGGCCGGTCCAGGTCGTGGCCGAGCGCGCCCAGGATGTCGCGCAGGTTCTTGCCCTGCCAGGCGCCGGGCCAGGACGCCACGGCGCCCTGCCGGATGGACAGCGAGTCGTCCGGGACGAGCGAGCGCTCCGTCACCCGGTGCAGCACGCCCTGCCCGTGGCACTCGGGGCAGGCGCCGGCCGGGGTGTTCGGCGAGAAGGCGTCGGAGTCCAGGCGCGGTGCGCCCGGCGGGTAGGCGCCGCAGCGGGAGAGCAGCATCCGCAGCAGGTTGGACATGGTGCTGATGGTGCCGACGGTGGAGCGGGAGGAGGGGACCGAGCGGCGCTGCTCCAGGGCGACGGCCGGGGGCATGCCGGTCACCGCGTCCACCTGCGGGGCCTCGACCTGGCGCAGCAGGCGGCGGGCGTACGGCGAGACCGACTCCAGGTAGCGGTGCTGGGCCTGGGCGAACAGGGTGCCGAAGGCCAGTGAGGACTTGCCGGAGCCGGAGACGCCGGTGAACGCGACCACCGCGCCGCGCGGCACCGCCACCGTCACGTCGCGCAGGTTGTGCACCCGGGCGCCGCGCACCCGCACCATGCCGTCGTCGTCGATCTGCGTGTGGTTCACCGCGTCACGCTAACCCGGGGGCGGACGCGGGCCGGGGAGCGGCGCGGTGGGTGAAAGTTTCTGCAAAGTATTTCGGCGCTGGCGGGATGAGCTGGGTGGATGGCGGGGAGGTATACACCTTTTCGGTGGATCGACTACCGGATTCGTGTTTCCGGCAGGGGTCGTTCCGAACGCAAGGGGATGAAATTTCTTGCACCGATGTCTTGACGGTGCCGCGGGCCGGGGTGGATCGTCTTCCCCGTTCCCGCACGTCTTCCCCCAAGACCCCCACCACCCCGGGAGTTCCGTCGATGACCCCTGTCCGTAGAACCGCGCCCGTGGCCGCCGCGGCCGGCGCACTGGTCCTGGGCGTGCTGCTGCCGCTCGGCCTGCAGGGCACCGCGCAGGCCGCCGCCACCCCCAACGGCGGCGACGTGATCGCCAACCTGTTCCAGTGGAACTGGAACTCGGTCGCGAGCGAATGCACCAACGTCCTGGGCCCCAAGGGCTACGGCGCCGTCCAGGTCGCCCCGCCGCAGGAGTCGATCTCGGTGGCCGGACACCCCTGGTGGGAGGTCTACCAGCCGGTCTCGTACAACCTGAACAGCCGGATGGGCACCGACGCGCAGTTCCGGGCGATGGTGACCGCCTGCCACAACGCGGGCGTGAAGGTGTACGCCGACGCGGTGATCAACCACATGGCGGGCACCAACCAGAGCAGCACCACCGGCTACGGCGGCTCGGCCTTCAGCCCGACCGGCTACAGCTACTCGGCGGTGCCCTACGGCAAGTCGGACTTCCACGGCTCCCCGCCGTGCCCCAACGCCGACCTGGGCATCAACGACTGGAACAACGTCACCCAGGTCCAGGAGTGCCAGCTGCTCAACCTCTCGGACCTCAACACCGAGAGCGACTACGTCCGCGGCAAGATCGCCGGGTACCTGAACACCCTGATCGGCGCGGGCGTCGACGGCTTCCGGGTGGACGCGGCCAAGCACATCGCCCAGGCCGACATGGGCAACATCGTCTCCCGGCTGAACGACACCCAGTGGGGCGGCCGCCCGTACGTCTACCAGGAGATCTTCCCCGGCAGCAGCGGCCAGCTCGCCCCGGCCGCCTTCGAGGGCAACGGCAGCGTGCTGGAGTTCACCTACGCCTCCAAGCTCTCGCAGCAGTTCAACGGCAACATCGCCAACCTCAAGACCTTCGGGCAGAGTTGGGGCTTCGAGCCGAGCGACAAGTCCAACGTCATGGTGACCAACCACGACCTGGAGCGCGACAAGACCACCCTGACCTACAACGACGGCTCCAAGTACAAGCTGGCGCACGTCTTCGAACTCGCCTGGGGCTACGGCACCCCGCAGGTCTACTCCGGCTTCCGGTACAACAACAAGGACGACTCGCCGCCCGCCGACGGCAACGGCTACGTCACCGACGTCAACTGCGGCAACAACACCTGGACCTGCACCGACCGCGACCAGGGCATCGCCAACATGGTCGGCTGGCACAACGCCACCCGCGGCGAGGCCGTCGCCAACTGGTGGGACAACGGCAACAACGCGATCGCGTTCAGCCGCGGCGGCAAGGGCTGGGTCGCCGTCAACAACACCGGCTCCGCCGTCACCCAGACCTTCACCACCGGCCTGGCCGCCGGCACCTACTGCGACGTCATCCACGGCGACGTCAGCGGCTCGAACTGCACCGGCCCGACCGTGAGCGTCGACGGCTCCGGCAAGGCCACCGTCACCGTCAACGCCGGCGACGCCGTCGCGCTGTACACCGCCACCACCGGCACCGCCAGCCCCTCGCCGTCCGCCAGCCCGAGCGGTGGCACCAGCCCCTCGCCGTCCGCCAGCCCGACCAACCCGAGCGGCACGGTCACCGAGACGTTCAACGAGAACAAGACCACCGTCACCGGCCAGAGCGTCTACCTGGTCGGCTCGATCGCCCAGCTCGGCACCTGGGACCCGAACGCGGCCGTCGCGCTCTCCCCGGCCGGCTACCCCGTGTGGAGCGGCAGCGTCCAACTGCCCGCCAACACCGCCTTCGAGTACAAGTACATCGTCAAGGACGCCTCCGGCAACGTTACTTGGGAGAGCGGCGCCAACCACAGCGCCAACACCGGCGCCACCGGCGGCACCCTGAACGACAGTTGGGGCGGCGCCGGCAGCACCGGCCAGGTGTCGGTCTCCTTCTCCGAGAACAAGACCACCGTGGTCGGCCAGAACGTCTACCTGGTCGGCTCCACCGCCCAGCTCGGCAGCTGGAACCCCGCCAACGCCCTGCTGATGTCCTCCGCCGCGTACCCGAACTGGAAGCTCACGCTCACGCTGCCCGCGAGCACCGCCTTCGAGTACAAGTACGTCGTCAAGGACGCGGCCGGGAACGTCACGTGGGAGAGCGGCGCCAACCGCAGCTACACCACCGGCGCCTCCGGGACGGCGACGCTCAACGACAGCTGGAAGTAACCCCCGCCCGGGGACCGGACCCCCACGGAATGAGGCCGCCACCCCGTCACCGGGGGTGGCGGCCTCGCCGTCATCCGGCGGGAGCGGGAGCGGGCCGCTCAGGCCCCCGCGCCGCGGGCGCGGTGCAGCTCGACGAACGAGGCCACCTTGGCCCGCACCGCCCACGGGTCCACGGGCTTGGGCAGGAAGTCGGCGGCGCCCGCGGCGTACGCGCGCACCGCGTGGTCGGGTTCGCTGCCGATGGCGGTGACGAAGACGATCGGTATGTCGCGGGTCCGGGCCCGGCTGCGGATGTGCGCGGCGGTCTCGTAGCCGTCCATGCCGGGCATCTGCACGTCGAGCAGGATCGCCGCGTAGCCGTCGGGCTCCATCAGCGCCCGCAGCGCCTCGGGGCCGGAGGTCGCGGGGACCAACTGGTGCCCGTGCGGGCCGAGCAGCGCCTCCAGCACCACCAGGTTCTCCGGACGGTCGTCCACCAGCAGGATCTTGGGCGGCGGGCCGTCACCGTCCGCCGCCCCGGTGGGCGCGGGCGGCGCCGCCGTGGTGCCCTGCTGCCGCTCCAGCAGGGCGAGTTGGCGCCGCAGCAGGGTGCGGCGGGCGCCGGCCCGGGCGGACTGCTCGCGGGCCCGGACGGCCAGTTCGGCCAGTTCGGCCAGTTCGGCGTGTGCGGCCGGCCGGACGGCCCGCTCCGGGCCGCCGTCCTCGACGCCGTCGCCGCCACGGGCCTCCAGCTCGGCGAGCGCGCGCTCGGCCCCGGCGGCCTGCTCCCGCGTCTGCCTGATCTCCCGTTCCGCGGCGTGCAGTTGGTCCTCCAGCTGGCACACCGCCCGCCCGATCGGCCGGGCGGTGCGCAGCGCCGCCATCCGGGCGCGGCACAGCCGCTCGCGGGCGGCCGGTTCGACACCGCCGTCGTGGACGGCGTCCAGCAGCGTCCCGACGAACTCCCGCGGCGGCACCCGCACGCCCCCGAGGTAGTCCGCGAGCTCCGCCGGGTCCAGCCCGCAGCGGGCCGCGAACTCCGCCACCGGCAGCTCCAACCGGCGGAAGAGCGTCCGCAGTTGATCGGCGAACTCGCGTTGTGCCGTGCCGAGTCCGGTCCCCAGCGGCGGGAGGCCGTCGACGGCCGTCACCAGTCGCACCCCGCCGAGAGAACCGAGGCCGGCCGCCCCCGCATCCGATCCCGCACCCGCTTACCTCCACCCGCTCCGTCCGACCCGCCCGACGCTTCCGGGCAGCGTCCAGCCGCACGGCAGCGACGGTGCGCGATCACCTGCGATCGCGACCGGCCGAGACGGCGACAATACGGCACCGGCAGGTGAATTGACGTCCAGTCAGGTCACGGTTCGGGGGCGGTCGGAGGTACACGGGCCCCCGGGTCGCGGTCCGGCGCGCCCACGGCGCGGCCGACCGGAGCGGACGGCGGGCGGTAGGCGGCGGGTGACAGACGGCGGGCCCGGAGCGCGGGCCACAGCCGGCAGGCGCTCGGCGACCCGCTCGCCGTCGCCGAGACCGCCGATGTTCCGCTGCGCGACGAGGCCGGCGAGAGGGTCACGGGCCTGTTCGTGCTGCCCCGAGGCCCCTGCGGCCCGAAGCCCGCCGAATCGGCCGGACCGGCGTGCGCGAACTGACGTGCCGTCGGGCGCGCGCCGGTGCGCGCTGCGCCATCGGACGCACTCCGGCGGGCCGCAGCCGGGCCGGCGGGCCGCGGCGCGTGACGATCGGCGCAGGGTCCCGCGCACCCGGCGCGGGAGAGAGAGGGTGCGTCGTGACCATGGACCGTCGTCGTTTCCTGACCGTGGGCGGAGCCGTCGGGGCCGCAGTGCTGCTGGGGGCCGCCCCGGCCCGGGCGCGGGGGGCGGTGGAGGCGTTCCCGGCCCGGCCGCGGGGCCGGCGGGCGGCCCCGCCGGACTGGCAGGCACTGCGGCAGCGGCTCGGCGACCGACTGGTGCTGCCCGCCGACCCCGGGTACGGGACGGCGCGGCTCGGCTTCAACGAGCTGAACGACGGCCAACTGCCCGGCGCCGTCGCCAAGTGCGCCACCGCCGACGACGTCCGGGCCTGCCTGGACGTCGCCCGCGGCCACGGCATCCCGATCGCCGCCCGCAGCGGCGGCCACAGCTACCTCGGCTACAGCGTCCCCGACCGCGGCCTGGTGATCGACCTGCGCGCGATGAACACCGTCCGGGTCGACCCCGACGGCACCGCCGAGGTCGGCGCGGGCGCCCGGCTGATCGAGGTGTACGCGGGCCTGGCCGCCGCCGGCCGGCTGCTGCCCGGCGGGAGCTGTCCGACCGTCGGCATCGGCGGCCTCACCCTCGGCGGCGGCATCGGCGTCCTGGCCCGCAAGTACGGCCTGACCTGCGACCGGCTCACCGCCGCCGAGGTGGTCACCGCCGACTCCTGCGTGCGCACCGCCGACGCCGAGCACGAGTGCGACCTGCACTGGGCGCTGCGCGGCGGCGGGGGCGGCAACTTCGGCGTCGTCACCCGGTTCACCTTCGACACCCCGCCCGCGCCCGGCCTGACCGTCTTCATCGTGCCGTTCCCCGCCGGGTCCGTCGCCCAGGTGATCGGCGGCTGGCAGCAGTGGTGCGCCGACGCGCCGCCCGAACTGTGGGCCAGCTGCCAGGTCTCCGGCGGCAACCCGCCCACCTGCCGGATCGTCGGCTGCTGGGTCGGCGACCCGTCCGGTGCCAACCAGCAGATCGACCGGCTGGTGCGACTGGCCGGCACCGCGCCCAGCGGTCGCACCGTCGCCGCCAAGGACTACCTGGCCGCGATGAAGTTCATGGCCGGCTGCTCCAACGACACCGTCGCCCAGTGCCACCCCACCTGGGAGGGCGGCCGACTCACCCGCACCGGCTTCGTCGCGGTCTCCCGGATGTACGGCCCCCGCCCGCTCGACCCGGCCCGGCTCACCGAGCTGATGACCGGCCGCACCGGCGTCGACCTGCTGCTCGACTCGCTCGGCGGCGCGGTCGGCGAGATCGCTCCCGACGGGACGGCCTTCCCGCACCGCGACTCGCTCGCCAGCGCCCAGGTCTACGCGGGCGCGACGGCCGCGAACGCGGACCGGGTCCGGGCCGCCGTCGACGAGATCCGCGACGGCCTCGCCCGGCTCGGCGCCCCCGGCGCGTACGTCAACTACATCGACGCGACGCTGCCGGACTGGGGGCGGGCCTACTACGGGGAGAACCTGCCGCGACTCCAGCGGGTGGCCCGGCAGTACGACCCGGACGGGGTGTTCGCCTTTCCGCAGTCGGTCACGGCGGCCTGAGCGGGGAGAGGAGAAGCCCCGCCAGGGGCTCGGGGAACGGCGAGCCCGGGTCTGCGAGAGGTTCACTGCCGCCCAGCGCATCGGCTTCTGGTTCCGTTTACTACACGCAGCAGCACGGACCTTCGATGGGCTCCGACCGTCAGCAGCACGGACTCGCCGTTCCCCGAGCCCCTGATTGCGCTCTAGCGTTCGTAGGTCATCTCGGGGAAGCGGGCCGAAGGTCCGTCCAGCAGGTGGTCGTCGTGGGCGCGGAGCCAGCGGTCGAAGAAGGAGGCGACGTAGGCGCGGGTGGCGGCTTCGGCGCGGGTCGGGGGGAGGTCGCCGATGTTCTCGCGGAGGGTGGTGGGGGAGAGGGCACCCTGGTGGGCGAGTTGGGGGAGGAGGGACTCGGCGTCGGTGTAGGAGGCGTGGCGGGAGCCTTCGAGGGTGACGTCGGCGTGCCAGCCGGTGCTGTGGTGCCAGAGGGCGTCCCAGCCGGGTTGCCGGTGGTAGGGGCCGGAGTCGGGGCTGCGGGTGCCCATCAGGAGGAAGGGGCGGTCGAGGCCGTCCTCGGCGACGGTGGGGAGGAAGACGCCGGTCCGCCCGTCGGGGCCGGGGAAGTGGAGTTGGCCGTCGAGGTCGATCGCGGCGCGGATCCGCGGGTCGTCGTGCATGGCCTGCAGGGCGGTGAAGCCGCCCGCGGAGTGGCCGGCCATGCCGATCCGGGTCAGGTCGAGGGTGGCGGCGAGTCCGGCGGGGAGGCCGGGGCGTTCGCCGAGGCGGGCGAGCCGGTCCAGGACGAGGCGGGTGTCGGCGACCCGGGCGTCCACGGACTTGCGCAGGACCGCGCCGATGTCGAGATTCGGGTCGCCGAGCATGCCGGGGAGCACCGAGGTGGCCAATTCGCCGTCGGGGAAGGCGACTTCGGAGGCTTCGTAGGTGTGGTCGACGGTGACGACGACGTACCCGCGGGAGGCCAGGTCCTCGACCAGGGCGGTGCCCCAGGTGCGCGGGTCGCCGAGGCCGGCCGAGTAGAGCACCACCGGGCGCGGGCCGCCGGGCAGCGCCGGGGCGTCGGTGCGGGCGTGGGTGCGGATCGAGGACCAGTCCGTACTGCCGGGCGTGACACCGTAGTTGATCAGTCCGATGCCGTCCGGCCCGCCGAAGTGGGCTCCGGCGGCCGAGGCCATGTACGGGGTGCGCGGGCCGCCGGAGGGGCGGGCGGCCGGGTACCAGACGCTCACCATCAGTGCGCGGGTGCGTCCGGCCGTCCAGGGGTCGGGGCGGGAGTCGTCGGTGAGCCGCAGGGCGGTCGTCCCGATCGCGAACGGCCCGCTCGGATGGGGGAGTCGGGCTGTCGCCTGCCGGTGGGCGGCCGGGCCCCCGCTCGCTGCCGCCGGGCCCGGCAGGGCCGTCGTCGCCGCCAGCGCCGCGAGCAGCAGCGCCGCCCCGGTCCGTCCCCGCCTGCCCGTCATGGGGAGTCCCCTCGTGTCCGGTGCCTGTTGACGGGCCCCACCGTACGGGGGCGAACGGGCGGTGCGCGCCCTACTGCAGAGCCAACCGGCCGTGTGTTACCGGGGTATGACGCCCGATCAGGTGGTGGAGGCCCGTCGGGGGAGGGAGAGCAGGGTGAGCACGGCGGTGACCGCGGTCAGGGCCAGGACGAAGGCGCCCAGGGTGAACAGGCCCAGGCCGAGGCAGCCGGTGAGGGCGAGCACGGCCAGCGAGAACAGGACGGCCCCGGTGCGGAGCGCCGCGCGGCCGGTGGCCCAGGCGGTGCGCAGCGGGCCCCGGCGGTACCAGAGCCCCGTCAGCGCGCACAGGCCGATGAGCGGGAAGGCCAGGGCCAGCGCCCCGAGGTCGTGCCCGCGGGTGAACAGCGACCGCGCGTCCACGGAGAACACCTCGACCGCGCCGAACACCGCGGCGCCGGCGCCGGCCAGCAGGAACACCGCTCCCAGCGGCCGCAGGACGGAGGTTCCCCGTAGCGGTGCCGTCAGGCCCGACTGCGCGCGCTGCGCCTCCAGGAAGGCGACGAGCCGGTCCACCGTGCCCCGGAGGTCGAGGGCCAGCACGCAGCCGATCGAGAACGCGGCGATCCCCCAGCAGAGCAGGAACAGGTATCCGGACCCCGGGTCCGTCCGGTCGGCTATCAGCATGGTCGATCCCTCCGTACGCGCGGTGCCGGGGCACTCCTACCACGCGACGGCGAGCCGGGGGAAGGCCGACAACCGGTGGGCGGTCAGTCCAGGGCGCGGGCCCGGCGCAGCAGGAAGGCGCCGGAGGCGGCGGCCAGGACGGCCATGCAGACGGTGAAGACCAGGCCCGCGTCGGGCAGGCCGAGCGGGCCGTCCAGCAGGCCCACGCCGATCACCGGGATCGAGATGCCCAGGTAGGCGACCACGAACAGGGCGGAGAGCACCCCGCCGCGGTGGGCGTCGGGGGCGACCGCCGCGACCTCGCCGACCGCGCCGCGCAGCGTCATGCCCTGCCCGGCCCCGCCGACCAGGGCGGCCAGCACGAGCGGGGCGAGGGCGTGGGTGGCCAGCGAGAGGGCGAGCAGGCCCAGGCCGCCGATCAGCACCAGGCAGCCCAGCGGGATCGCCCGCCGCGCGCCCAGCTTCGGCACCAGCAACTGGCCGCCGGTGGAGGCGAAGAACGCGGTGGCGACGACCAGGCCGACCACCGCGTGGTTGTGCACGCCCACCTGTTCGGCCAGGAACGCGGGCGTCACCGAGGTGAACACGCCCAGCAGCGAGAACCCGGTGAACGCGGCGACGGCCGCGGGCACGAACACCCCGCGCACCTCCGCGGGCAGCGACGGCCGGTGCGGCCGCGCGGTGCGCAGCGGGCGCGCCCCGTCGACACTCTCCGGCAGCGCGCGCAGCACCGCGAAGGACAGCACCAGCAGCACCAGGTGGACCACGAACGGCAGGGTCAGCGGCCGCGCCGCGTACTGGGCCAGCAGCCCGGCCAGCAGCGGGCCGCAGCCCAGGCCGCCCATGTTGGCGGCCGTCGCGACGAACCCCGCCCGGTCCTTGCGGCCCGGCGGGGCGAGTTCCAGCACGTACGCGGTGGCGGTGCCGGTGAACAGGCCCGCCGCGAAACCCGACAGCAGGCGGCCCGCGAACAGCCAGGCCAGGCCCTGCTCGGCGAGGAACGCCACCGCGCTGGCCGCCGCGCACCCCAGGCCGACCAGCAGCACCGGCCGCCGCCCCACCGCGTCCGAGACGTTCCCGAACAGCAGCAGCACGCCGATCACCCCGAGCGCGTAGACGGCGAACACCACCGTCACCATCAGCTCGGAGAACCCGATCCGCTCCTGGTACAGCCCGTACAGCGGGGTGGGCAGCGTGGTCCCGGCCATGCAGACGGCGAACGCGGCCGCCGCCCCCAGGTACCCGCCGCTTCGACGATCAGTCACCACCCCACCGTAGGCAGCGCGCCGGACCGGGGGGAACCGGCGCGCCGGGGGCGGACGGGCGCGGACGGCCGCCCGTCAGGACGGGCGCTGCGCGCGGCGGCGCACCCGCAGCAGCACGGCGGCGGCGACCGCCGCCACCACGGCGAACTGCAGGGTCTGGACGGGCGACGGGCGGTGCGGGGCGAACTCGTCCAGCACGGCCGGGTACAGCGGCAGCAGCGCGACCAGCCCGGTCAGCGCGGCCCGCCGGGTGTGCCGACCGGCCAGGCCGACCGCCAGCACCACCGCGACGCCGACCACGCCCTGCCCGCCGACCGCCGGGACGGCCGGCAGCACGCCTGCCGCGCCCGCGCCGAGGCCCAGCGCCAGCAGCGTCCCCCGGCGGTCCGGCGCGGGCGTCAGCCGCAGCGGGGCCAGCCACAGGAACAGGCAGGCCGCCAGCGGGTTCAACAGCGCGGTGACCGGCTGGCCGGTCTCGCCGGCCAGCCAGTGCGGCGCCGCCAGCGCCGCCGAGAGCGCGGCCGCCGCCAGCGCGGCGGTGCCGAGCAGCCGGGCGGTGGTGACCCGGCCCAGCAGCAGCGCGAACAGCGCCACCGCGGTCAGCGCGACGCCCGCCCAGGCGGGCTGGGTGCCGTACGTCCGGGCCAGCTGATCGGGCGTCATGACGGTGCCGAACACCCGGGCCTCCCGCAGCCGGAAGGCGGCCTGCCCGGCCGCGGCCAGCGCCAGGACGGCGGGCGCGGCGTCGGCGGCGGCCCGGCCGAGCGGGCGGTCGGCGCCCAGGCCCAGCCGCAACCGCAGGCCGTGCGAGGCGAGCTGGGCGGCCTCGGCGAGGACGGCGGCGCGCGGCCGGCCGGCCATCGAGGCGAGCGCGGCCTCCTCCAGGTCGGGCCCGAACTCCTCGCGGTAGTAGGGCGGGTGGAGCCGGACGGCCCACCGCAGCAGTCGTGCGCCCGTCGTCATCCCGTCGCTCCCAGGGTCCGTGCGGTCCGCTGCATCCGGCGGCGGGCCTCCACCGCCACGGTCTCCATCCGGCGCACCTCGGCGTCGAGGTCGGTCCGCCCCCGGTCGGTCAGCGCGTACACCCGGCGGGCCCGCCCGTCGACCACCTCCTCGCGCTCGACCCGGACCAGGCCCTGCGCCAACAACCGGTCCAGCGCCCCGTACAGGGTGCCGGCCCGGAGCCGGACCCGGCCGTCGGAGATCCGGGTGACTTCGCCGAGCAGGGCGTACCCGTGCCGGGGCTCGTCCGCGAGGGCGGCCAGCAGCAGGAGGGTGGGCTCCCGCATCGGCTGGCTGTGACTGCTGCGTTCACTCATGGTCACTGTATATACCGGATGACTGACTATGGTCCAGCGGGGATGGTGAGGCGCCGTCGGGGAGGAAGCGGGGAGGGTGCCGCGATCCGGCCGTCGGGGGTGGTCGGCCGCGCAGTTCCTCGCGCCCCTGGCGGGGCGCTTCTCACGGGCAGGTCCAGCGGGGATGGTGAGGCGCCGTCAGGGAGGGGGCCGTCAGGAAGGAGTGCCGGCGGGCGCGGGGGCGGGGCGGGCGTGCCGCGGCCCCGGCCGGGACGGGGGTCCGGGCCGGGGCCGTGGGGTCGGGGGCGGGCGGGGGTCAGTGGCGGCGGCTCCGGGTGGTCAGGCGCAGGGCGGCGCCGGCGAGGAGGGTGAGCAGGGCGGTGGCGGAGGCCCACAGGGCCCAGCCGGCGCCGGTGGAGGGGAGGGTGCCGCCGCCGTTGTCGGTGGGGGTGCTCGGGGTCGGCGAGGGCGAGGGGGCCGGCGGTTCGAAGGTGTTGGTGACCTCGACGGCCGCGCTGCCGTGGACCGTGGTGCGGCCGTCGGCGACGGAGTAGCCGACGGCGTCCCCGGCGGGGGTGTCCCGCTCGGTGACGGTGCACTCGGCGCCGTCGGGGACGGTGACCTCCCGGCTCTCGCCGTCCTTCAGCGCGAACGCGCTGTCCGCGGCGGCCAGCGGGACCGGCCCGCTCGCGGTGGTGCAGGCCAGGGCGAAGGAGTACGGGCCCGGGCCGCCGTTCACCACGTGCTTGGTGACGGTGAGCTTCCCGGCCGGGTAGGTGTTGGTGACGGTGATGGTCGCACCCGTCGGGTCGCCCGCGGTGACGGTCACCGGGTCGTCGGCGGTGCCGTGGTCGACGACGGCCTTCGCCGCGCCCGCGGTGTCGATCTCCTCGGCCCAGCAGCGGGTGTTGACGGGCAGCGGGGAGACGGTGACGGGCTGGTCGGCCGTCAGCTGGTAGTCGTGGTGCAGGACGAGGTCGGTCGCGTCGCCGGCGGCGTCCGGCAGGGCGCAGGAGACGGTGACGGTGAAGGTCTTCCCGGCCGCGTACCGCGCGGCCTCGCCGGTGAGGGCCTTGGCCAGGGTGATGCCGCCGAACCGGAAGTCGTTGCGGATCCGCACGGTCTGCACGGACTCGCTGCCGAGGCCGGGCGTGACGTCGATGGTGACCGGGTCGCCGACGGGGTGCGCGGAGGCGCCGCCGCGGGCGGAGGTCTCCCAGATGCGGCAGGTGGAGCCGGCCGGGATGCCGCCGACGGTGACGGGCCGGTTCGCGGAGACCCGGTAGTCCTGGTCGAGGACGGTGGACCGGCCCACGCCCACCGGGCTGTCGGTGCACACCACGTGGAACGGGAACGGCACCCGGTCCAGCGCGGCGCCGAGCTGCCCGGGCCGCTCGCCGAAGGTCTTGACCAGTTGCAGGCTGCCGTAGGCGGTGGCGACGCCGACCTGGATCGGCTCGTTGGGCTGGAGCACCCGCAGGCTGCCGGCGCGCTGGGTGGTCTCGTTGTGGGCGTAGGAGTTCCAGGCGACGGTCGGGTCACCGTCCTGGGTGACCTTGGCCGGGGTGTCCATCGCGTAGGTGAGGTCGACCGTGCCGCCGGGCGCGAGCGCGGGGGAGAAGGTCAACTCGGCCCGGAAGCCCAGGGCCCGGGCGCTGAACGGGTCGTCCCAGGTGGTCGCCGGGCACTGCGCCTCGGCGGAGCCGGCGCCGCCCATCTTCAGGTCGTCGGCGCACAGCGGCTCGGTGTCCTCGTACGCGAGCGCCATGGTGCCGGGGCCGGTGAGCTTCGGCTCGGTGGCCAGGGTGGGGCGGTTGTCCCAGGCGGTGCCGCGCTGCTGCGGGAGCAGCACGCCGGTGTCGCCCCGGACCGGGAAGCGGTCGACGATCCGCATCGCGGTGCCGGCCTCGGTGCCCGCGTTCTGCAGGCGCATCAGGTAGTGGTAGCGGTCGCCGGGGTTGACCAGCGCGATGCACGGGGCGGTGGTGTAGCGGACGCCGTCCGCGTCGGTGGCGGACAGGCAGGAGGCGTCACCGGCCGGGACGCCCTGCTTGGTCCGGGTGTTGTACCAGCCGAGCGCGTCGTTGCCGGAGACCCACTTGCGGGCCTGGAAGGCGGCGCCGGACTTGGCGGTCAGGGTGGCGGTCGCGGTGCAGTACAGGCCGCTGCCGAACACCGTGCCGTCGCGCTGGCTGTCGCCGGCGCAGACCAGCGCCGGGTCGGAGGAGGTGGCGCCCATGGTGTTGGTGACCACCTGGTCGGCGGTGATGCCGGCCTCCAGGGTCACGTGGATCTCGATGGTGAAGGTGGCGCCGGGGGCGAGCACCCAGGCCGAGCCGTCCGCGTTCTTGGAGAAGTCCCAGGTCAGCCCGGAGATCCGGGAACCGCTGGTGGTCTGCGTGAAGACGGGGGCCGGGACGGTCGGGGTGCCGTCCGGCACCTGGACGTCGGTGATCCGGTAGGGCTGCCCGTTGTCGCCCTGGAAGGAGCTCAGGAAGGCGATGCCCGGCGGCAGGTCGTCCTTGACCACCAGGTTCGGCACGTCGGCGGTGCCGGTGTTGGTGACCTTCAGGTAGAACGGGGCGTCCTCGCCGGGGGCCAGCGCGGTGTTCGGGGTCTTGTGGACGTCCAGTTCGGGGGTGCCCTTGACCAGGTCCAGGGTCGCGGTCACCGGCGCGATGGGGGCGAGCTGCCCGCCCGGCTCCAGCTTGGTGGAGAACTCGCCGGACAGGGTGTCCTCCAGGTGCGCGGGCACCGGCTGGCCGGTGGAGCGCAGCGCGGGGCGCGGGCTGACGTCCAGGTGCAGCACGCCGGAGCAACTCGTCGCCGCGCACGGGGTGATGGTGTAGCCGCCGTTGAACGAGCTGGTGGAGGTGTAGCTCGCCCGCAGCCCGGTCACGTCGGCGGCGTTCACCCCGGCGGGCAGCGCGGCGCTCCCGGCCGGGGTGCCGTTCACCCAGGCGCCGTTCACGTACGCGTCGACCTGCACCCGGTCGGCGCCGGCCGGCAGTTGGCCGGAGGTGATGCCGACCAGGTCGACGGCGTCGAAGAAGTCGCCGTCCTGGTCGGTCATCCGCAGCAGGTTCGCCGACATGTTGCCGGTGTTGAGCACGGTCAGCGCCACGTCCGCGTGCTGCCGGGGCAGGCCGGGCACGTACTCGGGCAGCTGCCCGGGGCTGATCGACTTGTTCAGCGAGGCGGCGTCGGCGGCCGGGCCGGTGGTCATGCCCGCCGAGCAGACCGGGGCGCCGGAGGCGTAGCCGGAGTCGGCGGTCAGGTTGAAGCAGTTCTGGAAGCTGGTGCCGTCCCCGGCCCCGGGCCGCCGCTCGGTCACCAGGTCGATGCCGTAGCTGCCCTCGGGGGGCAGGCTGCCCGCGTACGAGACCTGGATCGCGGTGGCCCGGTGCAGCAGGTCGGTGTTCGCGGCGTCGTACGGGACCCAGCTGTTGGTGGTCGGGTCCCACAGCTTCACCGTCACCGGCGCGCCGGACGGGGTGATGGTGATCGAGTCGATCTGCAGCACGCTGAACGGGGTGCCCGCCGAGAAGTCGGGCGTGCCGTCCGGCTTGGCGGGCGGGTCGGTCAGCACCGGGTTCACCATCGGCACGTTGCCGTTGTTGCGCACCGTCAGGTGCATCGGGATCGGCTGCCCCGGCGGCACGTCCGTCTGGTCGGTGGACTTGCTGCCGCCGCTGGCCGAGCGCGGGTCCTCCACGGTCAGCGCCTGGCAGGCCCGCCCGGCGGCCGTCCCGCTGCCGTCCGCGCGGCCCGCGTCCGCGGTGAACGAGGCGCAGTTGGTCAGCGGACCGGCCGTCACCCCCGGCACCAGCGTGCCGTGCAGGTCCAGGCCGGCGTCCGCGCCCGCCGCGATGGACGGGTTGCCGTCCGCGTCGGTGCCGGTGTACACCACCTCGACCTTGGTGACGGTGGTGCCCGCCTTGGCGACGTCCACCACGGTGTCTGCGGTGTACGCGTTCGTGCTGGTGGTGCCGTCCGCGTAGGTGACGGTCAGCGAGGCCGAGGTCGCCCCGGACGGGAAGCGCAGCCGCACCTGCTGGACGTCCAGCTTGGCGAAGTCGGCGGGCTGCAGGGTGGACGGCTCGGTGACGGTGAGCGTCTTGATCGGGAACGGCGACTGGTTGACCGCGTCCACCTGCGCCGTCACCGGGGAGTTCTCGCCGACCACGGCGTGCTCGCCGCTCTGCTGCGTCCAGTCGCCGTTGGTGTCCGGGAAGAACTTCTTGGTCGCGTTGACCACCAGCACGTCGGGCAGGATGTCGTACCCGGCGCAGGCGTCGGTGCCGTTGACCGTGCCGGAAGCGGCCTCGTTCGCCTGCGGGGTGGCGCAGTTGTTCACGGTGATCTTGTCGGTGGGCTTGAGCGGCTGCCCGGTGGAGCGGTAGGTGTCGCGCAGCTTCAGCTGCACCGTCACCGAGCCGCCGTTCGGGTCGTTCGGCAGCGGGTCGCCCTTGCTGTTGCTGAACACCACCTGGAAGCCGGTCACCTGGGCCGGCTCGACGCCGTCCGGCAGCGGTAGCGCGCCCGGGGAGCTGATCGCCGCGCCGGTGTGCGTGGTGCCGTCGGCGGTGGTGACCACCAGCTGCGCCCGGTCCGCGCCGGCCGGGAAGGCGGTGACGGTGGCGGAGCGGAAGTCGAAGTACTCGAAGGTCTGCTGGTCGGTGTCGGACACCGTCAGCTGGGAGACCTGCGCCGAGGAGGAGGAGTCGTTGCGCACCCCCAGGGTCAGCGTCGACTCCTCGCCGCTGCCCGCGACCGCCGAGCCGTCGCTCCAGCTCTTGGTGCCCACCGGCTCGACCACCAGCGGGATCCGCACCGTGACGTCGCTGGTGTCGGTGGCCGCGGCGGCGTTGTCGGCGTCGACGGTGGCGCTGTTCGGGACGACCGTGCCGTCCTTGACGTCGGTGTCGGCGGGCAGCCGCATCCCGACCTCCACCGACCCGGCCTGCCCGGCCCGCAGCCCGGTCTCGCCGGCCGGGTTCTGCAGCGCCTGCTTGTAGACGATGGTCAGCTGCCGGGTCGCCGCGTCGTAGGTGACGTCCCGGGTGCTGGTCGACTGCGGCAGGCTGGTCACCTCGAACTCGGCGGGCAGCGTGTCCGTCACGGTGAAGTGCACGCAGTCCACCGTCAGGCCCGAGCACTGCCCGTTCAGCGTGTAGACGAACTCGCCGCCCGGCTCCAGCGGCTTGCCGTCCAGGTCGTTGGTCTTGGTGATGCTGACGGCGCTCTGCTCGTCCGCGGCGAAGGCCAGCGGCAGTGCGGTGCCGAGCGTGCCCAGCAGCAGGCCACCGGCGGTCAGCACCCCCAAGGAGGAGCGTAGGGGGAAACGTCCTGGTCGTGGCATGCGCAAGGGTCCTCGCCGTGGAAATGGACAAATACGGCGAAACCCTATGATCCGCCACCCGGGGAACGGGTCGGCCACACCGAAGGGCTGATCATTTGTCAGGCGGACGGCCGGAGGGCGGGGTGGCAGGGGGCGGTCGATCGACTCTCGAACAACCTTGTGAATACGGGCAGTTGGGGAATCCGGGCGGGTACGACCGGTGCGGCGGCGTTTCGGACAATGCGTCAGGACGCCGTTCGGCGGCCGCGAGCACGGGCCCGGCGGGAACGCGCTCCGGCCCTCCCCGGGAGGCGCCGGATGGCGCAAACCCGCCCTTGCGGCCCGAGCGGCCCGCCCAGCAGCATGCACACCCGGTGATCACCCGCACACCCCCGGTCGCGACCGCGGGACGGGTGCGCCCCCGCCTCCTTGCCCTCGCGAACGAAATGAGACGGCAGTGCGTCCCCTCCGCTCCACCCCCCTCCGCGTCCGCCGCAGATCCGCCCGCCGCGCCGCGTCCGCCGCCCTCGCGCTCGCCCTGACCGCGCCCCTGCTGCTCGCCGCGCCCGGGCCCGCCGCGGCGGACACCCCGGCCCCCGCCGCACCCGTCGCGTACGTGGTCGACCAGTGCTGCGGCACCCTCACCGCCGTCGACACCGCCACCCGGCAGCCGACCGGACGGATCACCCTCCCGGACGGCAGCCGGCCCGCTCGGATCGCCGCCGCGCCCGACGGCCGCCACCTCTACGTCACCGACCAGGGCGCGCCCGTCGTCCGGGTGGTCGACCCCGCCGACCCCGGCCGGAACACCGCCATCGCCACCCGCACCGGCACCCGGGCGATCGCCGTCTCCCCGGACGGCACCCGGGTGTACGCCGGGGACCACCAGGGCGACCCGGCGCTCGGCGCGCTCTCCGTGCTCGACCCGGCGGCCGGGACCGTCACCGCCACCGTCCCGCTCGGCTTCCTCCCCGAGGACGCCGCCGTCTCCCCCGACGGCCGCGACCTCTACCTCACCCAGCCGCAGGGCCTCACCGTCGTCGACACCCGCACCGGCACCGTCGCCGCCACCCTCCCGCTGCCCGGCTCGCCCCGGCAGGTCGCCTTCGCCCCCGACGGCAGGCACGCCTACGTCACCGAGTACGACAGCGGCGTCGTCGCCGTCGTCGACACCGCCAGCCGCACCGTCAGCGCCGAGGTACAGGTCTACGCGGGCGCCGACGGCGTCGCCGTCTCCCCGGACGGCACCCGCGGGTACGCCACCAGCGCGCTCGGCCCCACCGTCACCGCCTTCACCACCGGCAGCGGACAGGTCACCGGCATCGTCGAGACGCCCGACGAGCCCGGCGCCCTCGCGCTCACCCCCGACGGCTCCCAGCTGTGGGTCGCCAACCCGGCCGACGACTACCTGACCGTGGTCGACACCGCGAGCGACACCGTGACCGACCGGGTCCGCGGCGTCCAGGGCCCGGTCGACCTGGTCATCCCGGCGCCGCCCGCACCCGTCGACCCCCCGGCCGAACCGAAGGCCGACCTCGCCGTCACCCTCGACGCGGCCGCCGTCCCCGCGCTGCTCGGCGGCCGGATCGACTACACGCTCACCGTCACCGACACCAGCACCACCACCGCGTCCACCGGCGCCACCGTGACCGTCGCCCTCACCCCCGGCACCCTCACGCCCGCCACCACCGCCCCCGGCTGCACCGCCGCCCCCGGCCGCCTCACCTGCACCCTCACCGGCCTCGCCCCCGGCGCCAGTGCCCGCCGGACCTTCAGCCTCCCCGTCGCCCTGCTCAGCCTCGGCACCGCGTACAGGGCCACCGCGACCCGCACCGCCGCCACGCCCGCCGACCCCGGGCCGGGCAACGACAGCGCGAGCCGCAGCTGCACGGCGCTCACCGCGCTGATCATCACCTGCGGCTGAGCCGGGGGCCCCGGCCGCGGGGGGCCGCCCCGGGGACCGACGGGCCGAAGTGGGACATTCCTCAGATAATGGTCCGTATGGCTGACAAGACGAGCAGTGCGGACCGGCCGGCCTCGGTCACCGTCGGCGGCCGCGAGATGCGGATCAGGACCATCGCGTTCCTGATCCTCGGCGTCCTGGCGATCTGGTTCATCGCCGCGAACACCGCCTCGGTGCAGATCCGCCTCTGGATCCCCACCGTCACCCTCCCGCTCTGGCTGGTGCTGCTGGTCACCCTGCTGGTGGGCGCCGCCCTCGGCTGGCTGCTGGTCCGCCGCCGGGCCCGCGGTTAGGCCGCGACGGCCCCCGGCCGCGCGCCGTCGGTGCTTCCGGCCGCGCCGGCCGGGCGGAAGTCGCAGAGCAGCAGCGCGGAGTCGTCGTCCGGGCCGGTGCCCGTCCACGCCTCGACGTCCGCCCGCAGCCGGGCCAGCGCCCGCCGCGGGCAGGACGGGGCGAGCACCGGGCCGGCGCGGTCGGCCAGCGGGTAGAAGGCGCCGGAACCGTCCCGGGCCTCGGTCAGGCCGTCGGTGCAGAACAGCAGCCGGTCGCCGTCGTGCAGGGTCAGCACGGTCGGCCGCGGGGCCGGCCCGCCGCCGGCCAGCGCGGACAGCCCGAACGGCGGGGCCGGGTCCAGCCGGGGCAGCACCGGCGCCGCCCCGCCCGCCCGCAGCAGCACCGGCACCGGGTGCCCGTGGTCCAGCAGCGCGGTCCGCCCGTCCTCCCGGACGTCGGCCAGCAGCGCCGTCACGAACCGGTCCCCGGAGGTCTGCGCGGCGAGCGACCGCTCGATCTGCGCGGCGAGCGCGCCGAGGTCCGGCGCGACCGGCGCCGCGTTGCGGAACGCGCCCAGCACCGCCGCCGCCGTGCTCACCGCCTCCAGGCCCTTGCCCTGCACGTCCGCGACCAGGATCCGCACCCCGCCCGGCACCTGCACCGCCTGGTACAGGTCACCGCCCACCCGGGCCGTCCGGTGCGCCGAGCGGTACGAGCCGGTCAGCTCCAGCGGGCCGACCCGGGGCGGCAGCGGCGGCATCAGCACGTTCTGCACCGTCTCGGCCACCGCCCGGACGTCCACCAGCTCGCGCTCCGCCCGCCGCCGGGTCACCGACACCCAGCACGCGGCCAGCGCCGTGAACACCACCCCCGCCAGCGCCACCCACACCCGGGTGTGCCCCCACAGCCCGTCCCACACCGAGATCAGCAGCACCAGCACCACCCCCAGCAGCGCCGACCCCAGCACCGTCCGCGGCGAACCGCGCCCCGCCGCCAGGGCCGGCCCCGCCGCGAACAGCGGCAGCAGCCCCAGCGCCGGCCCCATCAGCAGGTCCCCCAGCGCCACCAGCAGCATCGCCGCCACCGGGGCGGCCCACGGCCGCGACCACCACCGTCCCCGTCCGGCGGGGCCCGGCCCGTTGGCGGTCGACGACATCTCGCTGCTTCCTCTCGGGTTCCCGTGCGCGGGTCCGTTCTCGCGTCCGGGCCCGGTCCGTCCCGCTGCTCCGGACCGGCCGGAGGACGGACGCCCGGCGGGGAGCGGGCCGACGGGGGCCGCCGGCACCGGCCTCCGACGGTAACCAGCCGCCCGCACCCGCCGGTAGGGCCCTTCGCCCCCACCCGCGCCCGGCCCGCCCCCGAAAAGATGCGGGGCCGCCCGGACGGCGGTACGAAGGGCCGACGGACGGACCGGACGGCGCGGCCCGGCAGCGGGAGCGGCCGGGCCGTCCGCCGCCGCACCGCCGCACGCCCAGCAGCCCAGGAGAGGACGCCGGCATGTTCGAGGAACGACGGGCCCGCCGCCAGGCCAACCGCGCTTTCGACCACGGGGAGGGGGTCACCCGGTACCGGATGCGCCAGAAGGTCCTCGCCATCGGCGACGACTACTGGATCGACGACGATTCCGGCGACCACGTCTACAAGGTCGACGGCAAGGCCCTGCGGATGCGCAAGACCTTCCACATCGAGGACCGCTCCGGCCACCGGGTCGCCACCGTCCAGAGCCGCGCCCTGCGGATCAAGGACTCGATGGAGATCGAGGACGCCGACGGCCACCGCATCGCCATGGTAAAGAAGGCCCTGATCAACCCGCTCCGCGACCGCTGGCACATCGAGCAGCCCGACGGCCCCGACCTCGACGTCCACGGCAACGTCCTCGACCACGAGTACACGATCGAGGACGACGGCCGGAAGGTCGCCGAGGTCTCCAAGAAGTGGTTCCGGGTCCGCGACACCTACGGCCTGGAGATCGGCCCCGGCGCCGACCACGCCACCGTGCTGGCCGCGGCCATCGCCATCGACGCGATGTCGCACCCCGGCGACTGAGACCCCGCCCGGGCGCCGCCGGACCGGGCGCCGCCGGACCGGAGGGGTCCGGCGGGCCGGCGGGGTGGTGCGGCTACGGCTGCTGCGCCAGCAGGTGGGCGCGGTAGCCCTCGCCGAAGGTGGACGTCGGGGTGCCGTTCCAGTCGGTGACGAGCACGTTGCCGTTGCTGTCGCACACGCCCCACGGGTTCCACGTCCAGGCGGTGTACCCGACGGCGTGCGCGTCGGCCCAGGCCATCACCTGGTCGATGTAGTCGTGGGCGCAGGTCGCCTGGCCGATCTCACCGGCCTGGACCGGGACCTTCGCGGCGACCGCGCCGATCGTGCTGTCCCAGCAGGCGGTGGTCACGCAGCCGTTCCAGCTGTACGAGTGCCAGGAGGCCATCAGGTTGCCGGTGGGGTCCTGCGGGGCGTAGGCCAGCCACTGGCTGAGGTCGTTGGTCCAGGTCAGGCCGCCGGTCATGACCACGTTGGTGGCGCCGGTGGCGCGCACCGCGTCCACCAGGGACTGCATGCCCGCGACCGGGTAGCCGATGCCGGGGCAGCTGCCGCCGTCGCGCAGGCAGGTCCAGGCGGCGGTGGCGTCGGCCCAGTTGTCGGCGGCGTCCGGGTAGGGCTCGTTGAACAGGTCGAACAGGACGGCGTCGTCGCCCTTGAAGGTCTCGGCCACCTGGGTCCAGAAGGTCGGGGCGTACTGCTGGTCGGGCATCGGCTTCTGGCAGGTCGCGGCGGTGTCCGAGCAGCCCGCGCCGGGGCCGGTGTACTGGCCGTGGCTCCAGTGCAGGTCGAGGATCACGTTGATGCCGTTGGCCACCAGCAGGTCGGTGTAGTCCTTCACCGCCTTCCGGTACGCGGCGCCGGTGGTGCCGCCCGCCGGGACGCCGACGGCGGTGTCCAGCCAGCACTCCTCGTTCAGCGGGAGGCGCACGGCACGGACGTTCCAGCCGCGCATCGCGTCGACCGTCGCCTGGTCGGCGGGGCCGTCCCACACCCCCTTGCCCTGGACGCAGGCGAACTCCCCGCTGGAGCGGTTGACGCCCAGCAGGCGGTACGGGGTGCCCGCGGCGGTGACCAGCCGGTTGCCGGAGACGTGCAGGGCCGGGGCGGGCCCCGCGGGCGGGGTGGTCGGCGGGTCGGTCGGCGGCGGGGTGGTCGGCGGGGTGGTGGGTGCGGACCCGTCGCAGGGGACGCCGTTGACCGTGAAGGCGGTCGGGGCGGGGTTGGCGCCGCTGTAGCCGAAGGTCGCGGCGGGCGCGACGCTGCCGCCGGACGGGACGGCGGCGTTCCAGGGCAGGCTGGTGACGGTGACGTCCCGGCCGGACTGCGTCCAGCTGCCGTTCCAGCCGGAGGACAGCGCCTGGGTGCCGGCGTAGGAGAAGCCGAGCTTCCAACTCGTCCACGCCGTACCGAGGTTGGTGATGGTGACGGTGGCCTGGAAGCCGCTGCCCCAGTCGTTCTGCACCGCGTACGTCGCCTTGCAGTGCACCTCGGCGGCCTGCGCGGCCTGGGCGGCCTGGGGGAGGGTGGTCAGGGAGGCCGCCGCGAGGGCCAGCGCCCCGGCGGCGGCCGCGCCGACGACGGTGCGGGTGCGGACGCGGGCGGGGTGGTGGGGGCGGGGGTCGGGGAACGTGCGACGCATGGAGGTCCCTCCTGAAAGCGCGTCGAATCGGGTGGGGGAATTTCCGTCGGAACGGCGGGGGCGGCCGCGCGGTGCGCTGCTTATGCGCTTAAGTCCGCGGCGCGGAAATGCGGCCCGGTCGTTTTCCGGGAAAGTAGGGTGGAAACTGACGGGACGTCAACAGCCTTGGGAGGAAAGGGGGAAAGGGGGGAGCGGCGGGCCGAAAGTTTCTCAGCCGGCCGGTGCCGCGCCGGTGCTGCCGCGGACGGTCAGGACGGGGGTCCGCTCCTGGTGCGAGCGCGGCGGCAGGCCGTCGATCAGCTCCAGCAGCACCTGGGCGGTGTGCAGGCCGTACGCCTGGATGTCCCAGGACAGGGCGGTCAGCGCGGGGCGGACCAGGACGCACAGCTGCGAGTCGTCCCCGGCCAGCAGGGACAGCTCGGCGGGCACCGCGATGCCCATCTCCTGGGCGACGTTGAGCGCGGCGACGGCCATCACGTCGTTGTCGTACAGGATCGCGGTCGGCCGGTCGGGCCGGGACAGCAGGGCCCGGGTCGCCCGCGCGCCCTCCTCCGCGGTGTAGTCGGTCTCGACCACCCGCGGTTCGCCCAGGCCGTGCCGGAGCACGGCCGCGCGGAACGCCGCCACCCGGACCCGGGTGTGGTCGAGGGCGGGCAGCCCGGACACCCGGGCGATCCGGCGGTGGCCCAGCGCCACCAGGTAGTCGACGGAGGAGTCCACCGCCGCGGTGTCGTCGGCCCAGACGGCGCCCAGCCCGCTGTCGGCCCGGGGCCGCCCGGCCAGCACCGCCGGGACGCCCAGCTCCTCGATCACCGGCAGCCGGGCGTCCTGCGCGTACAGGTCGGTCACCACCAGGCCGTCCACCCGGCGCTCGGCCCACCAGCGGCGGATCGCCTCGACGGCGGCGGCGTGGTCCCCGACCACCTGCAGCAGCAGGCCGACCCGCCGCCCCGACAGTTCGCGCTCCAGCCCCGAGATGAACCGCATGAAGAACGGCTCGACGCCCAGGGTGTCCGCGGGGCGGGCCAGGATCAGGCCCACGCTGTGCGCCCGCGAAGCCGACAGCGACCTGGCGGCCAGGCTCGGCCGCCAGCCGAGCCGGTCGGCGATCTCCAGGATCCGGCGGCGGGTCTCCTCGGACACCCCCGGCCGGCCGTTCAGGGCGTACGACACCGCGCCGATCGAGACGCCCGCCCGCTCCGCGATCTCCCCGATCGTGACCCGCTTCACCGCTGCGCCGTCACTTCGTGGCCCCCCGGGTGAAGCCGTTGTAGAGGAACCGCTGCAGGAACAGGAACACCACCAGGGTCGGCAGGATGACCAGGACGGTGCCCGCGCAGATCACCTCCCAGCGGGCCCCGTACGGGCCCTTGAAGTAGAACAACGACGTGGAGACGGTGCCGAGTTCGGGCGAGGGCATGTACAGGAACGGGATGTAGAAGTCGTTGTAGACCACCACCCCCTTCACGATCACCACGGTCGCGATCGCGGGCCGCAGCAGCGGCAGGATCACCGTCCGGTAGATCCGCAGCGGCGAGGCCCCGTCGATCCGGGCCGCCTCGTCGAGCGAGACCGGGATGGCCCGCATGAACTGCAGGAAGATCACGATCGAGACGATGTCGGTGCCGGTGTACAGGGCGATCGCGGACCAGCGGTTGTTGAACAGGCCGAAGGAGTTGACGATCTGGAAGGTCGCCACCTGGGTGGTCACCCCGGGCACCAGCGAGGCCAGCAGGAACAGCGAGACCGTCAGCTTCCGGAACGGGAACCGGAACCGGTCGATCGCGTACGCGGCCATCGAGCCGATCAGGACGGTGCCGGTGACCGAGAAGACCAGGATGAAGGCGGTGTTGCCGAAGGCCCGGAGCAGGTGGCCCTGGGTGAAGGCGACCCGGAAGTTGTGCAGGTTGAACCAGTCGTGCGGCGGCGTCAGCGGACCGGTGTCCGCGGACTCCGGCTCGGTCTTCAGCGCCGCCATCAGCACCACCGCCAGCGGCAGCAGCGTCGCGGCCGAAGCGGCCAGCAGGGACAGGTACTTGGCGGCGACCGCGGTGCGGGCGCCGGCCCCGCGCGGGGCGTGGTGGGCCGTCATACCAGGTCGACCCCTTCGTCGGGGACCAGCCGCCGCTGGATCCAGGTGGTCAGCAGGACGACGGCGAGCAGCACCACGGCGGCGGCCGAGGCCAGGCCGACCTTGTTGAACTGGAAGGCCAGCTTGACCGTCTGGATCACGAAGGTGGTGCTGCCGTTGGCGCCGCCGGTCATCAGGTACGGGATCTCGAACGCGGACAGCGAGCCGGAGACCACCAGGACGGCGCTCAGGCTGACCACGGGCCGGATGCCGGGCAGCACGATGTGCCTCACCTGGTGCCAGCGGTTGGCCCCGTCCAGGTCCGCCGCCTCGTAGACCTCCCCGGGGATCGACTGGATCGCGCCCAGGAACAGCACGAAGTTCAGCCCCAGGTACCGCCAGAGCGAGACCGAGGCGAGCGACCAGTTGACCAGGTGCGGATCGCCCAGCCACAGGTGGTCGCCGCGCGCGCCGAACAGGCCGAGGACGGAGTCGAGCGTGCCGCCGGGCTGGAAGAAGTACAGGAAGACGAAGCCGATGGCGACGCCGTTGATCAGGTACGGGAAGAACAGCACGCCCTTGAAGAAGTTCCGGAACCGGACGTGGAAGCTCAGCACCGTGGCGAAGTACAGCGCCAGCAGCATCTGCACGGCGCCCGACGCCAGGTAGAACAGGCTGACGAAGAAGACCTGGAACAGGTCGGGCCGGGTGAACAGCTCGGTGTAGTTGGCCCGGCCGACGAACTCCTGGTCCGGGCCGAAGCCGTCCCAGCTGGTCAGGCTGTAGTACAGCATGTTGAACACCGGCGTGTAGGTGAAGGTGACCAGGAATGCCAGCGGCACCGCGAGGAACAGCCACGGGGTGGCGCGGGCGAGCAGCCTGGTCCGGAGGGGCGCGGCCGCGGGGGGCGCTGCCGCGGTGGTGGCGGTGGTGGGATCGGTGGGGGTGGCGGTGGTGGGTTCGGGCATGTCGCCTCGCTCGTCCGTCGGCCGGCCGGTCAGGACCCGGCCCGCTTGAGCGCGGCGGCCCACTTCCGGTTCAGGTCGGCGAAGTAGCCCTCCAGGCCGCCGCCGCCCCCGGCGCCGCGGGCCAGGTCGACGATGTGCTGGCGGTAGTCCGGCTTGTTCAGGCCGATCTCGGACTGGTTGTCGATCGTCGAGACCTCGGCGTTCTTCGCCTGGCTCAACTGGATGAACCGGACCCCCGCGTCCTGGTACGCCTGGAGCTCGGCGGGCATCGCCCCGCTCTTGAGGGTCGGCAGCAGGGCCTCGTCCTGCGCGTAGCCGCTCTTGTCGACGAACCAGTCCACCCAGGCGCGGGCGGCCTCCTTGTGCTTGGAGTGGACGTTCACGGCCTCCCGGTAGTCGGGGGAGACCACCGAGCAGAAGTGCCCGTCCCGCTGCGCCGGGAAGGGCATGAAACCGATGTCCGCCGGGTCGGCGCCCGCCGTCCGGGCGGCGTCCTTCATCTGGGAGATCGCCCAGGAGGCGAGCGCCAGCGTGCCGACCTTCCCGGTGCCGAGCTGGTTCTTGGAGCCCTCCCAGGCGGTGGTGGTCGGGTCCTTCTCCACCAGCTGCTGGTGCACCGCGTCGTACAGCAGGGTGTCGATGCGGTTGAGCTCCTTGCCCGCCGCCCAGGGCGCGGGGTCGGTGGCCAGCGCGTCGTTGGCGGCCTCGTCGCAGCTCGCCCCGCCGAGGTAGCTCTGCCAGGCCGTCATCGGCCAGCCCTCGTGGTAGACGGTGGAGAGCGGGGTGGCGGAGGTCCTCTCCTTGATCGCGCGCAGGTCCGTCAGGAACTCGTCCGGGGTGGTGGGCCAACCGGTGATCCCGGCCTGCTTCCAGACCGCCTTGTTGTAGACCAGGCCGGTCGCGTTGCCGTTGGTGGCGACGCCGTAGACCTGCCCGTCGTAGGCGCCGCCGTCGACGAAGCGGTACTTGCGGTCCAGCTCCTCCGGGGTGCCGAGCGGGGCGAAGAACTTCGGGTAGTCGGCGACCGGGACGGCGGCCGGGATCATCAGCACGTCGCCGTAGTCGGTGCTGTTCAGGCGGATCTTGACGTCGCCCTCGTAGTTGACGATCGCCTCGAACTTGACGTGCACGTTCGGGTAGACCTTGTTGAACTCGGCCGCGTACCGGTCCAGGGTCCCGTCGCCCGCCAGGTCGGTCTTGTGGGTGAGCACGGTGATGGTGCCGCTCACCGAGGCCGGGTCGGACGGGGCGACGGCCGCGCCGCCGGTGCCGCCGCCGCTCGCGCCGGAGCAGCCGGAGACCGCGGTGATCGACATCAGGGCCACGGCCAGCAGGGCCGCCGATCGCTGTTCCATGTACCGACTCCCGGGTGGTGGAGGTTCGACTGACACAGGGCTGACACAGGGCTGACGGGGGATCAGGAGGGTTCGGGGCGGAGGCGATCGGGCCGCTTATGCGCTTAAGCGGAGCGGTGCGCGAAAGGCCCGGACCGACTTCCGGGAAAGTAAGAGGCTCCGCATGATCAGGTCAACAGTCGGGGCGGGCCCCGGCGCCCCACCGGCGCTTCTGGGCTTAAGCAGTTAAGTAAGTTTCACGCTTTTCCGACCCCGACATTGGCGCGGTCGTCGGCCGGCCCTACCCTGGGCCGTCATGGCCTTCCTCTCCATGGACTTGCCCGAGCTGCACAAGCACCGGCCCGAGCGCACCGAACCCGCCGACTTCGCCGCCTTCTGGGCGGACACCCTGGCCGCCGCCAGGGCCTTCCCCGCCCGCCTCGACACCGCGCCGGTCGAGACCGGCCTCACCACCCTCACCGTCGAGGACGTCACCTTCCCCGGCTACGACGGACAGCCGATCAAGGGCTGGCTGGTCCGGCCGCGCGGCGCCGAGGGACCGCTGCCCGCGGTCGTCGAGTACATCGGGTACGGCGGCGGCCGGGCCCTGCCCCACGACCACCTGCGGTGGGCCAGCGCGGGCTACGCCCACCTGGTCATGGACACCCGCGGACAGGGCGGCACCTGGTCCACCGGCGACACCCCCGACGACGGGCCCGGCGCGGGCCCGGCCCACCCCGGGTCGATGACCCGCGGCGTCCTCGACCCGGCCGCGTACTACTACCGCCGGCTCTACACCGACGCGGTGCGGGCCGTCGACGCCGTGCGCACCCACCCCGGCGTCGACCCGGAGAGGGTCCTGGTGGCGGGCGGCAGCCAGGGCGGCGGCCTGGCGCTGGCGGTCGCGGGCCTGGTGCCCGACCTGGCCGGGGTGGTCGCGGACGTCCCGTTCCTGCAGCACATCCGCCGCGCCACCGAGATCACCGACGCCTTCCCCTACAAGGAGGTCGCCGACTTCTGCAAGGTCCACCGCGACAAGGTGGAGACCGTCTTCGCCACCCTCGCCTACTTCGACGGCCTCCACTTCGCGGCCCGCGCCACCGCCCCGGCGCTGTACTCGGTCGCACTGATGGACGAGGTCTGCCCGCCCGAGACCGTCTTCGCCTCCTACCACCACTACCGCGGCCCGAAGGAGATCAGCGTCTATCCCTACAACGGGCACGAGGGCGGCGGCAGCCACCACGTTCCGGTGGCGCTCGCCTTCGCGGCGTCCGTGCTCGGAGGCGCTGAGCGCTGAGCGCTTCCGAGCGCTGAGTGCTGAGTGCCGGAGGCGGCCGGGGCGGACGGCGGGCGGGCCGTCCGCCCCGCTCCGCCGCCGGCCGGGGGCGCCGTCAGGCGGGGGCGGCGGTGGTCGTGCCCAGCAGGAAGGCGGTGAGGACGCGGTGCAGGCGGGGTTCGACCTCGACGACGGCGTGGGCCAGGCGGGGGTCGGAGGTGTAGAGCTCGCGCAGGCGGGGGCCGGGGCTGGCGATCTGCCACAGGGCGCCGGCCATGCCGGTGGCGGTGGCCAGGGTGTCGAGCACCTGGGCCTCGTCCAGGCCGAGCAGGCGGGTCAACTCCCGGCCGATCTGCGTGACTTCGTGCCGGGTGAGGAGTTTGAAGGCGCGCACCGCCTCCAGTGAGACGTTCCGTTCCAGGTTGAGCGGGGCCTGGGCGAGCAGGTCGCAGAACGCCGGGCGGGCGGACAGGGTCGCGGCGAAGGCCCCGGCGACCTCGGCGGGGGTGGCGGAGCTCCGGGCCGTCAGGTCGGCGCGCAGGGCCGCGGACCACTCCCGCCAGCCCTCGGCGGTGAGTTCGAGGAAGATCTGCTCCCTGGTCTCGAAGTAGCGCAGCAGCGCGGACTTGTGCATGCCGACCTCGGCGGCGATGTCGGTCAGGGAGACGTCGCGGATGCCGCGGTCCCGGCCGAGGGCCCGGGCCGCGTCCAGGATCGCGGTCTCGCGGGCCTGCTTGGCCTCGGTGCTGCGGGCCCGTCGGAAGGCTGGCTGGCTCATGACCCCCATCATAGGAAGAGGTAACGGAACGGCGTTGCGTTATTAAGAGAACGGTGTTGTACTAAGTGCATGAGCGAAGACGCACGCAACACCCAGCAGGTCTGGTTCGTCACCGGTTCGTCCCGCGGCATCGGCCGCGCCCTGGTCACCGCCGCCCTCGACGCGGGCGACCTGGTGGTCGCCACCGCCCGCCGCCCCGAAGCCCTCCGCGCCGAACTCGCGCCGCACGGCGACCGGGTGCTCGTCCTGCCCCTGGACGTCACCAGCCCCGACCAGGCGCGCACGGCCGTCGACGCCGCGCTCGCCCGCTTCGGGCGCATCGACGTGCTGGTGAACAACGCCGGGTACGCCAACGTGGCGCCGGTGGAGAGCGCCGACGACCAGGATTTCCGCGCCCAGTTCGAGACCAACTTCTGGGGCGTGTACCACGTCACCAAGGCCGCGCTGCCCGCGCTGCGCCGCCAGGGGGCGGGCACCGTCGTCCAGTTCTCCTCGATCGGCGGCCGGGTCGGCGGCTCGCCGGGCATCGCCTCCTACCAGGCGGCCAAGTTCGCCGTCGACGGCTTCACCCGGTCGCTGGCGGCGGAGACCGCGCCGTTCGGCATCCGGTTCACGGTCGTCGAGCCGAGCGGCTTCGCCACCGACTGGGCGGGCGACTCGATGACCGTCCACCCCGTGCCCGAGGCGTACGAGCAGACCGTCGGCGCGATGAACCGCCGGGTCCGCCAAGGGGTTTCCGGCGCGGCCGGGGACCCGGCGCGGGCCGCGGAGATCATCGTGCGCGCCGTGCGCCGCGGCGACGCGCCGGGGCACCTGCTGCTCGGGGCCGACGCGGTGGGGATGGCGCTCGACTACTCCCGCCGGCAGTTGGAGGAGGCCGGGGCCTGGGAGCGGGTGAGCCGCTCGGCCGACTTCGCCGAGCCCTACCCCGTCGAGCTGCCGGCCCGGGCGTCCTGAGGGGCGGGCCGGGGCGGGGAGGGGCCGGTCGGGGAGGGGTGGGGTGCGGGGTGAAGCGGGAGGTAAGGGCAAATATAGGGTTCGGGGAATGAAAAGGGTGAAACGGGGACCGCGGTTCTATCTGACGCTGGGTGCGGCGGTGCTGGCGGTCGCGGGGCTGGTCACGGTGCTGGTCGTGCGGAGCTTCGCGATGGTGACGGTCGGGCCGGCGGAGGCGCGGAAGCGGGCGGCGGCGGACGCGGCGCCGGGGCGGGTGGACTGCGCGCGGGTGAAGTGCATCGCGTTGACCTTCGACGGCGTCCCGGGCGAGCGGACGGGGGCGGTGATGGACCTGCTGGCGCAGTACCGGGCGGTGGGGACGTTCTTCCTGGAGGGGCGGGACGTGGCGGCGAACGCCGAGGTGGTGCGGCGGATCACGCGGGAGGGGCACGAGATCGGCGACCACACCTGGAACCACCCCCGGCTGACCGAGATCGGGGACGACCGGGTGCGGGAGGAGCTCGACCGGACGGCGGACGCGATCGAGGAGGTCACCGGGCGGCGGCCCACCCTGATGCGGCCGCCGGAGGGGCGGACCGACGACCGGGTGTCGCGGATCTCGCGCGAGCTCGGCATGGCCCAGGTGCTGTGGACGGTGACCGCGAAGGACTACGCGACCGACGACAGCGGGCTGATCGCGAAGCGGGTCCTGGAGGGGGCCGCGCGGGACGGGATCGTCCTGCTGCACCCGCTGCACGCGGGCACGGTGCCCGCCCTGCCCGCCGTCCTGGAGTCGCTGGCCGGACAGGGCTACACCTTCGTCACGGTGGGGGAGTTGCTCGCCCCCGGGACCGCGGAGCCCGGCGTCATCTACAAGTGAGCGGAAATCGGCGCCGGGGGTGACCGGGTTCTTGACCGGACCTTTGACAGGAACCCCCGGCGCTGACATGCTGTCCGGCGGATTGGTGTGGGAGCGCTCCCACTCGATCTTCCGAAACGGACGGCCGCGGGAGGGAAACGGCGTGTCGGCGCCAGGAACCGGACCCGTTCCGCGGATTTCCGGGGTGCCGCGCCCGGCTCGGGCCGGAGCGGCGGGATAGCGCGAACTCCCTTGCGGGCGTGGCGGGATCGCGCCCGGAGCACCTCGGGAGTGCCTCGGGAGCACCGTACCGGGGGCACCCGGGCATTGTCGGGCGAAAGGCGGGCGGTACGGACGCCCGGGTTTTTCGTGCCGGAATCGCGGGTCGATTCGTGCGGACCGATTCGTGCGGGCCGATTCGCGCGGTCGATTGGCGCGGCCGGGTTCGTTCGGGCGGGTTCGTGCGGGCGGACGGGAAAAGCCCCGGGCCGCACTCCGGTCCCGGTGGAATGCGCGGACGAATTGCACCGTGCGCGGTGCACGGTGAACGACGAAAGGTGCTGACCGGGATGACTCCCGACCGCGGCCGCTCGTGCGGCCACTCCCACCTGCCGGTGGGCCTCCAGTACGGCGACGGGGACGAGGCCGAGACCGTCGGCCGGCTCGCCCCCGGGCGCGACCGCACCGCCGGGTCCGCCCGCCCCGGCGCCCTCCCGGCCGCCCGGCAGGCCGGCGCATGAGCCCCCGCCCGCCCGGCGGCGGCCCGGCGGACGCCGGGACGGCGCGGTCCGGGAAGGCGGCGCGGTGAGCGGCGCGGTGGGCGGGCGCCGGGAAGGCGGTGCGCCGGGCGGGCCCGCCACGGTGGTCGGCGGCGGCGTCAGCGGGCTCACCACCGCCCTGGAACTCCAGGAGCGCGGCCGCCCGGTCACCCTGGTCACCCCCGAACCGCCGCACCACACCACCTCGGTGCTGGCCGCCGCGATCTGGCACCCGCTGCTCCGCCGCCCCGACCCGGTCTACCTGCGGCGCGCCACCACCGCCCTGCACCGGCTCACCGCCCTGTCCCGGCGGCCCGCGGAGAGCGGCGTACGGATCCGCACGCTCACCGAGTTCTCCGCGACCTCCAGCGAAGTACCGTGGTGGGTCAGGGAAATGAGCGGGGACAACCTCGCCCGCCCGGCCCCCTGCCCGCCCGGGTACGCCGCCGCCTGGACGCTCCCCGTCCCGGCCGTCGACGCCGACCGCTACCTCGCCCACCTGGCCGAGCGCTTCGCCGCCCGCGGCGGCCGGACCGAGCACCGGCTGGTCACCGACCTGGCCGCGGAGGCCGGCCGCACCGGCGCGGTGGTCAACTGCACCGGCTACGGCAGCGCCGCGCTGGCCGGTGACCGCAGCCTGTCGCTGGTCCGCGGGGTACTGCTGCGCTGCGCCAAACCCGAAGGACTGCAAGGCTGTTGGATCGACGGCAGCGACCCCAGGCGCCCCACGTACGTGATCGAGCGCGAGCACGACGCGGTGCTCGGCGGCACCGCCGACCCCGGCCTGGTGGCCACCACCGTCCCCGAGGAGACGGTCGCCGACGTGCTGGAGCGCTGCGCCCGGCTGGTGCCCGCCGCCGCGGGCGCCCGGGTGCTGGAAGTCCGGGTGGGTTTCCGGCCCACCCGGGGCACGGTCCGGGTCGAACGGGACCCGTACATTCCCGGCCTGGTCCACAACTACGGGCACGGCGCCGCCGGTTACACCCTCTCCTGGGGGTGCGCCGCCGACGCGGCCGACCTCCTCGACAAGCCCCACTAGCGGAAGCGAGGCGACAGCGCCCGTGGCCCCACCACTCCTGACCGCCGCCCGCCCGGCGGCCACCGCCCCGCCGCGGCAGCCGGAGGTCCGCTCCCACCCGCACCACGCCTTCCGGTGCGAACTGCTGCGCACCCACCCCGCCTTCGAGGACTGGCTGGCCGGCGGCTTCCTCTGCCTGTACGCGCACGAGGACCCCGCCCTCCCGTTCGGCTTCGACCTCGACTTCGACACCGGCGATGGCCGGGGCACCGGACCGCTGGACCTGGAGGAGCACCCGCGGGAGGCCGTCGCCACCCTGCCCCGGGCGGCCGCCCTCCTGGCCGGGGCCGCCGGCGCGGGCCACGCGGTGCTGGTGCACGCCGAGAAGTCCCACGTGCCCGGCACCGACGAGTACGGCCGGGCCCGCGCGGTCGGGCAGGTGATGTACGTCCGCGGGCCCGCCCCCGGCACGCTGCGGGCGCACAGCACGGACGCCGCGGGCCACTACGCGCGCGCCGAGACCACGCCCGCCGAGGCCGCGCTCGCCTGCGTCGAGGCCGGCGAGGGCGGTGAGGGGACCGGGCGGCCGCGCCCCGTCCTGCTGCTGCGCGCCCGGCCGGACGACGGCGCGCACCGCTTCACCCCGGCCGCCCTGCACCTCGCGCTCACCCGCGCGCTCGACGGCCGACTCGTGGGCCGGGTCGGCGAGTTCGGTGGACCCCGGGAAGGAAGGGCCTCCCGGATCACCGTCGGACCGGCCGCCTCGCGCACCCTGTACGCGCGGGCCGTCCGGATGCTGCGCGGTGAACTGCCGCTCGACGCACGGCCGTTCCGGGTCCTGCTGGAACACCGGCGGCGCCTGGCCGCCGCCCTGGAACTGCTGGCCGCCCGGGCCGCCACCGGCACCGGGCGGGCCGCCGCCTTCGCGCCCTCGGCCGCCGCGCTCCGGCGCGCCGTCGAACTGCGGGACCGGACGGCGGAGTTGAGCTCCTGGACGACCGGGGAAGGAGCGGCGCGGCCGGACGCCGACAGCTGGCTGGAGCGGGCCCGGGCGGTGCTCGAACGCGAACGCCTGCTGCACCACCTGCTGTGCCGGGAGACCGCACCCAACCGCCGGGTCACCGTCCCCGTCACCGCGCCGGCCTCCGTCACCGCCCCGGCCCCCGTCACCGGGCCCGACGCGGGGCCGAGCCCGGCCCGGGAGCCGGACCCGTCCACCGCCGGACCGGGAGGAGCTGGCGATGGCGACCACTGACAGCGGCAGCGACCCCGGCACCGTCCTCCCGGCCGCCGACGCCACCACCACCACCGCCGATGCCGCCGTCGGCCCGGTGGTCTCCCGTCGGCGGGCGGTCGCCGCGCTGCTCGCGCTCTCCTTCGCGGCCTTCTGCTTCGTCACCACCGAGGTGCTGCCGACCGGCCTGCTCACCATCATCTCCGCCGACCTGGGCCGCTCCCGGTCCCAGGTCGGCCTGCTGGTCACCGGCTACGCGCTGGTCGTCCTGCTGGCCTCGCTGCCGCTGGCCCGCGCCACCCGCGAGGTCCCGCGCCGGTTGCTGCTCAGCGGGACGCTCGGGCTGCTGGCGCTGGCCACCCTGGTCACCGCGCTCGCCCAGGACTTCTGGGTCCTGCTGGCGTCCCGGCTGCTGACCGGCCTCACCCAGGCGATGTTCTGGGCGGTGGTGGCCTCCACCGCGACCGGCCTGTTCCCGCCCGAGGTGCGCGGCCGGATGGTGGCCCGGCTGTCCATCGGCAACGGCCTCGCCCCCGTGCTCGGCGTGCCGGTCGGCACCTGGCTGGCCCAGCAGACCCACTGGCGGGTCGCCTTCGCCGTGATGAGCGGCCTGAGCGTCGCCACCTGCGCCGCCGTCGCCCTGCTGTTGCCCGGCACCGCCCCCGGGGAGGGCGCGGCCGCCCGCGGCACCGCGCCCGACCGCCGCCGGATGACCGTCCTGCTGGTCACCACCGGCCTGGCCGTCACCGGTGCGATGGGCACCTTCACCTACCTCACCTCGCTGCTGCTGGACTTCAGCGGCTTCGGCAACGGCTCGCTCGGCCCGCTGCTGTCGGTCTCCGGCGTCTTCGGCGTGCTCGGCACCCTGCTGCTCGGCCGCTACCTGGACCGCTACCCCCGGCCGGCCCTGATCGCGCCGCTGGGCCTGCTCACGGCCGCCATGCTGGGCCTGTTCGCGCTCGGCGGCACCCGGCCGGCGGCGCTGGGGATGCTCGCGCTGCTCGGCCTGTCCTTCAACGCGCTCGCCGCCGCCATCCAGCACCGGGCCCTGCAGGTGGCGCCCGGCAGCACCGACATGGCCTCGGCCGCGATGAGCGCGGTGTTCAACCTCGGCATCGCCGCCGGGTCGCTGCTGGGCGCGGGCCTGGTGGCCACCGCCGGCGTCCGGGCGGTGCCGCTGGTCGGCAGCCTGCTCGCCGCCGCCGCGCTGCTGGTGATGCTCACCCAGGGGTGAGCCGGCGGTCTCCCCGGCCTCCCGGGAGGCCGGGGAGACCGTGGGTCACAGGTTCACCGCTCGGCCGCCGAGGGTGACGGCCAGGTGCCCGTCGGCGGCGAAGGACCAGGCCAGGGCGCCGCTGTAGGGGGCGCAGCGGGAGCCGTTGGTGCCGGTCCAGAACTGGTTGGTGGAGTCGGCGTCGCCGATGGTCTTGTCGTTGGAGCCGCTGACCGCGAACCGGCAGGAGGTGTTGGTGCGGAACACCGAACTACCGCCGTCCCAGGAGTAGTTGCGTTCGGCGTTGTCGATGCTCAGGTTGCCGGTGACGGCCATCGCGCCCGGGTTGCTGTTCCAGGTGAAGCCGTGGTGGCCGTTGCGGTAGGCGATGCTGCGGCGGACGGTGTGGTTGACCGCGATGTCGTCGCCGCCGAGCTTGTAGCCGTTGCGGTCGCCGTTGGCGTTGACGGTGCCGTTGGAGAGCGTCCCGTTGCCGTAGGAGAGCGAGTCCTCGACGGTGACGGGGCCGATCGGGCCGGTGTCGGTCTTGGTGTAGAGGTCCCAGCCGTCGTCGATGTTGTTGTGCGAGACGGCGTAGCGGAAGACGTTGCCGGGGCCGACGGTGAGCTTGGCGGCGAAGCCGTCCGCGTCCTCGCCGTCGGAGTCGGCGTTGTCGTGCGACTCGGCGCTGAGGACCAGGTTGTCCGAGGGCCACTGGGCGGCGGGGGTGCTGGAGGAGATCCGGCCGAGCTGCAGGCCGGAGTCGCGGTTGTACCGGGTGACGGTCCGTTCGACGACGTTGTGGCTGCCGCCGACGTAGATGCCGTTGTCGCCGGCGCGCTGCACGGTGAGCCCGTACACGTGCCAGTAGTCGGCGTTGAGGACCAGTCCGCGGTTGGCCGGGTCCTCGGTCATCGCGGAGAAGTCCAGCACCGGGGTCTCGCCCGGGTAGGCGGACAGCGTGGTGCGGGCGGCGGCGGTGCCGTTGCTGCCCGCCGGGACGGTGACGGTCTTGCCGTACGCGTAGGTGCCGCCGCGCAGGTAGATGGTGCCGCCGGGGGTGATCCGGGCGATCGCGGAGGTGAGCGTGGTGGGGGCGGACTGGGTGCCCGCGGCGCCGTCGGTGCCGTTCGGGGCGACGTAGAGGGCGTTCGCGGTGGGCGGGGGCGTGCTGCTGGTGGAGGTGGTGACCTCGGCGTCCAGGTAGTCCAGGTTGGGCAGCCCGGCGGCGGTGGTGGGGGTGAGCCGGATCGTGTTGCTGCCCGAACGGACGGGCACGGTCACGGACTTGGTGGTCCAGCCGGTCCAGCTGCCGGTGCCCTCGAAGGAGAGCGTGCCGCTGCCGGTGCCGTTGACGGCCAGGTCGGCGGGCCGGGCGGTGGTGGTGCCGTTGGCGAACCGGAACGCCAGCGTCGCGGTGCCCGCGGCGGTGGCGTTCACCGTGAACTGGGCGTACGCGCCGGTGGCGTTGGTGCCGTTGCAGAAGCCGGAGCCGGAGAAGCCGGTCCAGTCGGAGTCGATGGTGCCGGTGCAGACCGCGGGGGAGGACTCGGCCTCGTACCGGGTGGCCGCGGCGCTGGCCGGGCCGGTGGACAGCACGGCCACGGTGCCGGCCAGCAGGGCCGCGGACGCGAGGGCTGCTCTCTTGCGCATGCGTTCGTCTCCAGGGGTGGGTCACGGATGTGAACGTGGAGCGGGTGCGGCGCCGCTCCACGGACAGTAGGAGCCCGTCCTGGACGCGTCAATGGACTTGTACGTGACCGTAGTTCAAGGATGTGAACAGCAGGGTTTCCGGCAGGTGGGGGCCCGGGCGGGCCCGAAAACTTTCCGGCGCCCGGCCGCGGAACTTTCACGGACGGGCGCCGGGCGCGAGCAGCCCCCGGGCGGTGAGCAGCGGGAGCAGCCCCTCACTCACCCGGTACGCCTCCTCCAGGTGCGGGACCCCGGACAGCACGAACTCCTCGACGCCCAGCCGGTGGTACTCCTCGATCCGGTCGGCGACCTCGGCGTGGCTGCCCACCAGCGCGGTGCCCGCGCCCCCGCGCACCAGGCCGAACCCGGCCCACAGGTTCGGGTACACCTCCAGCCGGTCCACCGCCCCGCCGTGCAGCTCCCGCATCCGCCGCTGGCCCTCCGACTCGCTCCCGGCCAGGGCGAGTTGGGTCGCCCGGATCCGCTCCGGGTCCATCCCGGCCAGCAGCCGGTCGGCCTCCGCCCACGCCTCGGCGGCGGTGTCCCGGCTGATGGTGTGCAGCCGGACGCCGAACCGCGGCCGGCGCCCGTGCGCGGCGGCCAGCGCCCGGATCCGCTCCACCTTCGCCGCCACCTGCGCGGGCGGCTCCCCCCAGGTCAGGTACACGTCCGCGTGCCGGGCGGCGACCTGCTCCGCCGCCGCCGACGAACCGCCGAAGTACACCTCCGGCACCGGGTCGGGCCGCCGGGTCAACTCCGCGCCCGCCACCCGCAGGTGCGCGCCCTCGTGGTCGACCCGCTCGCCCCGCCACAGCCGCCCGGTCACCGACAGGAACTCGTCGGCCCGGGCGTACCGGCCGTCCTTGTCCAGGAAGTCCCCGTACGCCCGCTGCTCCCGGGACTCGCCGCCGGTCACCACGTTCAGCGCCAGCCGGCCGCCGGACAGGTTCTGGAAGGTCGTCGCCATCTGGGCCGCCAGCGTCGGCGAGAGCAGGCCCGGCCGGAACGCCACCAGGAAGCGCAGCCGCTCGGTCAGCCCGGCCAGCATCGCCGTGGTCAGCCAGGCGTCCTCGCACCACGGGCCGGTCGGCGTCAACACCCCGGCGAAACCCAGCTGTTCGGCCGCCCGGGCGATCTGCCCCAGGTAGCCGAGGGACGGCGGCCGGTCGCCGCCGGACACCCCCGGCGCGGAACCGTGGCCCCCGCCGACCACCTCGCGGCTGTCCCCGGTGGTCGGCAGGAACCAGTGCACGGTCAGCGCCACGGGCCCTCCCCGGCGCCCGGCGCGAACCCGCCGAAGGCGCCGTCGTGGTGCACCAGCGGCTCCCCGCCCGGCACCTGGGCCGCCAGCACCTCACCCACCACCAGCAGGTGGTCGCCCACCGGGTGCAGCCCCACCCGACGGGCCGTCAACCGGGCCGCGACGCCCGCCAGCAGCGGCGTCCCGTGCGGGCCCTCCTGCCACTCCACGCCGGCGAACCGGTCCGTGCCGCTCCGGGCGAACGCCCTTGCCAGCGGCTCCTGTTCGCGGCGCAGCAGGTGCACGGTGAACGCCTCCGCCGCGCGCACCGCCGGGGCCGTCGACGCCCCCGAGGCCAGGTAGAACGAGACCAGCGCGGGCTCCAGGCTCACCGAGGTGAACGAGGTCGCGGTGAACCCGGCCGGTCCCGGCACGGTGATCACCACCACCCCGGAGGCGTGCCGGCGCAGGGTGCTGCGCAGCAGTTCGGCGGGCAGTGCGGTGGGCGCTTCGGCGGGCGTAGCGGTGAGCGGGGCCGTGGTGGGCGGGCGTTCGTCGAGCGTGGTCATCGGGACGGTCCTTTCCAGGAGCGGGAGGGGCGCACCGGCCCGGGGGAGTGGGCGGGCCGGTGCGGTACGGTGCGGTGCTGTGTGGTGTGGTGTGGTGTGGTGCGGTGTGGTGTGGTGCGGTGTGGTTACGCGTGGGTGTCGAGCGGGACGAGCAGCGGCGGCGGGAGGGCCGGCAGCCCGTCCAGGCCGGAGCGCAGCCGCTCCAGCCAGAGCACGGTGCGGGCCGCGACGCTGCGGTGCACGGCGTCGTTGAACACGTCGTGGCGCCCGTCGGCCACCGCGACCGCCTCGACCGACGGCAGCCGCCCGGCCAGCTCCCGCAGCGCCCCGACCGGCGCGACCTCGTCGGCCAGGCCGTGGAACGCCAGCACCGGCACCGCCGGACGGGCCGCGGCCGCCGCCCCGGCCAGGGCGGCGGGCACCGGCTCGAACAGCGCGCCGGGCCGGAACCCGGGATCGTCCGCCAGCAGCCCCCGGTGGACCGGGCAGGCCGTCCGCGCGGACAGCTCGTCCGCCGTCCGGACCGGCCCGCCGTCGCCCGGCAGCCCGGCCAGCAGCAGTCCGTCCGGGCGGACCTCGGCGGCGAGCGCCAGCGCCAGCAGCGCGCCCTGGTCGGAACCCGCCAGCACCACCGGCCCGCCGTCCCCCTGCTCGGCCCGGGCCCGGGCGAACAGGACGACGGGGCCGGGGCCGGGGCCGGGGGCGGAGGCGGAGGCGGGGGCGTGGAGCGGGTCGGGGAACGGAACGGCCCGCGCCGGGACGAGCAGGCGGTAGCCGTCGGACGCCAGCCGGCGGCCGAACCTGGCGTACACGCCCGGGTGTTCGCCCCGGCCGGGCAGCAGCACCACGGTGCCCCGGACGGCCGTGCCGGGGGCGGGCTCCCAGCGGCCGTCCGGTGCTGATGCCGGTGCCGGTGCCGTGGCCGGGTCGGTTTCGGGGGCGGCGGCGAGCACGGGCGCGGTCACCGGGCGCCCGCGGTGGCCGGGGCGGCAGTGGTGGCGGCGGTGGCGGCGGCCGCGTCGCGGCGGGCGACCTCCTGGCGGACCAGCGGCAGCAGTTCGCGGCCGTAGTCCAGGGCGTCGTCCAGCGGGTCGTAGCCGCGGATCAGCAGCGTGGTCGCGCCGATGTCCACGTAGTCGAGCAGGGCCTGCGCCACCGTCTCGGGGGAGCCCACCAGGGCGGTGGAGTTGCCGCCGGCGCCGGTGGCCTTCGCGGTGGCCGTCCACAGCGCCCGGTCGTGCCGGTCGCCCTTCGCTGCGGCGGCCAGCAGCCGCTGCGAGCCGACGTTCTCCGGCGCCGGGCCGGCGCCGGACAGCTGCGTCCCCCGGCGCCAGCCGAGCGTGCTGCCGCGCTGCTCGATGGTGCCCAGGATGCCCCGGGCTCGCTCCCACGCCTCCTCGTCGGTGCGGCCCAGGATCGGCCGGAACGAGACGCTGATGCCCGGCAGGTCGGTGCGCCCGGCGGCCTGGGCGGCGGCCCGGACCCGGGCGATCTGCTCGGCGGTCTCGGCCAGCGGCTCGCCCCACAGCGCGAAGGTGTCGGCGTGCTTGCCGCCGACCCGGTAGGCGGCCTCGGAGGAGCCGCCGAAGTACAGCGGGATCCGCGGCTGCTGCACCGGCCGGACGTCCGAGCGGAAGTCGGCCAGCCGGTAGTACGGGCCCTCGTGGTCGAACGGGGCGTCCTCCGTCCAGGCCCGCTTCACCACCGTCAGGTAGTCGTCGGTGCGGGCGTAGCGCTCGTCCTTGGTCAGGTAGTCGCCGTCGCGGCGCTGCTCGGCGTCGTGGCCGCCGGTGATGACGTGCACCGCGACCCGGCCGCCGGAGAACTGGTCGAGGGTGGCGAAGGTGCGGGCCGCGACGGTCGGGGCGAGGAAGCCGGGGCGGTGCGCGACCAGCAGGCCCAGGCGCTCGGTGTGCGCGGCGGCGAACGCCGCGACCTGGTTCGGGTCCGGGCTGCCCGAGGACTGGGCGATCAGGATCCGGTCGAAACCGGCCTCCTCGTGGGCCTGGGCGAACCGGCGGGTGTAGTCGACGTCGACCACCGGGCCGGTGGCGGAACGGGTCTCGGAGACGTCGTGGGTGGAGATCATGCCGACGAACTCGACGGGCACGGCGGTGGTCCTTTCGGGAGGTGGAACGGGAAGGGTCAGAGCGGGCGGACGCGGGCGAGCGCGGCGCGTCCGGCGGTGAGCAGGACCGAGTCGTCCTGCGGGGTGTGCACCCGGGCGCACAGCACGTCGCGCAGGTGGCGCTCCAGCGGGTGGCGGCGGGTCAGGCCGTGGTTGCCGACCAGGGCCACCGCCCGCTGCACGGCGTCGATCGCGGCCCGGGTGCCGAGCACCTTCGCGCCGCCCGCCTGCTCGGCGGCGCCCGGTTCGCCCGCGTCCACGGCCGCCGCGAGGGCGTCGACCAGCCGGTCCGCCCCGGCCAGCGCGGTCTCGATCTCGCCGACGGCGGCCTGGAAGCGGGGCAGCGAGGCGAGCGGGGCGCCGAGCGCGCTGGGGGTGCGCTCGTGCAGGAAGCCGAGCAGCCAGTCCCGGGCGGCGCCCGCGACGCCCAGGTAGAGGGCGGTCAGGCCGAGGCTGTTCCAGGCGCCGCCGACCGGGTCGCGTCCGCCGTCGCCGCCGCTGCCGTGGCGGGTGAACAGTGCGACCCGGTCGGCGGGCACCGGGACGGCGTCGAGGCGGACGTCGTCGCTGCGCGAGGCGCGCAGGCCCAGGTGGTCCCAGACCGGTTCGACGGTCAGGCCCGGGCTGCCGGAGCGGACCAGGAAGGAACCGACCCGGGGCCGCTCCTCGTCGGTGGCGGCCCAGACCAGCAGCCAGTCCAGCAGGTACGCGCCGGTCGAGTAGATCTTGTGGCCGGTCAGCTCCCAGCCGTCGCCGCGGCGGCGGGCGGTGGTCGCGGGCAGGCCGCCGCGGACCGGGCTGCCGAGTTCGGGCTCCACCCGCAGCGCGTTGACCAGCACCGGGCGGCGGGCTGACTCGGCGAGCAGCTCGGCCAGCGGGCCGGCCGGCCAGTGCGGGGCGCGGGCCTCGGCGGCGTGGGTGAACAGCGTCATGGCGGTGATCAGCGCGACCGCCGGGTCGCCCGCACCGAGCGCCCGCAGGATCCGCACGGTGTCGGCCAGCCCGGCCCCCGGACCACCGTGCCGGACGGCCACCGTCGCCGTCAACAGCCCGGCACGGTGCAGGAGTTCGAAGTCGGCGAGCGGGAGTTCGGCGTCCCGGTCGTGGGTGGCGGCGCAAGCCGCCAGGGCGGCGGTCACCGCGGGCAGCCCGTCCGGAGCGGGGGCCGGAAAACCGGGCGGAGCGGTGGTGACGGTCATCGGACGGCCTCCGGAGCGGGATCGGGGCGGGAAGCGTGGGCGGAGTGGGAAGCGGGGGCGGGACGGGAAGCCGTCGGTGGGGTCAAGTCAGTTGCCGGGACGGCTGGTTGGGGCGGGACGGCGTGGGTGGCGGGCGGTGGGGGTGGGCCGGGGGCGGCGGGGGGAGGATCGGTCGGCCCGGAGCCGGGAGCGGTCGGTTGGGTCAAGTCAGTCGGCTGATCGGGGAGTTGATCGGGCTCGGGGAGCAGGGTGGGCGGGTGGTGGACGGTCACCGGGGGTGGGGGGCCGTCGGTCCAGCGCTCCAGTTGGACCAGGGCGTGTTGGCCGGTGCTGCCCTGGGAGAGCCGGGAGCTGGGGAGGTCGGCGGTCAGGGCGTTGGGGTTGCCGTGGGCGCATAGCGGGGGGTCGGTGCCGGGGACGGGGTCGAACCAGGCGCCGGTGGGCAGGCGCAGGACGCCAGGGCGCAGCCGGTCGCTGATCCGGGCCCCGGCCAGGCAGGCGCCGCGGTCGTTGAAGATCCGCACCAGGTCGCCGTCGGCGATCGAGCGTTCCGCGGCGTCCCGGGGGTGCACCTCGACGGCTTCGCGTCCGGCGACCTTGTCGGCCAGACTGGCTGCGCCGACGTCGAGTTGGCTGTGCAGTCGGGTGGCGGGCTGGTTGGCGATCAGCAGCAGCGGGTGGCGCCGGGCGGCCGGGGTGCCGGGGCGTTCGGGCGGGTCCAGCCAGGCGGGGTGGCCGGGGCAGTCGGGGAGGCCCAGCGCGGCGATCGCGGGGGAGTGCAGTTCGATCCGGCCGCTGGGGGTGGCCAGCGGGTGCCGCTCCGGATCGGCCCGGAACTCGGCGAACAGGGTGCGTTCCGCGGGCTGTTCGGGCAGCTGCCACTCGCCGTCGGCCCAGAACCGGTCGAACGGCGGCGGGTCGCCCGCGCCGTCCGCGCGCAGCTGACCGGCCCACTGCCCGTACAGGTGCTCCAGCCACTCGCGCTGGCTCCGCCCCTCGGTGAACTCCGGTGCGAATCCCAGGCGTTCGGCGAGTGCGGCGAGGATCGCGTGGTCGTCGCGGGCCTCGCCGACCGGGGCGACGGCGCGGTGCATGGCGATCAGGTGGGTGTCGCGCCGGCCGCCGCCGAAGTCCTCGCGTTCCAGCGGGGTGGTGGCGGGCAGCACGATGTCGGCGTGCCGGGCGGTGGCCGTCCAGTGCGGTTCGTGGACGACCACGGTCTCCGGGCGGGCGAAGGCGCGGCGCAGCCGGCCCAGGTCCTGGTGGTGGTGGAACGGGTTGCCGCCGGCCCAGTGCACCAGCCGGATGTCCGGGTAGCGGCGGGTGGTGCCGTCGTAGCGGTACTCCTCACCGGGGTGCAGCAGCAGGTCGGCGATCCGCGCGCAGGGTATGAACTCCTCGACCGGGTTGACCGGTTGGGGCAGGAAAGGCAGGCGCAGCGCGGGCCCGGTGTCGCCGACGTCGCCCATCGAACCGTAGCCGTGGCCGAAGCCGCCGCCGGGTAGGCCGATCTGGCCGAGCGCGCAGGCCAGCGCGAGCGCCGCCCACACCGGCTGCTCGCCGTACCGGGCGCGCTGCAGCGACCAGGTGACGGTGACCAGCGTCCGGGTGGCGGCCATCTTCCGGGCCAGCGCGCGGATCCGCTCTGCGTCCAGACCGCAGATCGGCGCGGCCCAGTCGGCGTCCTTGGGCGTGCCGTCGGCCCGGCCGTCCAGGTAGCGCTCCAGCACCGGCCAGCCGCTGGTGCAGCGGGCGAGGAAGGCCCGGTCGTGCCGGCCCTCGGCGACCAGGGTGTGGGTGAGGGCCAGCATCAGCGCGGTGTCGGTGCCCGGGACGACCGGCAGCCAGTCGGTCACCGGCCCGTCCGGCAGGTCGTCGCGCAGCGGCGAGACCAGTGCCACCTCCGTTCCGGCGGCGGCCAGTTCGGCCAGGAAGCCGGGCGTGGAGTGCCGGGTCACGCCGCCCGGCGTGACGTACACGTTCTTCGCCGGGACGCCGCCGAACGCGACCAGCAGCCGGGTGTGCCGGACGATCGTCGGCCAGGAGGACGCGGCCCGCAGCACCGCCTCGGCGTCCCCCACCACCCGGGGCAGCAGCACCAGCGAGGTGCCCAGGCTGTACGAGTTCCGGGAGGCCGTGTACCCGCCGAACAGGGCCAGGAAGCGGTGCAGTTGGCTCTGCGCGTGGTGGAACCGGCCCGCCGACGCCCAGCCGTACGAACCGCCGAACACCGCCTGCGGACCGAACTCCCGCTTCACCCGCGCCAGTTCACCCGCAACCAGGTCGAGCGCCCGCTCCCAGGACACCTCCACGAACGGCTCCCGCCCGCGCCCGGCGCCCGTCCCCGGCCCGCCCCGCAGCCACCCCTCCCGGACGGCCGGCCGCCGCACCCGGGTGCGGTGGTGCAGCGACCCGGCGACACCCGCCAGTAGCGGCGAGGGCGCCGGATCCGCCGGGTGCGGTTCGACCAGCACCCCGCCGGAGCGGCGCGGGCGGACCCGGAAGGCACCCCAGTGCGAGGTGGTGGGACGAGCGGGCATGGCGTTCGGACTCCAGGAATTGACGAGGCGTCAGGAAGCTTCGGGGGTGCGCCAGTCGGCGGCGCGGTGGCAGGCCACCTTCCGGCCCGGCAGCGGTTCGTCCTCGGCCGGACGGTCCGCGCAGCTCGCGACGGCGAACGGGCAGCGGTGCGCGAACGCGCACGCCGAGACCCCCGGCCGGTCGGGCGCCGGGGCGCGCAGCACGGCCAGCTCGGCCCGCCGGGCCGCGCCCCCGCCCGGCGCGGACGCCGCCAGCAGCGCCGTGTACGGGTGCAGCGGCCGTCCCAGCACGTCCGCCGCCGGGCCGCTCTCCACGATCCGCCCCCGGTACAGCACCGCGAGCCGGTCGGCGACCCCCGCCAGCGACTCCAGGTCGTGCGAGATCAGCACCACCGCGAGGTCCAGCTCCCGCCGCAGTCCGTCCAGCAGGCGCAGCACGTGGTTGCGGTTCGAGGCGTCCAGCGCCGAGACGGGCTCGTCGGCGAGCAGCAGGCGCGGACGGGTGACGATCGCCCGGGCCAGCGCGACGCGCTGGCGCTGGCCGCCGGAGAGCAGGGTCGGGCGGCGCCCGGCCAACGCGTGGTCCAGGCCGACCAGGTCCAGCGCCTCCAGCACCCGCCGCCTCCGCTCGCCCTCCGGGACGCCGGCCACCGCGAGGGGCTGGCCGACCAGCCGCAGCACCGTCAGGTCCGGGTCCAGCGAACGCAGCGGGTCCTGGAACATGTACTGCACCGCCCCGGCCCGCCGGGCCTCCCGCAGCGCCCGGCCGCGCAACCGGGTCCGGTCCCGGCCGTCCACCGAGATCCGCCCGGCGGTGACCGGCGCCAGCCCCACCACCGCCCGCGCCAGCGTGGTCTTCCCGGAGCCGGTCTCGCCGATCACCCCGAGGATCTCCCCGGCCCGCACCTGGAGGTCGATCCCGTCCAGCACGGGGGCGCCGCGGTCGAACTCCACCTCCAGCGAACGGACTTCGAGCAGAGCGGTCATGACAGGCACCTCCGGTGGGAGAGAACGGTGGGAAGTGAAATCAGGGGCTCGGGGAACGGCGAGTCCGTGCTGCTGCGTGTCTTGAACGGAACCGGAAGCCGATGCGCGCTCTGGCAGTGCACCGTGAGCAGACTGGGCCTCGCCGTTCCCCGAGCCCCTGAATGCGCGCTCCGCCGAGCCCCTGTACGTGCGAGCGTCCTCAACTGCCCTTGAGGCAGCGCACCTTGCGGCCGTCCGGCCCCGTGGTCAGCGGGATCGGGGCGAGGGTGCAGTCCGGGGTCGCGTAGGCGCAGCGCGGGGCGAAGCGGCAGCCGGGGGCGGGGGTGGCGGGGGCGGGGGGCCGGCCGGGGATGACGGGGAAGCGGGTGCGGGTGCCGGGGCCGAGGCCGGCGACGGCGAGCAGGGCCTCGGTGTAGGGGTGGGCGGGGGCGGCGACCACGCTCGCGGTGGGGCCGTCCTCGACGACCTCGCCCGCGTAGAGGACCAGCAGCCGGTCGGTGGCGTCGGCGACCACCGCGAGGTCGTGGCTGACCAGCAGCAGGCCGAGGCCGCGCTCCTCGCGCAGCCGGGCCAGCAGGTCGAGGACCTCGGCCTGGACGACGGTGTCCAGTGCGGTGGTGGCCTCGTCGGCGACCAGCAGGGCGGGATCGCCGCTGACCGCGATCGCGATCAGGACGCGCTGCAGCATGCCGCCGGACAGCTCGTGCGGGTAGCGGTCGTGCACGGTCTCCGGGTCGCGCAGCCCGACCGAGTCGAGGAGTTCGACGGCGCGCCGGCGGGCGTCCGGCCGGGACAGGCCGCCGTGCACCCGCAGCGGTTCGGCGAGTTGGCGGCCGACGGTGAGCGAGGGGTTGAGGAAGGAGCCGGGGTCCTGGAAGACCGCGCCGAGCCGGGTGCCGCGCAGCCGCTGCCAGCCGCGTCCGTCGAGGCCGAGCAGGTCGGTGCCGGCGAGGGCGAGGGTGTCGGCGGCGGCCTCGACGCCGGGGGCGGGCAGGCCGAGGACGGCCCGGCAGGTCAGCGTCTTGCCGCTGCCGGACTCGCCGACCAGGCCGACGGACTGCCCGGCGAGGACGGTGAAGGACACCTCCCGCACCGCCTCGGCGGCGCCCCGGCCGACGCTCACCCGCAGGTTCTCCACCTCCAGCACCGGGCTCCCGGGCGCGGGGCGGTCGGACAGCGGGCGGTCAGACACGGACGCGGTGGTCATCGCGGGCCTCCTCCGGTTCGCGCAGCGGGTCCGGGGCGGCGGCGGCCGGTCCGGGGTCGGGGGCGGGCGCCGCCGGTTCGGCGTCCCGCAGGGCGTCGGCCAGCAGGTTGAGCGCGCCGACGGTCAGCATGATCAGGGCGGTGGGCACGGCCGGGGCCCACGGCTGCTGGGCGAGGAAGCCCAGGTCGCTGGCGAGCATCCCGCCCCAGGTCGGGGCCGGCGGCTGGACGCCGATGCCGAGGAAGGTCAGCGAGGCGACCGTGAGCAGCGCGGTGGCCAGCGCGTGCGCGGTGGTGACCGCGACCGTCGGCAGCACCTTGCGCCACACGTGGGTGCGCAGCACGGTGAACCGCCCGGCGCCCATCAGTTCGGCGGCCTCCACGTACTGGGCCCGGTCCAGGCCGAGCGCCGCGGCCCGGGTGACCCGGAAGAACAGCGGGGCGAGCAGCACGCCGAGGGCCAGCATCGCCTGGTGCAGCCCGTTGCCGAGGACGCCGACCGCGGCGATCGCGAACAGCGTGAACGGCAGCGTCATCAGGGCGTCCACGGCGCGCAGCGCGACCCAGGACAGCGGGGCCGAGAACCGCACCGAGGCCAGGCCCGGCAGCACGCCGAGCAGCAGGGCGGTGCCGACCGCCTCGGCGGCCGCGGCCACCGACGGGCCGGTGCCCGCGAGCAGCCGGCTGAGCACGTCCCGGCCCAGGTAGTCGGTGCCCAGCGGGTGCCCGGCGCCGGGCCCCCGGAGCAGGTGCGCGGTGTCCTGGGCGAGCGGGTCGAGCGGGGCGAGCCGGCCGCCGAGCACGGCGAGCAGCAGCACCGCGGCCAGCACCGCCAGCGCGACCCGCGCCACCGGGCGGCGCAGCGCCGCGCTCACCGCGCACCCGCCGGGGCACTGCGGCGGGCGCCGCGGCGGGCGGCCGGGTTGAGCGCCAGCAGCCCGGCGTCCACCGCCAGGTTGGCGACCAGCACCACGGCGACGGTCACCAGCAGGGTGCCCTGGATCACCGGGACGTCGTGCTGCTCGGCGGCGCGCAGCGAGAGCTGGGCGATCCCCGGCAGGTTGAAGATCCGTTCGGTCACGACGGCGCCGCCGATCAGCATCGGCACGCTCATCCCGAGCACCGTCACGGCGGGCCCGGCCGCGTTGCGCAGCACGTGCCCGAACAGCACCCGGCGGCGGGACAGGCCGCGCATCGTCGCGCCGGTCGCCCAGTTCTCGCGCAGCGCGCCGACCAGCGACGTGCGCAGCTGCCGGGCGATGCCCGCCGCCGCGTCCAGGCTCAGCGCCAGGGCGGGCAGCAGCGCGAACCGCAGCCACTGGACCGGGTCCTGACCGAGCGGCACGTAGCCGCCCGAGGGCAGCAGTTGCAGCTGCACGGAGACCAGGGTGATCAGGCCGATCGCCACCACGAACGCGGGCAGCGTGCCCAGCAGGGTGCACAGCGCGGTGACCGCCCGGTCCAGCCGGCTGCCGGGGCGCAGCGCGGCCGCGATGCCCGCGGCCGAGCCGAGCAGCACGGCCAGCAGCAGCGCCAGCCCGGCGATCGACAGGTCCACCGGCAGGGCGGCCGCGATCGAGTCGCCCACCGGCAGGGTGGTGAACCAGGAGCGGCCCAGGTCGCCCTGCACGGCGTGCCCCAGCCAGCTGCCGAACTGCGCCCACAGCGGCCGGTCGAGGCCGAACTCGTGGTTCAGCCGGACGATGTCGGCGGGCGTCGCGGTCTCGCCGAGCACCGCCGCCGCCGGGTTGGCGTCGGAGACCGCGCCGAGCCCGAAGGTCAGCACCGAGGAGAGCAGGAACACCGTCACGGCGGAGGCCAGCACCCGGCCCAGCGAGCGGGGCGCCCGGGCGGCCCGGCGCAGCAGCCACCCGGCGGTGCGCCCGGCCGGGACGGGCAGCGCCGCGCTCACGCGACCTTCACCCCCTCGAAGCGCTGCACCACGGTGAACGCCGGGATCGGCGAGACCGACTTCCGCCGGGCCAGCAGCCGCGGCACGCTGTACAGGAACACGTTCGGCATGGTCCGCACCGCCAGCGCGGTCGCCGCCTGCAGCGCCTTCGGGTAGTCCGGCGAGTCCAGCGGGGTGCGCGAGACCTGCTGGACGGCCGCCCGCAGCTCGGGCGGGGTGCTGCGGCCCGGGTTCATCAGCCCCTGCTCGCCGAACAGCACCTGGAACGCCTGGGCGGCCGAGTCGCGGCCGGCGAACTGGTCGGTGAACAGCGCCTTGGAGTGCTGCACGTAGACGATCTGGGTGGCCTGCGCCGCCGGGATCACCTCGATGGTGGCCCGGATGCCCACCTCCTTCAGCTGCGCCTGCAGCTGCTCGGGCAGGCCCTGCGCGGCGCTGGTGGTCAGCGTCAGGTCGACGCCGTCCGGGTGCCCGGCCTTCGCCAGCAGTGCCCGCGCCTTGTCCGGGTCGTAGCGGAACAGGTCGGCCGAGCCCGGGTCGTAGCCGACGTAACCCTTCGGGAACGGCTGGTAGTTGACCTCGCCGTGGCCGAACAGCTGGGTCTTCACCAGGGCCTCGCGGTCGATCGCGTACTTCAGCGCCTCCACCACGTCCGGGTTGTCGAACGGCGCCTTGGTGGTGTTGACGTCCAGCACCGCGACCACCAGCGACGGGATCTCCTGCACCTCCAGCCCGGCGGCCTTCGCCGCCTCGACCTGGCTGCCGGGGATCTGCGCCACGTCGAACTGCCCGGACTGCAGGCCGCCGACCACGGTGGCGGCGTCCGGCAGCGGGTAGACCTCGAAGTTCTCCAGGCCGATCGACCCGGCGTCCCAGTACTGCGGGTTGCGGCGCAGCACAGCCTTGCTGTTCTGCACGTACGACACCAGGCTGAACGGGCCCGCGCCGGCCGGCTTCGAGGCCAGCGCGGCGGCGTCCGACTCGAACGCCTTCGGGTTCACCACCAGGCCGGTCTTGCCCGCCAGCAGGTTGGGCAACTGGTAGTCGGGGGAGGCGAGTTCGAGCACCACGGTGGTGGCGTCCGGAGCCAGCACCTGCTTGACCTGGGTCAGCTGCGGGGCGACCAGCGACTTGGGCTCGGTGCGGCCGCGGTCCAGGCTCTTCTGCACGGCGGCGGCGTCCAGCGGCGTGCCGTCCGCGAAGACCAGCCCGGGGCGCAGGGTGAAGGTCAGCTTCGTGCCGTCGGCGCTGTACTCCCAGCCGGTGGCCAGCGCGGGGACGGCCTTGCCGCTCTCGTCGAGCTTGGTCAGGCCGGCGTACACCAGGGACAGCACGTGCACGTCCCAGCCGGCCGAGGAGAACACCGGGTCCCACGAAGTGGGCAGCGCCCAGCCCCACTTGAGGGTGCCGGCGGTGCCGGACCCGCCGGTCTGGGCGACGGTGGCGCCGCCGCACGCGGTGAGGGCGAGCGCGGCGCCCGCCCCCAGGCCGAGGCCGAGGAAGGAGCGTCTGGCGAGGGTGGCGGAGGACGGGGCGGAACTGGTCATGGGCGTGCGTCACCTTTCACGGCACGGCGGGCACCCGGACGCACGCGTCGACGCGGCGGAGCGCGGACGGCGGGGAACGGGCGTGACGGCGCGGCGGGGCACCGGCGGGGGAAGGGGGCGGCAGCCGTCGCCGCCCGGTCACGGGCGGGGCGGTGCCTGGGGGAGGAGGCCCGGGGACGGCGGCCGGAGCCTGCCGTGCGGCGCGGGGCGGCCGCGTTCCGGGAGCCGCGGGCGGTCGTGCCGCCGGCGGAGGAGGGCACTCAGAGACAGAGGTCGCTGCTGGTGCGCCGGAAGTCCACGTAGCGGCACACCACGTTGGGGTGCGTCGTAACCATGGCTTCATCCTGTCGGGCGGTCGGGCCCGGTGTCAATGGACACCAGAAGGTGTCCTATTGGCCGATCGGCCGCCGACCGTCGGACCGGAGATCAATCCGCTGCCAGCGGAAGGAAAATGACGGAGCGTCAATTCCGGTTCGGCGGACCGAAGCTCTCCGGAGCGTCTCAGGATGCGGAGAGCAGCGGCGAGACGGCGGCCTCCTCCGGCGACAGGTGCAGCGGGCCGCCGGGCGTGTCGACCGCCACCGCGCCGGGCGGCGGACCGTCCGGCAGCTCCGGCGCCGTCAGGCTCCGGTGGCGGCGCAGCAGTTCGGCCGGGTCGGGCCGCCCGTCCGGCACGGCGGGCAGCCGCGGGCACACCGCCCGCGCCGCCGCCAGGTACTCCGCCGCCGAACGCCAGCCCGGCACCACCCGGCACCCCGCCGGGCCCCGGAACAGCAGCGTCGGCAGGGCGTAGCGGTGCCCGGCCGCGATCTCCTTCGCCCCGCCCGGGTGCGGACCCGCCCCGCGCAGCCCCACCACCTCCGGCCGCGGCGCCCTGGTCTCGGCCCGGTCGCGGGCCACCCGCTCCCGCACCGGCGCCGAGGCCGCCGCCACGGCCAGCGCCGCCACGGCCAGCGCCGCCGCGTCCAGGCCCGGCACCCCGCGCAGCGCCGCCGCGATCCGCTCCGGGGTGTCGGCCGGCTCGCCCCGGACGAACATCGACTCGCGCAGCCGCCGCAGCACCCGCTCCGCCACCCGCGGACCCTGCGCCTCCGCGGCCGCCGCCGCCAGCGAGGCCGGCCAGCTGCTCGCCGCGACCCAGTGCAGCCGGGCCGGGCGCGGCGCGCCGGTGTGCGCCGACACCCGGGTCACGAACTCCCCGTACCAGGCGGCTTCCGCGGCCGGATCGGGGGCGGGCTCCTCGTCCTCGTCGAACAGGATCCCGAACACCCGCCGGTGCGCGGCGCCCCCGCCCAGCGCGCGGCGCAGCGCCCGCAGCACCGGCTCCGAACCCCAGGCCCAGGGGCAGAACGGGTCGGTGAACTCGACCACCTCCAGCGCGGGTCCGGCGGGGGCGGCGTCGCGGCCGGTCACACCGGCTCCGCGACCGGACGGGGCGCCGGGCGCCGGGAGCGGTGCACCAGGGCGGCCACGGTGGTGGCGGCCAGCAGGGCGCCGGCCCGCTCCTCGACCTCGCGCCAGACGTCGGGCAGCGCGTCGGCCGGGCCGGGGTAGGCGAGCGCGGCCAGCGGTTCGCCGCGCAGCGTGATCAGTTCGCCGTCCACGGCGCGCACCACGTCGAGCAGCGTGATCTCCGCGGCCGGGCGGCCCAGCCAGTAGCCGCCCTCGCAGCCGCGCTGGCTGCGGACCAGCCCGGCCCGGCGCAGGTCGCCGACGACGGACTTCAGGAACCGGAACGGGATCTCCTGGGAGGAGGCGATGGCCTCGCAGGTGAGCGGACGCCCCGTGTCGCAGGCCAGCTCGACCAGCGCGCGGGCGGCGTAGTCCGCCTTCGCGGAAATATGCATGGTCCGAAGTATCCACCGGGCCGGGGGATCATCAAGTCCCTTCCCGGGCAGCCGGTTCCGGGCCCCGGACCGAAAGGACACCTCTTGACATCCTTTTCGGGCCGCGCTTAGCGTTCCGTGCGTCCCACCGTCGTCCAGCCCCCCGGGAGACCCCGTGTCCACCGACCCGCACCAGCCCGCTCCGGCGACCGACGGGAGCCTGCGGACCTGCGCGGGGGAGGGCTTCCACCCGCACCTGACCGCGCCGGACACCGACCCGGACGCCGCCGTCCCGCTCCGGGCCCGCCTGCACCACGTCCGGGCCGGGGAACTCGACGGCGACACCGCGCAGAGCGGCGGGATGCGCAGGTTCGCGGCGATCAGCGGACGCACCGTCGGCTCGGAGAAGCTCTGGATGGGCGAGACCCACGTCGCCCCCGCCACCGCCTCCTCCGACCACCACCACGGCGAGTCGGAGACCGCGATCCACGTGGTCAGCGGCCACCCCGAGTTCGTCTTCCTGGACCACTCCTCCGGCGAGCCGGTCGAGGTCCGGCTGCGCACCGGGCCGGGCGACTACGTCTTCGTGCCGCCCTACGTCCCGCACCGCGAGGAGAACCCCGATCCCGCGCACGAGGCCGTGGTGGTGATCGCCCGCAGCACCCAGGAGGCGATCGTGGTCAACCTGCCGAGCCTGCACACCGAATCCTGAGCGGGTCGGGGACGGGGCCGGGGCCGGGAGGCGCCGGCTCCGGCGGGGTGCGAACGGCGGGGCGACCGGCGGCCTGGTGTTCGTTTTCCGGGGCGGTCGCGGACCCGATGATTGGTCATATTCGGTCATGATGTGACCAATAGGAAAAGTTTGGTCCGGGGCGAACCGGCCGCCACCTTACCTTGGTCCGCGGCGTGGCCTGACGACCCGTCAGGTCAGCTGCCGATCCCGAGGTGGAGAAACAGTGCTGAGAAGCCCGCGTCCGCCCCTGCCGATCCGTCGCTCCCACCCCCGCCGCGCCACCCTGGCCGCGTCGCTCGCCACCGCCCTGCTGCTGCTCGGCCTCGGCGGCACCGCCCCCGCCAGCGGCCAGGCCGCCACCGCCGCCACCAGCACCGACGCCGGCTCCGGCTCCACGCTGGTCAAGAGCGTGCGCAACGCCACCCACCCCGGTGCCGCCACCGCCCAGCACGGCGACACCCTCGACTGGACGGTGAAGTACCAGAACAACGCCGCCGACGACACCCCCGCCCCGGCCCAGGTCACCGACCCGATCGGCGGCGCCGGCGGCTACGTGCCCGGCTCGCTGAAGGTGCCGCCCGGCTGGACCCCGTCCTGGTCGACCGACGGCAGCACCTTCGGACCCACCGACACCGGCGCGGCCACCGTCGCCGTCCGGGCCGAGAACCCGGTCGCCCGCTCCGGCGGCACCGAGATCTCCCCGCTGCTGCTCGCCCCCGTCCAGCCCACCGCGCAGGCCACCGGCGGCGACGGCTACACCCCCGTGCTGTACCGCACCCCCACCGGTGAGGTGCAGGCCTGGAGCATCTACCACCACGCCTCGCCCGCCGCCGCCAAGGCGGTGTGCAGCAGCCTCACCACCGGCCAGCCCTGTACCGGCGGCCCCTGGCCGCGCCCGCTGAACACCACCGTCGGACCCCTCGGCACCGGCAACACCGGCGACCTCGGCAGCCCGCTGACCACCAAGTACGTGATCGACCCCCAGCAGTCCAACCTGCTCTACTACCCCGCCAACACCGCCACCGGCGTCGGCATCGGCTGCCTCGACCTGGCCGCCCACGCCAACTGCGGCTACACCGCGCTCGCCACCAACGGCACCTCCCCCAGCAGCGCCAACAACCTCGCCGGCCTGGCGAAGGTCGGCGACAACCTGTACGCCGTCGCCAACACCGGCCAGGTGCTGTGCATGACCCTGCCCGGCCGCACCCCCTGCGCCGGACAGCCCTACGCCCCGATCGTCGCCGCCAACCACGACCTGCCGGGCAACCCCGGAGCCCTCTACCAGGGCGGCCTGACCGCCGTCGGCGACAAGGTGTTCGCCTCCTCCGCCCCGCAGGGCGGCGGCTCCACCGTTCCCGGAGCGCCCGCCATCGGCTGCTTCGACACCAGCACCAACACCACCTGCGCCGGCTGGAGCACCCCGCACACCGCCGGACCCAGCTCCGCCTACTACACCTACGACGCCTTCACCGCCTACGACACCGCCGGCCACCCCAACGGCGTCTGCACCAGCACCGCCGGCGGCGCCAACGTCCTCACCACCTGCTACGCCGTCGACGGTTCGCCGCTGACCGCACCCGGCATCCTCGCCACCCTCAGCGGCTCCACCCTCACCTTCGACCCGGAGACCGTCACCACCGACACCACCACCCGCAGCTACTTCCCGGCCTGGGGCGGCAGCGGCGGCAGCGGCGTCACCCTCTGCTACGACTGGCGGGCCGCCGCCCCCTGCGCCGGCTTCCCGCTGCCCGCCACCCACCCCACCGCCAACGGCGGCACCACCCGCGACTACGGCTACAGCTACGACAGCACCACCCGCTGCCTGATCGGCCTCGGCGACGCCGGCGTGCTGTTCTCGATGGACCCGGCCACCGCCGCCAGCCCCTGCCAGCACAGCGGCGCCACCGTCACCCTCAAGCCCACCGACTTCTACTGCGACGGCAGCACCGGCCACGTCCAGTCCTACACCCGGGCCCGGCTGACCGGCCTCGACCTCACGCACGTCGACCTCGGCGCCTCCCGGGTCCTGGTCACCGACCCCGACGGCACCCCCGTCACCACCCCGGGCCTCGCCGCCGACGGCACCGTCGACCTCAGCGGCGTCGACCCCGCCGCCCACCCCGCGCTCACCGTCACCGCGCAGCTCGTCCTCACCAGTACCGGTGACTTCACCGCGAACAACCACCCGATGCTGGTCGTCGAGTACAAGGGCGACGCCCCGCAGATCTGCTTCCGCACCACCGTGGCCGCCGACTGCGCCACCACCGCCGTCAGCAACACCGCCACCGGCACCGACGCCACCGGCGCGCTCACCTCCAACACCGTCACCGCCCCGGTCGCGCCCGGCGCCGGCTGCCAGCCCAAGGTCAGCGTCCAGAAGGAGATCTGCGGCTCCCTCAACCCGCACGACTGCGCCCCCGGCGGACCCGGACCCTGGGCCAAGACCAGCCCCGTCGGCCTGCTCGGTCTGCTGGGCACCGCCCACTGGCGGATCACCGTCAGCAACGCGGGCCCGGTCGACGCCGCCGCGGTCACCGTCAACGACCCGTCCACGCCCGCCTGCCGGACCGCCGCCGGGACGTTCGCCCTGGCCGCCGGGGCCAGCCGCCAGGTCTACTGCGACTCGCTGCTGCTGGCGCTGCCGGTGAAGAACACCGCCTCCGCCAGCTTCGTCGCCGCCAACTCGCCCGCGGGCACCGTCCCGACCAACACCGCGGCCTCCTCGGCGGTCGCCTGCTCGCTGCTGTGCCTGTTGGCGGTGCCGGACTAGCAGCCCAACCTCCTTGCCACACAGCCTAGTTGACCGGCCGCCGGGGCACTTCCGACCCGGCGGCCGGTCGCCCGCCGCGCCGTTCTGCCGAAAGCAGAGCGGCGCGGACTTTCCTTCCGCCGCCCGGTGCCTAGGCTGGGAGGATGAGCACCCACGCCTCGCCCGCCCCGGCCCGTGTCCTCCCGCTGCGCCCCCGGCCCGAGGTGCCGGCGGCCCCGGCGCCCAGGGAACCCCTGCTGCGCGACGTGGTGGGCGACGTGCTGCGGCGCGAACGGCTCGCCCAGCGGCGGACGTTGAAGGACGTCGCGGAGGCCGCCCGGATCTCCGTGCCCTACCTGTCGGAGCTGGAGCGCGGCCGCAAGGAAGCCTCCTCCGAGGTGCTCGCGGCCGCCGCCCGGGCGCTCGGCCTGGGCCTGGGCGACGTGCTCTCGCTGGTGCAGCGGGAACTCGTCGCGCTGCACACCGCGACCGCCCCGCACGGCCGGCCGGCGTCCGCGGGCCGGTACGGCGGGCTCTGCCTGGCGGCCTGAGCGGCAGCCCGTCCCCGTACCGGCCCCGCTCTCAACCCGCGGCGGGGAGACGGCTGTTCAGCACCCGGTCGGCGAGGCCGTACGCCACCGCCTCCTCGGCGCTGAACACCTTCTCCCGGTCCATGTCGGCGCGCAGGGTCGCCACCGGGTGGCCGGTGTGCCGGGACAGCACCTCCTCCACCTGCGCACGGATCCGCAGCACCTCCTTGGCGGCCAGGCTCAGGTCGGAGACCGTCCCGCGCCGCCCGCCGCTGGCGGGCTGGCCGAGCAGCACCCGGGAGTGCCGCAGCACCGAACGCCGCCCCGGGTCGCCGCCCGCCAGCAGCACGGCGGCGGTGGAGGCGGCCTGCCCGACGCAGTAGGTGGCGATCGGGCAGCGCACGAAGGTCATCGCGTCGTAGATCGCCATCAGCGAGGTGAACGACCCGCCCGGCGAGTTGAGGTACACCGCGATCTCCTCGTCCGGGCTCGCGGACTCCAGGTGCAGCAGCTGGGCGATCACCACGTTGGCGACGCCGTCGTCGATCTCGGTGCCGAGGAAGACGATCCGCTCGTTCAGCAGCCGGCTGAACACGTCGTACGAGCGCTCGCCCTGCGCGGTCCGCTCGATCACGTAGGGAATCGGGTAGGAGGCCATGTCACAGCCCCGCCCGTCGACGGGACGCGGTCGCGCCGACTTCGGCCAGCGACTCCAGCACCCGGTCCACCATCCCGTACTCGCGGGCCTGCTCGGCGGTGAACCAGCGGTCCCGGTCGCCGTCCCGGGCGATGGTCTCCCGGCTCTGCCCGGTGTGCTCGGCGGTGATCCGCTCGATGGCCAGCTTGGTGTACTCCAGGTTCTCCGCCTGGATCTCGATGTCGGACGCGGTGCCGCCGATGCCCGCCGACGGCTGGTGCATCATGATCCGCGCGTTCGGCAGCGCGAACCGCTTGCCCGCCGCGCCCACCGTCAGCAGGAACTGCCCCATGCTGGCGGCGAACCCCATCGCCAGGGTCGACACGTCGTTCGGGATCAGCCGCATGGTGTCGTAGATGGCCAGCCCCGCCGTGACCGAACCGCCCGGGCTGTTGATGTACAGGCTGATGTCGGTGCGCGGGTCCTCCGCCGAGAGCAGCAGCAGCTGCGCGCACACCCGGTTCGCCGACACGTCGTCGACCTGGGTGCCGAGCAGCACGATCCGGCGGGCCAGCAGCAGCGCCGCCAGGTGGTCGTCGAACGGGCTGGGCGGGGTGTCACCGTCCTCCACCCGCGGGCGGAGCCGGTGGGGGAAGGTGCTGGACAGTGGGGTCATCGGGTCTCCCGGTGCTGACGGAGGGTCGGTGACTCCACTGTCGGCGACCGGCGGCCCCGGGCGAAGGCTTCTCTGCCCGCCGCAGATTCGCTGCGGGCAGAGCGCCGGCGGACGGCGGGCCGCTCACCCCCGCGCGGACGGTTCCGCGGACGCAACGGTGAACGCGACGCGGGGCGGCAGCCGTTCAGGTCCACGGGACGGTGACGACGAGCGGACGGCGGAGGAGGGCGGTGACGGTGACGGCGGTGGTGGGCGGTGCCGGGGCTGGCATTCTGGAGCGCATGGACGGCGAACAGGAGATCCGGGCGCTGATCGGCTCGTGGCTGGCGGCCGAGGACGCCGCGGCCCCACCGCCGCGGGAAGGGGCGCCCGGGCCCGGAGCGGACGGCGGCGCCCTCCCGGTGCGGGACTCCGGCGCCCGGGAGGTGGCGGCGGCGGCCCGCCGGCTGGCACTGCGCGGCCTGGCGGAGGAGCGCTCGGCGGCCCGGCCGGACGGGTACGGGGGACCGGACGGGCCGGACGGGCTGCCGGAGGTGTCGGACGCGCTGCACCGGATCGCCCGGGGGCTGGTGGTCGACGAGCACCCGTCGGCGTGGCGCTGGACGCGGGCGGAGCGGAACGAGGTGGCGCACTGGGTCGCGCTGCTGATGCGCCGCTTCGGCGAGGACGGGGTGCAGGAGCTGATCGCCGAATTCCCGGCCCGCTGACGGCGGTCGCGCCCACGGGCACGGGCCCGGGCACGGACGGGTTCGCGGGCACGGACGGGTTCGCGGGCGCGGGCGTCGGCGTCGGCGCGGGGGACGGTTCCGGTGGCGCGGACAGGATCTCGTCGACCGCCGACTGCAGGACGCGGCCCGGGCGGACCCCCAGTCCCTCGGCCAGCCGCCGGCGGGTGCGGTGGTAGGCGGCGAGGGCGTCCGCCAGGCGGCCCGAGCGGTGCAGGCAGCGGACCAGCAGGGCGGCGACCGGCTCGTACAGCGGGTCCTCGGCGCCCGCCCGGTCGAGCGCGGAGACCGCCTCCGGGCCGCGGCCCAGCCGCAGCAGGCGCTCCGCCCAGCACTCCAGGGCCCGCATGCCCTGCCGGTCCAGGCCGGCGGCGAGGACGCGCCGCAGCTCCGTCTCCGGCAGGTCGGCCAGCGCGGAGGTCCCGCGCCACAGCCCCAGGGCCTCGCGCAGCAGCGCGACCGCGGCGGCGTCCCCCTCCGGCCCGGGGTCCCCGTCCGGTCCGGTGAGCTCGGCGGCGCGGGCGGCGAGCCGCTCGAAGCGCAGCGCGTCGACCAGGTCGGCCGGCCCGTCCAGCCGGTAGCCCGGCGCCCGGGTCTGCAGGGTGAACGGGGTGCCCGCGAGCAGCTTGCGCAGGGCCGCGACGTGCCCCTGGAGCGCGGCCCGGGCCTGGGCGGGGGCCGCGTCGCCCCAGAGCAGCTCGAACAGCCGGGCCACCGGGACGACCCGGCCCAGTTCGAGCGCCAGCAGCGCCAGCACACCCGACCGCTTGGGCCCGCCGGGCGCCACCGAGCGACCGTCGGCGGTCGACAGCTCGACCGGTCCCAGCAGTCGAATGAACACGGATCCCCCCAGGTGGATGCGGGTTGGCGAAGCGTTCCGTCCCGATTCGGGCGGCAGTCTGCCACACCCGGCTGTCCGTTTTCCGAGCCGACGGATCGCAGTTTTGTACGGTTTTCCGCGCGTTTGTGGCGCGCCCGGACCCGCCCGTCCCGCCCGTCGGCCACCCGGCCGGGAACCTGGTGGCCCAGCGTTCAAGCAGCGGCCGGCCCGCGTTCGCTGACCCGACGTCAGAAGTTCGCCGTCCGAGCCGGGTCGCGAGGCCCCCGCCCGTCCCCACGGTGAACCCCCGGACGCCGTCGGCCCGTCGAGCGGGGTGCGGGTCGGACGCGAGCCGCCGCTCCCGTTCCGGGACGTCCGCGCCGCGGCCGGACCGCGTGAACGGAGCCGGACCGTCCCCGCTATCCTCCTGCGTCTGATCACTTACGGGAGGGAACCCCATGCGTCGAATACGCCTCGGGACGGCAGTCGCGCTCGCAGGAATCGCCTTCACCACCGGATGCGCTTCGAGCACGGCCGGCACGGTCGGCACGGTCGGCACCGCGCCGGCGTCCGTCTCCTCGGCGGCGGCGGCGACGACGACGGCGGCGACGCCGTCCGGCACGGCCGCCTCGCCCGGCGGCAGTCCCACTCCCGCGACGACCCCGACCCCGACGACCCCGGCGGCCCCGGCGGCCCCGACCGCCGCGCGGACCCTTCCCGACGGGTACGACGCCACCCGCGACGCGAAGGCCGACATCCAGGCGGCCCTCGCCGAGGCCGCGAAGGACCACCGGGAGGTCCTGGTCGACTTCGGCGCCAACTGGTGTCCGGACTGCCGGGCCCTGGACGTGATGTTCCGCTCGGCGCAGGTCGAACCGCTGCTGCGGAAGGACTACGTCGTGGTCGCCGTCGACGTGGGCAAGTTCGACCACAACCTCGACCTCGCCGCCCAGTACGTCAACCTGCAGACCAGTGGGATCCCGGCACTGGCCGTCCTGAAGTCGGACGGCGACCTGCGGACCGCGACCGACGACGGCGCCTTCGCCAACGCCAGCAGCATGGACGCCGGTCAGGTCGGCAGCTTCCTGACCCGCTGGGCGCCCGCCGGCGACCGGTGAGGCTCCGGCTCCGGCCGTGGGCCGTGCTGGGGGCCGCCACGGTCTCGGCCCTGCTGCTCGGCGGCTGCGGAACGGACCGCCCCGCCCGACCCACCGCACAGGCCACGGCCAACGGGGTCACCGTCACGGTCACGCTGGTCCCGGCGTCCGACGGTCGGCGCGAGGTGCGGGCGACCTTCACCCCGCAGGAGAGCGGTTTCCACCTCTACAGCATCGACCTGCCCGCGGAGGGCGTCGACGGGCTGGGCATTCCGACCAGGCTGTCCGTCCGGGGCGACCTCACCGCCACCGGCAGCCCGAGCACGGACCGCGAGATCCGCCGACTGCGACCGGCCGGGTTGGACGTCGAGCTGCCCGTCTACCCGGACGGCGCCGTGACGTTCACCCTGCCGGTCCGCAGCACCGGCTCCCGGCAGGCCGACGTGGTGGTCAGCTACGGGGCCTGCAGCGAGACCCGCTGCCTGGTGCCCGTCACCGACGAGGTGATCCACCTCGACCTCGCCTGATCCGCACCGGCCGCGGCCCGGCGGCCCGGTACGGACCGGCGGCCCAGTACGGACCGGCTGTACCCGGGGTCGTGGCCGGGGCCCGGGCCGGTCGGCGGGCCCGGCCGGGGCGGTCGCCGGGTGCTGTCCGGGGCCGCCGCCGACCGGGGACCGGCCGCCCGACTCCCGTCAGGTGCCGGTGGGTTCGGCCGGTACGGCGACTCCCGGGGTGAGGTGGAAGCGCTCGGGGCGGTCGGCCGTCCGGCGGTCGGCCGGGGCGATCCGGGCCCGGCGGTCGAGCCAGGACCGGAGCCGGGTGAGCGCGGCGCGGTCGCGCGCGGCCGGGTCGGCGGCCCCGGCGTCCGCGGCCTCCCGCAGCAGGACCCGGGCGGGCCGCCCGGCGTCCCCGTCCTCGGACGCCTCGGCGGGCAGGACGTCCAGCACGGTGAAGGACGTGCCCGGGGCGAAGGTCACCTGCGGTTCCTCCGGCCCGCTGCCGGCGAAGGCCGCGGTGCGCCGACCGGTGGCCGACCAGATCACGAACTCGACCGGTGTGTGAGGGAGTTCGGCCAGGGTTGCGGACAGTCCGGTGACCGGGGCCGGTTCGACCAGCTCCCGGCCGACCCGGTACTCGGCGAGCAGCGCCACCGGGTCCGTCCCCGGCGGCGCCCCGAGCAGCACCGCGCCGTGATGACTCGGCAGCCGCCGCAGCCCCGACCCCAGGCAGCGCAGGAACGGCCCCAGCCCCGGGTCGCCGGAACGGGCCGCCGCGACCAACTCCCCCCGCCCCACCGGCACTCCGGCATCGCCGTGGTGCAGCAGCACGGCGGCCAGATCGGGCTTGATGTCGTCCTTCGGGCTCGACCGCAGCCCCGGCAGCCGGGTGGACACCTGCTCCACCCGGCCCGCGCACCGGTGGTAGTGCTCACCGAGCAGCGCCCGGACGGCCTCGCGGTCCGCCCCGCTGCTGGCGCCGGTCGCGGTACGGGGGTGGTCCTCCGGACGGAAGCGGTGGTAGCGCGGGGTGTCGGCGGGGGGAGGAGGGCTCCCGGGTTCGGCGTCGGCATCCGGTGCGGGGTCGGGGCCGGGGTCGGGGTCGGAGCCGGGGTCGGGGATGGGGAGGGGTGGTGACGGCTCGTCAGCGGCCTCGGGCGGTCCGCCGCTGGTGGCCGTCCGGACGGGCGGGGGTGGCGGGGGCGGCGTCTCCTGCTCCGGGAGGGCGGGCTCGGCGGTACCGGCGGTGGCCGTCCGCGCGGGTGCGAGCGCGGGTGCGGGTGCGGGCGGCGCTTCGTGCGGCGGGAGGGCGAGTTCGGGGGCGCTGCTGGTGACCGTCCGGACCGGTGGTGGCGGCAGCGGTGCGGGTGGTGCGGGCCGGGCGGCTACGGCGGCCGCCTCGGGCTCATCGGGCTCGGTGGGCGCCACGGGCTCGGTGGGCGCCACGAGTTCGGTGGGCGCCACGGGCTCGGCGACGGCGGCGCTGGTGCCGTACGAGACGGGCGCGGGGGCGGGCGGGGTGGTGGCGGGGTGTTCGGGGCCGAGCCAGTCCAGGTCGTGCAGGCGGGCGACGAAGCGGGCGACCGGGACGGTGGACGGGTCGAGCAGGCCGTGGACGAGCAGGCCGAAGCCCTCGGTGCCCGCGGTGGGCAGCCGTTCCAGCAGGTTGCCGAGTTCCTCGAAGACGTCGGCGGCCACCGGGCGGTCCCGTTCCCCGACGATCAGCAGCGGTCGGGCCGCCTCGGGACGGCGGAAGCGCGGGGTGAGGACGTGCGGCGGCTCCGGGCGCAGCCACAGCCCGGCCGGGACGGCCTCCAGTGCCCAGTACGGGAACGCCTCGAAGACGGCCGGTCCGTCGGTGCGCCAGTCGGCGGGGCCCTTGCGCCACGCCCAGGGGGCGGTCGGCCGGCCGGGGGCGGCCGCCAGTCGCAGCAGGTAGGGCTCCCAGCGGGCCCGGCCCTGCCCGTCCAGGACCCGGGAGGTCGGTCCGTCCGGCCCGAGCACCGGCAGGCCGATCGCGGCGTGCACCGGGCGGGCCAGGCGGGCGGCGAGCGTCCCGGTCAGGGCGGCGAGTTCGTCCGGCGCGGCCCACGGTGCGCTGACCAGCGGCCGGGTACCGTCCAGCGGCAGGGCGGCCACGGCCTCGGCGAAGTCCTCCGGCAGCAGGACCGGGCAGGCGGGGGTGCCGACCAGGACGACGGTGGTTCCCGGTGGGGCGGCGGTCAGGGCCAGTCCGGGCAGCGGGGCGGCGGGCGGGGCGGCGGTGTGGGTCAGCCAGTACCCGGCGGCCAGTCGGCGCACCTCCACCGCGGCGGGCGGCCGGGCGGGTGGTCGGGGCGCGGCGGGGGGCCGGGAGGCCGGGGCGAGTTCGGCGACCGGGGCGAGGACGGTCTCCCGCCGGGCCCGGCGGGCCCGGCGCGGGGCGGTCCCGGGGGCGCAGTACCACCAGGAGGCCGGCGCCGTGGAGCCCTCCGGCGCGACGACGTCCAGCTCGCCGTCCGGGGAGATCTCCACCACCCCGTCCGGGGCGATCACCGGCACCTCCGCCCGGTCCGCGACCACCTCCGCCGGGCGGCGCCCGTTCGGGGCCAGGGCGGCCAGTCCGGAGGCGGCGAGCACCAGGGTCGACGCCCCGCGCGAGCGGGCCAGCACTCCCAGGTCGGCCATCCGGTCGCGCAGCACCGCCGCCGAGTCGGGGGCGGCCGCGACGACGATCAGGCTCCCGGGCAGTTCCCGCAACGTCCCCACCGCCGCGGCCAGCTCGTCGTCCGCGGCCCGGTCCGGGGCGATCACGAAGTGCGGCCCCACCGCCCGCAGTCCGGAGGGCGCGGGCGCGGGGGCGGGGACCGGAAGGGGAGCGGGTTCGGGGGCGCGGGCGGTCCGGCCGAAACGGGAGAGGCTCATCGTCGGGATATACGGTCGGGCCGGGCCGCCCGGTTCAACGGGCCCGCGCGGTTCCGGGCGGGCGTCCCGGCCGGGTGCCCGGGGGTCAGCCCGGCGGACGTGGACGCCCACCCGCTCGACCGAGCACCCCGCTCGGCTCCGGCTCCGGCTCCGGCTCGGGCTCCGGTTCGGGTTCGGGCAGGTACGGGGTCTGGAGCTGCACGGTGCGGCGGCGGGTGATGTGCAGGGCGCGGCCGGGAGGGAGCGGGCGGGGCTTGGTGCTGCCGAAGAGGACGCCCTCGCTGGGCGGGCAGGAGAGCAGGGTGACGGGGGTGTTGACGTCCTGGAGGCGGCGCAGCAGGGGGTCGTTGTAGGCGCGGCCGATGCCGTTGGCGGAGCGGGCGACGATCAGGTGCAGGCCGAGTTCGGCGCCCTGGGCGAGGTGGTCGAGGAGCGGCGCGAAGGGGTGCTGGGCGCCGGGCTGGGTCGGGACGAGGTCGTAGTCGTCGACCAGGACGAAGAGTTCGGGCCCGGTCCACCAGTCGCGCAGGCGCAGCCGGGCGGGGGTGATCTCCTCGCCGGGGAGGCGGGCGGTCATCGCGCGGGAGGCGCCGGTGACGACCTGCTTGAGGACGTCGAGGGCGACGGCGTAGCCGAGGCGGTAGGGCTCGGGGACGCTCTCGTAGAGGCCGCGGCGGAAGTCGACGAGCATGATCCGGGCTTCGGCGGGGGTGTAGGCGGTGGTGACCGCGGTGACCAGGTGGCGCAGCAGGTTGGTCTTGCCGCTCTCGCTGTCGCCGACCACGAGCAGGTGCGGGGACTCCTCGAAGTCGTGCCAGAGCGGGGCGATGGCGCTGCCCTCCAGGCCGAGCGGGACGCGCAGCCGGCCCTCGGGGGCGGGGAGGTCGGCGGCGTCGAGGAGGGCCGGGAGCATCCGGACCTGCGGGGCGCGGGGGCCGGTCCAGTGCTCGTCGACGGCGTCGATCAGGTCGGCGACGCCCTCGGTGAGGGTGTCGCCGTCGCCGAGGCCGTCGATCCGGGGGAGGGCGGTGAGGAAGTGCAGGCGGTCGGCGGTGAGGCCGCGGCCGGGGACGCGCGGGACGGTCTGCGCGGCGCGCATGTTGACGGCGGAGTCGATCGGGTCGCCGAGGCGCAGCTCGAAGCGGGTGCCGAGCTGGTCGCGCAGGCCGCTGGGGACGTCGTTCCAGCGGGCGGCCGCGATCACCAGGTGGACGCCGTAGTTGAGGCCGCGGCCGGCGATCAGGGCGAGCGCGGGCAGCAGGTCGGTGAACTCCTCGCGGACGGTGTTCCAGCCGTCGATGACCAGGAAGACGTCGCCGTGGCGCTCCTCGGCCAGCGCGGGGTCCCCGGCGGCGCGGCGGCGCCGGAAGGCGGCGGCGGAGTCGAGGTCCCGCTGGGCGAAGAGCAGTTCGCGGTGGGCGATGACGGCGGTGACCTCGGCGACGGTGCGCTGGACGCGTTCGGGTTCGTGGCGTCCGGCGACGCCGCCGACGTGCGGGAGGCCGCGCAGGCCGGTGAGCGTGCCGCCGCCGAAGTCCAGGCAGTAGAACTGGACCTCGCGCGGGCTGTGGGTGAGCGCCAGGCCGGCCACCAGGGTGCGCAGCAGGGTGCTCTTGCCGCTCTGCGGGCCGCCCGCGACGCCGACGTGGCCGCCCGCCGCGGCGAGGTCGGCGGTGAGCAGTTCGCGCTGCTGCTGGAAGGGGCGGTCCACCACGCCGACCGGGACGGTGAGGGTGCCGGTGGCCGGGCGCCCGTCGGGGGCCAGGCCGTGCGCGGGGGTCGGGGCCAGCGGCGGCAGCAGCTCGTCCAGGGTGGGCGGGGTCTCCAGCGGGGGCAGCCAGACCCGGTGGGCGGGCGGCCCGGCGTCCCGGAGCCGGTCGGCGGCGAGCTCCAGCAGGGTGGTCGACGGCTCGTCGGACGCCTCGGGGGCGGCCGGTTCGGCCTCGGGGGCGGGCCGGCGCGGGGCGACGTGGTCGGTGCCGTACGGGACGATCTGCCCGGCCGCCGCGGCCTGCCGGGCGGCGCCGCGCCGGCGGCGGTAGGGGCCGGAGACGTAGGCGGCCTTGAACCTGGTCAGGGTGGTGGTGTCGCTGCGCAGGATGCCGTTGCCGGGCTGCGAGGGCAGCTGGTAGGCGTCCGGGACGCCGAGCACGCCCCGGCTCTCCATCGCGGAGAAGGTGCGTAGCCCGATCCGGTACGACAGGTGGGACTCCAGGGCGTGCATCCGGCCCTCGTCCAGGCGCTGCGAGGCGAGCAGCAGGTGCACGCCCAGCGAGCGGCCGAGGCGGCCGATCATGATGAACAGGTCCATGAAGTCCCGGTGCGCGGACAGCAGTTCGCTGAACTCGTCGACCACCACGAACAGCGTGGGCAGCGGGTCCAGCGGGGTGCCGGCGGCCCGGGCGTCCTCGTAGTCCAGCAGCGAGCTGTAGTTGCCCGCCGCCCGCAGCAGTTCCTGGCGGCGGTTCAGCTCGCCGTGCAGGGCGTCGCGCATCCGGTCCACCAGGGCGGCCTCGTCCGCCAGGTTGGTGATCACCGCGGAAGTGTGCGGCAGGTCGTCCAGGCCGAGGAAGGTCGCGCCGCCCTTGAAGTCGACCAGCACGAAGTTCAGCGTCTCGGACGAGTGGGTCAGGGCCAGCGCCAGCACCAGGGTCCGCAGCAGCTCGGACTTGCCGGAGCCGGTCGCGCCGATCAGCATGCCGTGCGGGCCCATGCCGCCCTGCGCGGACTCCTTCAGGTCCAGCTCCACCGGGGTGCCGTCGGCGCCGACGCCGATCGGCACCCGCAGCCGCCCGCCCGGCGGCCGGGCCGCCCAGCGGGCCGCCACGTCGTGCCGGTACAGGTCGTTGACGTTCAGCAGCGCGGTCAGGTCGAAGTCGGTGCTGAGCGGCTCGGCGGCGTCCAGCGAGTCGCCCAGCCGGTGCGGGGCCAGTGCGGTGGCGAACCGGACGGCGGCCGGGCCGGACAGCGCGTCGGGGCGGCCCAGCGGGGTGCGCTCGTCCTGCCGGTTGCGGTCGGCGGTCACCAACTCGATGCGCCCGTCGGCCAGTTGCAGCCGCAGCCGGTGCGGGACGTGCTGCCACTCCAGCGCCCCCGCCAGGTCGACCAGCACCGCGTTGCGGTACCCGGTCAGCGCGGCCCGGCTGCCCGCGGGCAGTGCCACGCCGTCCAGCACGATCACCGTGAACGGCTCGTCGCGGCCCGGCTGGGTGTCCGGCTCGTACGGCGGACGGTCGGTGAACTCCGGGCCGAGCAGTTGCTCCAGCTCCAGCAGCGAGTCCGCGACCAGCCGCACCGGGCCCGCCCCGTCGGTGTCCACCGGGTGCAGGGCGTGCGGCAGCCACTTCAGCCACGACCACTCGGTGCGCAGGCCGGGCGCCACCGCGGCGGCGATCCGCAACTCGTCCGGGGCGTGGAAGAACGCCAGCTGCGCCAGCATCGCCCGCACCAACTCCCGTGGTGCGGAGCCCTGTTCACCGTCCGGCGCGGAACGGACCAGCACCTGCGCGTAGCCCCGCACGTGCACCGCGATCGGCTGGTCGGCGATCGACCCGTACGCGTGGATGAACCGGCGCAGCGCGTGCGCGCACAGCGGCTCCAGGTCCTCCACCGGCTGGGTGGACAGCGGGGCCAGCCGCACCGCGAGGCGCTGCGCGCCGACCGCGATCCGCACGTCCCCGAAGTCCGGGTGGGCCGCCCGCCGCTCCCACAGCCGCGAGGAGCGCACCATCGAACCCAGCGCCCCCGGCGCCGGGTGCCGCCAGGCCAGCGCCTCCCGCTGCCGCACCACGTGCCGCCGGACCTGACGGCGCATCTGGGCCAGGTACCGCAGGTAGTCCCGGCGCTCCGCCCGCAACTGCCGCTTGCGGTCGCCCGCCCCCCGGACCAGCTGGGTGACCAGCATGCCGACCGCCGACAGCCCCATCATGCCCATCGCCACGTACGTCAGCGGCCCGTTCGCGGACTGCGGGTTCAGGAAGATCATCACCATCGAGAGCGAGCTGAGCGCCATCGGCGCCATCGCCACCACGTTGCCCATGCCGCTCTGCTGCTCCGGCAGCACCGGCGGCTCCTGCAACTGCAGCTCGCCGTCCGGCATCGCGGGCCCGGGACGCCGGGGCGGACGGTCGACCAGCACCACGCTCAACGGGAACCTCCTCCAGCAGGGGACGGAACCGGCCCCGCCCACCCAGGCGTACGGGCGGCGGACGGCCGGTGGTTCAGCCGGGCCCTCCGCGCGGGGCGCCGCCCGTCAGCCCCCGGGGCGCAGGCAGCCCCGCGCCGCCGCCCGGAAGGCGGTGACCAGGGGGCCGCGGTCCCCGACCCGGGTGGCCAGCACGACCCGGCCCGGCTCGACGCCCAGCAGCGGGACGACGGTCAGGTCGGAGCGCAGGCCCCCGGCGTGCAGCGCGGCCGGGACGATGGCGACGGCCTGCCCGGCCGCGACGCACTCCACCTTGTCCTCGATGCTGTCGACCAGCGGGCCGTCGGGCGCGGGAACGCCGCCGGGACGCGGATCGAGCCGCCAGTAGGCGCTCCACTCGGCGTCGGCGAAACGCGGAACGGGCTCGTCGGCGATGTCGTCGAGCGTCACCGCCGCCCGGCCCGCCAACCGGTGGTCCACCGACACCAGGAGCACCCGGGGCTCCTCGTGCAGGACGGCCACCCGCAGGCCGTCCGCGCGCAGCGGCAGCCGGGTCACCACCGCGTCGACCCGGTGGTCGAGCAGGGCCCCGCGCGGCTCGTCCCACTCCAGGAACAGGGCCCGCGCCTCGGCCTCCGGGTGGCGGCGGCGCAGCTCGCGCAGGGCCGGGGTGACGATCAGCCCGGCGGTGTAGCCGACCACGATCCGGCCGGGCCGGGCGGCGGCCAGCGCCGCCCCGCTGGCCCGGGACGCCGCGCGCAGCAGCGCCCTGGCCCGGGGCAGGAAGGCGGCCCCGGCCTCGGTGAGCCGGGTGCCCTGCCGGTCGCGGTCCAGCAGCCGGGCCCCGACCTGGGCCTCCAGCCGGCGCACCTGGCGGGTCAACGACGGCTGGGCGACGTGCAGTTCGGCGGCGGCGCGCCCGTAGTGCAGGTGCGCGGCCACGACGGTGAAGTACCGGACCAGCCGCAGGTCGAGGTCCTGACCGGGAGACGCGAGTTCGGACACGCCCCCCATGCTAGGCCGCGCCCGGCCCGGCCCGGGGCGGCCCCGGGCGTCCCTCCGCGCGGGCCCCGCCCCCGGGCGCCGTGATGCCCGTCGTGCATCACGTGCTGCGGAACGGGTCTTGGACGGCGGCCGGCGCCCGCTCCTAGCGTGAGGGCACCGGCCCGCCGCCATCGGAGCACGGGCCGGACCAGCCGAACGAGGAGCACCACCCATGACCGCACACCGCGCCGCCGAGTCCGAGACCGTCGTCCGCCGCTTCTACCAGGCGCTCGCCACCGGGGAGACCGACCTGGTGGACGAGGCCCTGGCCCCCGACTGGGAGGCCGTCCCGGCCATGCGGACCGGCGGCGGCCCCGACGGCTGGAAGGCGGGCATCGCCCACCTGCGCGGCGTCTTCACCGACCTGGCCGTCACGATCGAGGGCGTCGTGGTCTCCGGCGACGGCGAACTGGTCGCCGTCCGCTCGCTCGCCCGCGCCGTCCACACCGGCGAACTGCTGGGCGTCCCCGGCACCGGCCGCACGGTCGAGTTCCGCGCCTCGGACGTCCACCGGCTGGTGGACGGCCGGATCGTCACCACCTGGCACCTGGAGGACTACTTCGGCCTCGCCACCCAGCTCGGCCTCACCTTCACCCGCTGACGCCCCCGCTGACACCCCCGCTCCGCCCGCCGTGCCCACTCCGCCCGCCGCGCCCGCTCGGCCCGCCGCGCCCGCGGCCGGTGAACCGTCCGCCCGGTGCCGTCCGTACTAGTCCGACGGGAGGACGGACCCGGCGAGAGGGAAGCGGACAGCGATGAGCGGTGGCACGGCGGCGACCGGACTGGTCCGGCTGAGGTTCCGGGCACCCGAGGCCGCGTTCGAACTCGCCCTCCCCGGGGACGTGGTCCTCGCCGACCTGCTGCCCGCCGTCCTCGGCTGGGCCGGGCCCGGCGTCGAGGAGGCCGGCGGCGACCACTCCGGCTGGGTGCTGCAACGCGCCGGCGGGCCACCGCTCGACGAGGAGCGCACCCTCGACGGCCTCGGCCTGCGCGACGGCGAGGAACTCCACCTGCGACCCGGCCTCGCCCCGCTGCCCGAAGTGCACTTCGACGACCTGGTCGACGGCGTCCGCACCGGCACCCTCGCCCGCGGCGACTCCTGGCGGCCCGCCGCCACCCACCACCTCGCCCTCGCGCTCGCCCTCGCCGCCCTCGGCTGCGGACTGCTGCTGCTCGCCCTCCCCGGCCCCGCCGCCCCGCGCTGCGCCGCCGCCGCGCTGGCCGCCCTGCTGCTGCTGTCCGGCAGTCGGGCCGTCACCCGGCAGGTCGGCGACCCCGCGATCGGCACCGCGCTCGCCGTCGCCGGAGTCGCCCACGCCGCCGCGGCCGCCGCCCTGCTGCCCGGCGTCACCGGCCCCGCCCGGCTGCTGGCCGGCGGCTCGGCCGCCGCCGGGGCGACCGTCCTCGCGCTCGCCCTCACCGGCGCCGGGCCGCTGTTCACCGGCCTGCTCACCACCGCCGTCCTCGCCTGCGGCGCGGGCGGGCTCGCCGCGTACGGCGTGCCCACCACGCACGCCGCCGCCGTCACCGCCGCGCTCGCCGTCCTGTTCGGCGCGTTCGTGCCCGCGCTCGCCTTCCGGCTCTCCGGGCTCCGGCTGCCCGCGCTGCCCCGCAACGCCGACGAACTCCAGCAGGAGATCGACCCCTTCCCCGCCGAGGACGTCCTCGCCCGCAGCCTGGTCGCCGACAGCTACCTCGCCGCCCTCCTGCTCGCCGTCGGCACCGTCTGCGCCGCCGCCCTCGCCCTGCTCGCCACCGCCCGCGACGGCGGCTGGGCCGTCCCCGCCACCGTCGCCGACCTCTCGCTGCTGCTCCTGCTGCACGCCCGCGAGATCGGCGGCCGCCGCCACCGCCTGGCCCTGCTGCTGCCCGGCGCCCTCGGCCTCGCCCTGCTCGCCCTGCGCACCGGCCAGGACGCCGGCCCCGCCGGACGCCTGCTGCTGTTCGCCCTGCTGGCCTGCGCCGCCACCGCCCTGCTGGTCGCCGCCCGCGCCGTCCCCGGCCGCCGGCTCCTGCCCTACTGGGGCCGGGCCGGCGACCTGCTGCACTCCCTCACCGCCCTGGCCCTGCTCCCGCTCGCCCTCCAGGTGCTCGGCTTCTACGGCGCGATGCGCGGACTGGCCGGATAGGTCGAGCAAGCGGCTCGCAGAGCAAGGAAATTGACGGAGCGTCAGCACTACCCCTGGAGGAACCCCGATGCAATCCCGACGCGACCAGGTGCAGGCCCACCTGTTCGTGATGGGCCGGGTCGCCGCCGGCGTGCTGCGGGCCGAGCCGGACGCGCCGGACACGCCGGTGGGGCGGACCAACCGGGGGGCGGCGCTGGGGCTGGCCGTCGCGGTGCTGATCGGGGCGGGGGCCGGGGTGTACGGGCTGGTGAAGCCCGGCGGGGCGAGCGGGTGGAAGAAGCCCGGGACGCTGGTGGTGGTGAAGGAGAGCGGCGCCCGCTACCTCTACACCGGCGACCTGCTGCACCCGGTGCTGAACGAGGCCAGCGCCCGGCTGCTGGCCGGGGACCGGCTGACGGTCGCCCAGGTCTCCGCCCGCTCGCTGGAGGGCACCGGCCGGGGCACCCCGGTCGGCATCGTCGGCGCCCCCGACGGCCTGCCCGCCCCGGCCGCCGTCGGGGCCGCCGACTGGCTGGTGTGCAGCGTGCGCACGGCGGACGCGGGCGCGGCGCAGGCGGCGCCGCGGTCCTCGGTGAGCATCGGGCCCCGGCAGCCCGGACGGGACGCCGGCGACCGGGCGGTGCTGGTCGCCGCGCCCGACGGCGCGCAGCACCTGCTGTGGCACGGCCACCGGTACGCGCTGGCCGTCGAGGCCCGCGCGCTCGGCTACCCGGGCGCGGAGCCCGTCCCGGTCACCGCCGCCTTCCTGAGCGCCTTCCCGGCCGGGCCCGAGCTGCGGGCCCCCGAGGTGCCCGGCCGGGGCGGGGCCGGACCGGTGCTGGCCGGGCAGCCGACCAGGATCGGGCAGCTGTTCGGCGGCACCGGCGCGGAACGCTACCTGCTGACCCAGGGCGGACTCGTCCCGCTCACCGAGACCCAACTCGCCCTGCTGCAGGGCGATCCGCGCACCCAGCGGGACGCGTACGGCGGCGGCCGGGTGGTGCTCGCCCCGGTCGGCGCGGCCGACCTCGCCGCGCCCTCCGCGCCCGCCGCCGGCGCCCCCGACCCGGCCGGCCTGCCCGAGCGCCCGCCGGAACTGCTGCGGCCCGCCGCCGACCGGGCGCTGTGCGCGGCGCTGCACCCGGCGGCCGACGGCGAGGGCGAGTTGGCGCTGACCGTCCCGGACGCCACCGCCGTGCTGGGCCTGCCGCCCGCGCTGCAACCCGGCGTGCTCCCGTCCTGCACCCCCGCGGACCGGATCGCGGTGCGGCCCGGCGCGGGGGCGCTGGTGCGGGCCCTGGCCGGGGGCGGCTACGGCTCGACGCTCTACCTGGTCACCGACGGCGGGGTGAAGTACCCGCTGGCCTCGGCCGCCGCCGCCGAACGCCTCGGCTACGCCGGGACGGCGCCCGCCGCCGTCCCGTCCCGGCTGCTCTCGCTGCTGCCGACCGGCCCCAGCCTGGACCCGGCCGCCCTGGCCGCGTCCGGCGTCGTCCCGCCCGCCGCCACCGCGGAAGGGCACTGCACGCGGTGAGCGGCCACCGCGGAAGGGCACCGCACGCGGTGAGCGGCCACCGCCGGCACGCGGTGAACCGCCGGGCGGGGCGCCCCCGTTCACCCTGGCGGGCCGCGTCCGAGCGCGGCCCCGCGACACGCCTCGCCGTCCGTTCCCGGCCGGCACCACGCGAGGAGGGACTCCGCACGTGAGCACGCCCACGTTCAAGAACACCGACGCGGCCATCAGCCAGGTGATCGCCTGGGTGCAGGGCCAGTACCAGGCGATGGAGCAGATCCGGCAGCACATCGACGGCATCACCGACGCCGTCCGGGACAGCTTCAAGGGCGCGGCCAGCAGCGTCTACCAGAGCAAGATGGCCGAGTGGGCCGCCGAGTACGCCAACGTCACCCGGGCCTACCAGGACTTCGAGGAGAAGCTCGCCGCGGGCAAGGGCCAGCTGGGCAACGCGGGCGACCACACCGTGAAGCTCGCCACCGGCATGGGCGGCGGCGGGCTGTCCGGCTACATCGAGGGCGCGCTCAACCCGCGGTAGCCCGCCCCGCCCCCACCGCAGCAGCCCCCTCCGCGCAACCTCCACCGAAAGGGTCGAACCATGAGCGGCGACCTCGAACTCCACTACGCCAACCTCGACGCGGCGATCGACGACCTGGCGGCCAGCTTCCGGCAGATGGTCGACCAGAACGAGGAGACCATGAACCGCCTCAAGCAGGTCCTCGGCACCGAGCTGATCGGCCAGTTCTCCGGCGCGGCCGACGCGTTCTCGGCCCAGCTGAGCACCGCCGACTCCCGGATGTCGACGAAGATCGACGAGGCCAAGGTGGTCCTCGGCGAGATGCGCGACACCATCCGCGACGCGGACATGCAGGCCAGCACCCACTTCGACCACACCCGGTGAGCCCGGTGGGCAGCGAGGACGACCCCGGGGGCAAGGGCGGCGGCGACGAGGTCAAGATCACCGAGAGCTACCTGGGCGAGTTCGCCGACCAGAAGCTCAAGTGGCTGATCGACGACTTCGACGCCTCCGAGCCGCGCGCCACCGTCAAGCTCTACGCGGGCGGCGGCGGGGACGGCAAGAGCGGCACCAACCACCTGCTGGCCGGCACCTCGGTGGACGGCAACCCGGCCCCCGGCAGCCTGGTGACGGCCCTGGGCACCTACGCGGGCGCGCTCGACACCTACTTCGGCGCGCTCTCGCTCCAGGCCGTCCGGCTCCGCGAGGACCTCAAGCACGCCTCCTGGGCGCTGAACGACGGCCACGAGGAGGCGCTCACCGCCGCCCAGTTGATGTGGCTGATCGACGACGTCCTCAAGGGCGGCAACCCGGGCGGCAGCACCACCGCCCCCTGACCCGCCGCCCGGGGCCGCCGCCCGGCCCGCCACCGGGGGCGGCCCCGGCACCGCCAGTACCACCAGCACCGCACCAGGGAGGGAACCGCCGTGGACCAGTGGGAAGACGTGCTGAGCCTGCTCGCGCCGTCGCAGTACGCCACCCGGGACGGCCGGACGGCCGTCACCGACCCGAAGGTCGAGTGGATCGGCGGCCACGGCGTCGAGGTCACCAACGGCATCAAGGGCGCCGACCTCGGCGGCCGGGCCTTCGACACCTGGTACTCCTGGAACTTCTCCTACACCCACGGCGGCTCCACCTCGTACGGCAGCGTCGCCGTCGGCCTGACCCTCAAGTGGGACGAGTTCCTGGCCGCGACCACGCCGTTCGGCAAGTTCCTCCGCGACGGGCCCCGGGTGCTCCACCCGCTGTGGGGCACCGGCGCCAACGACCGGATCAGCGTCGCCAGCTTCGAGGACGCGGCGGTGATGCTGGAGAAGGCCACCTGGTTCCTGGACGGCTGGATCCCGGTCACCCGCCAGTGGGCCGCCGACGTCGGCACCCCCGGCAGCGACTGGCAGGGCAGCGCGGCCGGCTCCTTCGCCGCCGTACTGACCGCCTACGGCCGGGAGCTGCAGACCCTGCGCGACCGCCTCGCCGACGCCGACGTGGCCGGATCGCTGCGCACCGCCGGGGCGGCCGTCAAAGCCGCCCTGCCACCGCTGGTCGACGCCTGGGAGCACTGGCGCAACAGCAAGGAGGCCAGCCCGGTCACCTCGCTCGCCAAGGCCCTCGCCGAGGGCCTGTCCGGCGCCGTGGTGCACCTGGAGGCCGACTCGCAGGGCGGCGGCGGCGACTTCTGGGGCAACCAGGGCGGCAAGCCGGCCACCCAGGTCGACGGCTCCCCGGAGCACGCCTCCGACTTCACCGTCACCTTCTCCGGCGCGAAGTTCGGCGACCCCCGGCAGGACGACTTCTGGGTCGCCGTCGGGGAACGCGCCAAGGCCCTCTGGGAAGCCGACCTCAAGCCGCTCGACGACGCGGCCAGGACCGCCCTGCGCGCCATCGAGACCAGCTACAACCACACCCGCACCCTGATGGAGAACCACCCGATCGGCAGCCCCGAACTGCGGATGCCGATCAGCGACCCGCCGGCCACCGACCCCGGCACCGACGGCCCCACCCAGGACCCGACCAAGGACCTCACCGGCGGCCCCGACGGCAGCGGCGACGACGGCTCCGGCACCGACCTCGGCGGCGGCCCCGACCTCAAGGACCTCGGCGGCGGCACCGGCGGGACCGGGGACGGCGGCCTCGACCTCGGGACCGGAAGCACCGAAAGCACCGGCGGGATCGACGGGACCGGCACCGGGGACGGCGGCCTCGGCCTGATCGGCGGCGGCACCGGCACCGGTGGCCTCGACCTCGGCACCGGCGGCACCTCCACCAAACCGGTCACCCTCCCGGCCGGCTCCCGGATCACCGACGACGGGCGGATCGTCGACGCCAACGGGAACCCCGTCCTGGACGCCAACGGCAACCCGATGCTGGCCGGCAAGGACTACACCATCGGCCCCGACGGCACCCTGCGCGACGCGAGCGGCACCCCCGTCCCGCAGTACCGGCAGCTGCTCACCGACAGCTACGCCACCGACTCCGGCGACGACCTGCTCGCCCCCAACCGCTTCGGCACCGGCGGCTACGCGTACAGCACCGGCACCCTCGGCACCGGCGGCGGCACCGGCACCGGCGGTGGCGGCCTGCTCGGCGGCCTGCCCGGCCTCACCGGCACCGGCGGCGGCCTCAGCAGCCGCGGCCTGGCCAACGGCGGCGACCCGGTCGCCGTCAAGGCCGCCGCCGAACAGGCCAACGCCGAACGGCTGGCCGCCCAGAAGGCCGCCGCGGCCGCCGCCGAGGAACAGGCCCTGCTGACCGGACGGCAGACCGCCACCAGCTCCTCCGGCACGCCGCCGATGATGCCCCCCGGCGGCGGCGCGGCGGGCGCCCCGGGCGAGAAGGACCGCCGGCGCACCACCTGGCTGGCCGAGGACGAGAAGGTCTGGGGCACCGAGACCGGAGCCGTCCACGGCGTCATCGGACGCTGACCGTCCGCCAGGAACCGAGCCCAGCAGGGGAAGGACCGAGATGAGCAACCCGTTCGCCGAACAGATCGCCCTCGCCATGGCGGAGGTGCAGGCCGAACTGGCCCGGGCCGAGGCCGTCCAGCAGGAACTCGACGGCCTCACCGCCTCCGCCACCAGCAAGGACCGGACGGTCACCGCCAAGGTCGGCTCGCAGGGCCAGGTGGTCTCGCTGACCTTCCACACCGACGCCTACCGCTCGATGGCGCCCGCCGAACTCGGCAAGGCCCTCACCGACGTCCTCAACGAGGCCCGGGCCGCCGTCGGCGAACAGGTCGCCGCCCGGCTCGGCGGCTTCGACGGCCTCGGTGAGACGCTCCGGCTGTCGATGACCGGCGGCACCGAACTGGACGACGTGCTGGCCCCGCTGTACGCGATGCGCCCCGGCGCCGAACCGGCCGCCGCCCGGCCGCGCCGGGCCGACCGGCAGGAGGAGTTCCGTGGCTGACCCGACCAGCACCGGCAAGACCTCGACCCTCAAGGCGGCCTTCGCCGAGTTCGACGTCCTCAAGGACATCGTGACGGGGGTCAACGACGACCTCACCCTGATCAACACGCTGAACCTGCACGTCGGCGGCGACGACGAGATCGGCAAGCAGTACCACCAGCAGGTCGACGAGGGCACCCGGATCCTCACCGAACTGATCACCAGGATCCGGACCACCATGGGCCAGTACTACGAGGGCGGCACGGCCTTCGCCGACACGCTCGACCGGGCCGACGACGACGGCGCCCACCTGATGAACAGCAAGCTCTGACCACCACCGAGGCGAGGCCGGTCCCGTGTCCCACTCCTCCATCGAGGTCAACGCCTCCACGGCGGCCTTCTTCAGCGCGATCACCGGCATGCCCTGGCCGAAGATCCGCGAGGGGGAGCTGCGCGACGTCCGGGACGCCTACGAGCACTTCGCCGCCGAGATGCCCGAACTGCGCGAGCAGATCGCCAAGGTGGCCGCGGCCTGCCTGAACCGCGGCGAGGGCGCGGCCATGGAGACCTTCGCCGAGCAGCTGAAGTCCTTCATCGGCGGCACCGGCGGCGACGACTACGTCACCGCCGCCGGGAGCACCGCGAAGAAGCTCGCCGACTGCGCGGGCGACGTCGCCAACGCCGTCGAGTACACCAAGTGGATGGCCATCGCCCAACTCGTCCAGCTGATGGTCGAGATCGCGCTGGCGGTCTTCTGGGCGCCGTTCACCTTCGGCGCCAGCCTCTCCGGCCTGGTGCTGCGCAAGCTGCTCACCAAGGTCGCCCTGCAGGCGCTGATGAAGTACCTGATCAAGACGATCCTGATGCACACCTTCTCCGGCCTGGTCGGCGGCCTGGTGATGGACGGCATCATCCAGGGCGTCCAGATCGGCCAGGGCAACCGCAAGGAGGTCGACAAGGAGTACACCAAGCAGGCCGCCCTGTTCGGCCTGATCGGCGGCGTGCTCAGCGGCCCGCTGGACCTGCTCGGCCTCGGCCTCGGCAAGCTGCTCGGCCGCCTGATCGGCAAGAGCGGCGGACGGCTGCTCGCCGACCGGCTCAGCGACTACCTGGTGCACGGCGACCTCCAGGGCCTCAAGGGGCTGCTGAAGACCGCCGCCGCGGCCGCGGAGAAGGAGGGCGCGAAGGGCCCGCTCGGGGCGCTGGGCAAGAAGGTGCTCGCCGCCTCCGAGAAGGAGCTCGCCGCACTGCCCTTCACCAAGAAGGAGGCCAGGGCGCTCGCCCGCGACCTCGGCAACCTGCTGGACGCCGCCGCCGAACAGCTCCAGCACGGCTTCGGACCCACCGGCCGCGGCACCCTCGCGGAGATCTTCGTCCACGACATGGGCAGGGTCTTCGCCGACCACCTGGGCAGCTCGCTGGGCGGCCGGGAGGCCGCCGGGCTGATCGGCCGCGAGTTCGGCGAAGCCTTCACCCGGAACTGGTCGGGCACCGCCGAACGGGCCGCCCTCAAGGACGCCGCCGGCACCGGCGTCAAGGACGCGCTCGGCACCGTCCTCACCGGCGCCGAACTCAGGGCCGCCGAACTCAAGGCGGCCGGCCTCTCCGCCCGGCACGTCGAGATGCTCGGCACCCACCTGCCCGAACTGGCCGAGGGGATCACCGGCGGCAACCGGGCCTACCACCTCGGCACCGTCCTCGGCGGCTACCTGCAGAGCGGCGTGCAGAACGTCCTCACCGAGGGCTTCTACAACCTGATCTTCGGCGAGAACCACGAGTTCACCGTCTCCGCGGGCAGCTTCCTCGGCGGCGTGCTCACCGGCATGATGGGCCACGTCCTGCACGTCGGCGCCTCGCCCCTGATGCACCGCTACCAGACCTGGGTGCACGAGACCCAGCACGCGGCCGTCCAGGACGGCGCCTCCGAGTACTTCCCGCTGCACCACCCGATCAGCTTCGCCGCCCTCGCCAGCCTCGCCTCCGGCAAGGTCGTCCCGTTCCCGGTGCCCCGGATGGGCCACCCCGGCGCCTACCAGGTCTCCAAACTGCACGGCGGCACCCTGGAGGACTACGCCGAAGCGATCGGCCACGCCTCGGGCAAGCAGGTCAGCACCCCGGAGGCCGACGCCGAGGTCGCCGAGTGGATGCAGTCGATGCTCACCTACGCCGACTTCCTGGCCGAGGAGCAGCCCGCCGCGCCGACCCCGGAACACCTGGCGGAGCAGGCGAAGGAGACGGCCCGGAAGCCGCCCACCGTCGGCGGCGAGCAGCCGCTCCCGGAGACCCCCGCCCCGCCCGTCCCGCCGAAGACGCCCACCGAGAGCCGCCAGCCCGTCCTGGAACCGCACGTCGAGCAGCAGGCCGTCCAGCAACCGCACGTCGAGCAGCAGGAGCAGCAGGCCGTCCAGCACCACACCCCCGCGAGCGAGGCGCCGAACGTGCTCGGCACCCGGGAGATCCGCCCGCCCGCCGACGAGTTCGCCCGCCACCAGGCCGCGCGCGCCTTCGAGTCCTTCCGGGCGACCAGGCTGGAGCTGCCCGACGGCGACACCGAGACGCTGCTGACCCTGCGGGTGCACCTCGACACCCGGCACCTCGACCCCGCCGCCCCGGACACCGCGCAGGCCCTCGAAGCGCTCAGGCAGCGCGCCCGGGAGGGCGTCGCGGACGCCTACGACCTCGGCCAGCGGCTCCCGAACGGCGACCGGCTGCGGGTCGAGGTCGAGTTCGTCGACGACCCGGCGGACGCCCACCACACCGCGACCGTCCACCCCGAGCAGCGCCGCGAGGACCTGCGCAACTGGAGCCTGCACAGCGACGCCACCACCCTCGCCCACGAACTCGGCCACGCCCTGGGCCTGGCCGACGAGTACCGCGAGGCCGGCGGCGGCCCCCGGCCGGTCTACCCCGACGCCGGACTGATGGGCACCTGGCACCGCGACGAACACGGCAACCCGCTGCTCGACGCCGACCGGACCGGCCTCGCCCCCGGCGACCGGGCCCCGCGCCCCGCCCTGAAGGCCCGCAACCTGCGCCAGCTGGGCGCCACGATCGACGCCGCGTTCGGCCCCGCCCCGTCCCCGCACCCCGACCTGCCGGCCCGCGCCCGCTTCGACGAGGACACCCGGCGCCGGGCCCTGTACGGCGGCCCGGCCGGCGGCGGCCACCTGTACGCCCCCGCCGGATCCGGCCGCGACCGGCCCGCCCCCGTCCCCGGCGGCACCCACCGCAACGGCACCTTCCGGGTGGTCGGCGGCCCCGCCGACCAGTTCCGCCCCCGCCCGAACGACCCGGCCGGGGACCTGGCCGGAGCCCGCCACCGCACCGTCTTCCCCGAGCACTGGACCGCCGACGACGCCGTCTACGCCGCCGAACGGGCCTACCAGCAGGCGCTGCGCACCGGCCGGATCACCGAGACCGGCCCGTACGCGCACCACTGGGTCGGCGAGTACGACGGTGTCCGGATCGAGGGCGAGGTCCGGGCCGGCGAGTTCACCTCCTTCCGGCCCGCCGACCGGCAGGACGACCTGGAGACCCCCGCCCACCTGCCCCCGCACCCGCTCGGGCACCCCTTCGACCTGCGCGGCGACGACCTGCTCCAGTACGGCGACCGGCACACCATGACCGGCGTCCACCACGCCCCGACGGCCGTCGCCGCGGCCGCGCACGGCATCAGGGTCGAACCCACCGGGCAGCCCCCGCACGAGAACGGCACCTACCGGGCGGACGTCTGGTACCTCGACCCGAAGGTCGCCCCCGGCGCCCCGCTCTCCCACCTCGACACCCGCTGGCACCGCCCCGCGGGCGAACCCCCGCACACCATGTACCCGGCGCACTGGACGCTCGCCGAGGTGCACGCCGCCGTCGAGGAGGCGTACCGCAACCGGCGCGACCCCCGGCCCCCCGGCCCCGGCGCCGAGCACTGGGTCGGCGAGGCCCGCGGCGTCCGGATCGAGGGGATCACCCGCGACGGCCGCCACCTGGTGCACCGCCCCACCGACGACCAGCCGCCCACCCCCGTCATCCCCGCCACCGACCACCGGCCGTCCAGCGCCCCGCTGCACGAACCCGGCACTCCCGGCACCGGCCCGCGCCCGCCCGCCACCAGCCGCCTGACGAGCGGCGAACAGGCGCTGCTCGACCAGGTGTTCGCCCCCGTCCCCGCCCCCGGCGCGGGGCGCGACCTGCCCCCCGAGTGGACCCCGCTGGAAGTCCGGCACGCCGTCACCACCGCCATCCCCGTCACCACCCGCACCGACCCCGACACCGGCCTGCGGTACACCGTCGCCGACCACCACGGCCTCACCATCGAGTACCGCGCCGAGAACGGCCTGATCGTCGACTACCGGGGCGTCCCCGGCCAGACCCTCCCCGACCAGTACCGCGTCACCCCGCCCACCGGCGCCACCGTCGAACCGCCGCACGCCCCCGTCCCGCCGCACGCCCCCGCCCCGCCGCACCTCCGGTCCGAGCCCGAACCCTCGCTGTACCTGGACCCGGACGGCCTCTGGCAGCGCCCCCGGCACCCCGACGGCAGCACCGCCGGGCTGCTCCGCCCGCGCGGCAACCCGCGCCACCCCGCCCCGACCGTCGAACCCAACGGCACCGTGCGCGTCCACGACTGGACGCCGCGCCCCGGCATCCACCCCGACTCGCCGCTCGCCGCCTTCCCCTCCAACTGGCGGCGCCCCGCGCACGACCGGGGCCACGTCCACTACCCGACCGCCTGGAGCCCCGCGCACACCCACGCCCGGGCCCGGGAGGCCGCCGCCCAGCCGCTGCGGCAGCTGCAACTCCCGGACGGGCGACGCTACTTCGTCGGCGAGGCCGGCGGCGTCCGGATCGAGGGCCACACCGACCGGGACGGCCAGCTGCTGACCCACCGCGCCACCCCCGACCAGCCACCCGCCCCGCACCCGCCCGCCACCGACCCCGCCGCCCCGCCCCGCCGCTCCGGCTACCTGCTGACCGGCCGCCCGCCCGCCACCCCGCCGCCCGGCACCGACTGGACCGCCGGCACCGAGCAGGGCCACCCGCGCTGGCCGCACTGGTCACCCACCGCCACCGGCCGCGACCTGCCGCCCGGTTGGACCCCCGAACAGGGCCGATTCGCCGTCGACCGGATCCTCGCCGAGGCCCTCGCGGAGGGCGTCGTCCCGCCCGCCGCCGGCCCCGCCGTGCTGCGCGGCGAACACGCCGGCGTCCTGATCGACATCGCCCTCCAGGACGGCACGGTCACCGGCTACCGGGCCGTCCCCGTCCGGGTCCGCCCGCCCGGGGAGGGGGAGTTCCGGTTCACCCCGGCCCAGGAGGGACAGAACTTCGACGTCCACCGCAACGACCTGGAGGACGGCGACCGGGAGACCCTGCTGACCGTCCGGATCGCCCTCGACACCAGCCGCCTGGACGCTCGGGACCCGGAGACCGTCACCCGGTTCGGCGAACTCCTGCAACGCGTCCAGGCCGACGTCGACCGGGTCTACAACCAGGGCCAGCGGCTCCCCGACGGCGACCTGCTGCGCCTGCGGATCGAGTTCGTCGACCCCGCCGACGACCCGCACGCCGTGGTCGCCGTCCACCCCGAGGGCCACGAGGAGGACTTCCGCAACTGGAACCTCGACACCACCGGACCCACCCTCGCCCACGAACTCGGCCACCACCTCGGCCTGCCCGACGAGTACCGCAACCACCTGGCCGCCCGCCGCCCCGTCCACGCCGACGGCGGCCTGATGGGCATGGACCGGATCGACCAGGACGGCCGGATCCTCCCCGAGACGCACAACTGGGACGGCGACGACCTGGTCGAGCACGACCGGGCCCACCTCCAGCCCCGCAACCTGCGCCAGCTCGCCGCCGTCATCGACCGCGCCCGCCGACGGGACGGCCGCCCCACCGGCGCCCCGCAGCACCACCCGTACCCGGACCTGCCCACCCGCGCCACCTTCCGCCACGACGCCCGGCAGACCGCCCTGCACGGCCCCGGCGGCAACGGCAACGGCCACCTCGCCCCGCCCCCGGGCGCCGACCGCCCGCGCCCCCTCCCCGTCCCCGGCACCCGCAATCCCAACGGCACCTACCGCGCCGAGACCCCCGCCCCCGACGGCGGCCGCCGCCGCGCCGCCGACGACAGCACCCCCCGGCAGCAGCGGCCCACCCGGATGATGTTCCCCGACGACTGGACCCACGAGCAGGTCCTCCACGCCGCCGAACAGGCGTACCTGCACGCCCTGCGCCACGGCACCGTCCGCACCGAGGGCCTCGGCCACCACTGGACCGGCGAGTACGGCGGCGTCCGGATCGAGGGCGAGCTGCGCGGCGACGAGTTCACCTCCTTCCGCCCCGCCGACGACCAGCGCGGCCTGCGGCCCGCCGCCTTCCAGCCGCCCCGCCGCACCGACCACCCGATCGACCAGCGCTCCGTCGACCACACCCTGTACGGCGACCGGCGCACCATGAGCGGCGTCCACCACCGCCCCTCCCGCGACTCCGGCCGAGCGCGCGGCGTCCTGGTCGGCGAACCCGTCCTGCGGCACGACAACGAGACCTACCGGGCCCCCGTCTGGTTCCTCGACCCGCTGGTCCACCCCGACAGCCCCGAAGCCGAACTCGCCGCGAACTGGCACCGCAACGCCGAACAGGGCCACCACACCTTCTACTCCGAGGACTGGGACCCGCCGCAGGTCGAGCGGGCCGTCAACGAGGCGTACCGCAACGCCACCACCGTCGAACTCCTGGAGGACGGCCGCACCGAACGCTGGACCGGACTCGCCCACCTGGAGGACGAGGACCTCCCGATCCGGATCGAGGGACTCACCCGCGACGGCCGCCACCTGGTCCACCGCCCCGCCGCCCACCAGCCGCACACCGACTGGCGCGAGCACGACATCGCCCTCAGCACCGACTTCCGGCACACCGCGCTCGACCCCGACGGCGGCGACCCGCTGGCGATCCGCCACGTCCGGTTCCTGAGCGGACAGGACGGCGTCGAGATCACCGTCCCCGTCCACTTCGACGCCCCCGGCGCCACCCCCGAACAGCGCGCCGAGCACCTCGCCCGGCTGCAACACGCCCTGGACACCCACCTCGACCGGCTCTCCGACGGCACCGAAACCCTGGTCCGGCTCCGCCTCGAACTCACCGACGACCCCGCCGCCGCCCACTCCAGCGTCCCGCTCACCCCCGACCACCCGATCGGCCTCGACCGGCTGCTGCCCCGGATCACCGAGGAGGCCGACGGCGACCTCCCCGGCTACCTGCGCGAACTCGGCGATCTCGGCGAACTCGGCGACCAGTTCACCGCCGGGCCCTGGTACCAGCTCCTCGACACCACCCCCGCCCCGATGGACGCCCCCGTCACCCCCGGCACCGGCCGCCGCCCCGACTCGATCCGGCTCTCCGACGAGCTCCAGGAGGGGATCGACACCACCCGGCCCGAGGACACCGAGATGGCCGAGCCGCTGCTGCGGCGGGGCCAGCGCGCCGACCGGGACAACGGCGGCGACAACGGGAACGGCGGCGACGACGGGAACGGCGGCCCCTTCACCAACCTCCGCCGCAAGGTGGAGGACAACGGCCTCTGTCTGCTCGACGCCGTCATCGGCAGCGCGCCCGACCTGGTCCCGACCACCGACGACCCGGTGGAGTGGCTGCGCCGCAGGATCGAGGACCACTACCGGGAGATCCCCGCCGAGGACGTCCCGCGCGCGGTGATGTTCGCCCTCCGCTCCCTGCCCGACTGGAGCCCCGGGGAGGACAACCGGTCCCTGCTCGACTACCTCCGGCCCGAGGACCGCGAGGACTTCCGGGGGCTGACCGGCGAGGAGCTGGAGAGCCACATCCGCCCCGTGGTCGTGGAGGAAGCCGACTACATGCCCGAGCGGGAGCGGGACACCCTGCTGAGGACCGTCCGGGAGTGGCGCACCAGGTGGCGGGACGACGCGGGCGAGATGCTTCCCCCCGCCCTCGCCCACGCCCTGGGCATCGACCTGCGGGTGGTGACCCACGACGGCACCCTGCGCGCCCGGTTCGGCCCCGAGGACGGACGGCCCGTCACCGTCTACTACAACGGCACCAACCACTACGACGCCAGCGAACCCTGGTCCGCGCACCAACTCGTGGACGAGATCGCGGCCGCCCACGGCAGCGACACCCCCGCCCTGCGCGAACGGCTCGCCGGGTACCTGCGCGACACGGGCCACGAGCTGCCCCCGGAGATCGCCGGTCTCGTGGACGTCAGCGAGCAGTTCGTCCCCAAGGGGGTCGCCCCCGGGCTGCGGAGCATCTACGCCCCCCTCGAACTCAAGAGGCGCCTCAGCGACCCGGCCGCCCCCCTCCACCTCCCCGAACCCGGCCTCCTCCCGACCCTCCTCGGCCACGCCCTCGACCGCCGGATCCGGCTGCACCAGTACGACGCGGACGGCACCGAGAGCGTCCGGGAGTACGGCCCGGAGGACGGCACGCCGCTGGACATCGGCAAGCGGGAGCAGCGGCAGCACGAGCAGGAGCAGCAGGAGCAACGGCAGGAGGAGCAGCACGAGCAGCACGAGCAGCGGCAGGAGGAGCAGCAGGAGGAGCAGCAGCACGAGCAGGAGCCCAACGATCCGGTGATCACGGGCGGTCCCGGCGGGAACGGCGAGGAGGCGCCGGGGACGGCGGGGCGTCCGATCGCCGGGACGGACCTGGTGCTGGGGCTGACCGGGGGCGAGAAGGCGCTGCGCGAGAAGGTCGTCGAGGTGCTGGGGCGCCGGGCGAAGGGCGACCTGGCGGCGGTGCGGGTGTTCGCGGAGGCGTACTTCGGGCCGACCACCCTGCGGCCGGTGCTGGCCGCGCTGTCCCGGGGGGAGACCTGGCGGGCGCCGTTCCAGGGCAACGGGTGGAGCGGGGAGGTGGTGCTGCGCGGCCGGGTGGACGGGTCGGTGCGCCGGGCGGAGCGGCAGAAGGTCGAGTTCGAGAACGGCGCGGACCGGTCGGTGACGGTCGGCACCCGCAGCGACAAGCGGCGGCTGTTCAACCTCGGCGTCCAGGCGAAGCACGCGAACGGCGGCGAGGAACTGTCCGAGGTGCTCGGCTACTTCCACGAGAACGGCGAGGGCGAGGTGCACCTGGAGACGGGCGGCACGATCGCGCGCTCGAAGAGCTCGGTGGACGCGGACGTGTACGACTCCACGATGGAGCTGGAGCTGGACTTCGGGGCACTGAGCTACGAGGACGTCCGGCTGGAGGGCGTCGAGAAGGTGTCGGTCGGGATGGTCGTCGCCGTGCCGACCTACCTGCCGGTGCCCGGGGGCAAGGAGTTGAAACCGCCGTCGCGGCTGGACGGAGGCCGGATCGGCGGCCAGGAGGTGGTGCTGGAGCTGACGCCGGACGGCACGGGAACGGCGGACCTGCGGACCCCGGTGGAGCAGCTGCTCGACCAGCTGGACGCGGCGGGCCGGGCGGAGGCGGGCGCGCACTGGCCGGCGCTGCGCGAGAAGATCCTCGCCGAGGTCGACTTCGCCCGGCTGCAGCGGGAGTTGAAGAGCATGACGGCGGGCGAGCCGGTCAGGGTGGTGCTGACCGACCGCAAGGGCACCGAGCTGGTCTCGTTCGACCTCGCCGCGAAGGTCGGCGGGCTGAAGGCGGTCGGCAGCACGAAGGAGAGCGAGTTCAACATCGGCTCCTTCGTCCAGGAGTCGGACAGCGTCCAGCACAGCGTCGGCAACGCCGGCCAGTACGGCGGCGGCCTCGCCCCGAAGCTCGACCCCGTCCTGCTCAGCGGCGGCGGCAACCACCGGATGGGCCGGGAGCACGTGGTGCTGGAGGGCCGCAGCCGGACGTCCCAGTTGACCGCGAAGGCGAAGGTGCCCGCCGTCGTGTACGACGGCACGGTCGAGTTCACGGCGACCTTCAACGGGAGCGGGACCGGGCACCGGGCGGGCCGGGCGGACGTCCGGCTGCTGGTCGACAGCCGGGACGTCGGGAACTTCGGGGAGCTGCCCGTGCACCCGAACCGCACCTCGCCGGACGGGATCTGGGAGAACGGCCTGGACGAGACGGTCGTCGTGCGGGACCTGGAGGGCGTCGGCGAGCTGCGCAAGGAGCTCGACCGGCTCGGCGAGGCCGCGTACGGGGACGACTGGAAGGCGATGCGCCCGGAGATCGAGGACCTGGTCAGCACGCCGAACCTGGCCGCGCACCTGACCGCGATGACCCGGGGCGAGCCGGTGGAGCTGACGCTGCGGGGCAAGGACGGCGTGCAGGTCACGCTGACCGCCCGGGTCGACGCCCTGGAGCACCGCCGCTGGGACGACAGGGCCGAACGCAACGTGCTGAGCGAGACCAACGAGTTCGGCGCCGACCGCCTGCTGGTCTCCAGCACCGGCACCAAGCAGGTCCAGTCCGGCGGGACGGGCATCAAGACGGGCCCGCTCGGCCTGGAGGTCACCGGCACCGGCAGCACCCAGGAGCGCGACCGCAACGCCGCGCGCAGCGGCAACAACGAACGGATCTACGCCAGCGGCAAGCACAAGGCGAAGCAGGACGTCTACGGCGCCACGCTGACGGTGGACGTCGAGGTGCGCGGGAAGGGCAGGACGTTCACGGCCGCCAAGGAGGTCAGGGCCGAGATCGGCGTCGACGGGAAGACCAGCGAGCAGGGCGCACCCGCCGGCGACCGGACGCTGTTCGACCGTTCCGAGTACGAGAAGCGGAAGGCGGAGAAGACCACCGAGGAGGCGGCGGCGGGGCAGGCTCCGAAGAAGGAGCCGGCCCCGGAGGAGGAGGCGCCGGCCGCCCGCACCGCGCCGACCCGGCTGAAGGACGGCCACGAGCTGAACGCGTCCTACGTGGTGCACAGCCTGGAGGGCGCCGAGCGGGTGCACGGCGCGGTGGAGGCGGCGGTGCGCCGCAAGCACCCCGACCTGTCGGAGCGGGACGCCCGGCGGATCCGCAAGACCTTCGGGCGGGTCGGGCTGAAGGCCCAGCTGTCCCGGCTGACCAGGGGCGGGACGCTCACCGAGACGGTGGGCGGCCGCACCTGGAGCGCCGAGATCACGGTCACCGCCAAGGTGCGGAACCCGGTGGAGCGCGGCGTGCTGGAGGGCTACGAGTTCGAGTCCGGCACCCGCTCGTCCAGCGGGCACGGCTACGGGTACGACCGGCTGAACCGGAAGACCGGCGGCGGGCAGGTCAAGCTCAAGGGCGGCATGGTCGACGGCGGGTTCGGCTACGCCTACCGGCGCGACGCGACCAGCGGCGTCACCGTGGACACCGTCGGGTCGTCCTCCAACCGGGGCAAGCACGTCGAGGACGCCGTGCTGTTCGACCTCGACGCGCAGTACGAGGTGCGGATCCGGTTCACCCGGCTGGGCGTGCAGGAGCGGCCGGTCGAGCTCTCGGTGCGGACCAGGGCCCGGGTGGCCGTCCCGCTCCGCGACACCGGGAGCGGGGACGGGTCGCCGGGCGGCGCGGGGAGCGGGAAGAAGCCGAAGGGCTTCCTGGAGCAGCGGCGGCTGGACTCCTCGGCGATCGTCACCGACGTGCACGCGCTGGACGGGGACGGCTCCGGCCGGGGGACCGGCCCGCGCGGGACCCCGCGCAGGACCCTGGGGGAGACGCTGCTCGACCAGGTCGAGGCCGGGCCGAAGCCGAAGCGGTGGATGCGGCGGCTGTTCGACGGCGGGGACTGGCAGCACCTGCGGCGCGAACTGGCGGCGCAGCTGACGCCGGACCGGCTGCAGGCCAGGCTGAAGGCGATGACGGCGGGCGACGAGATCGTGATCCGGTACAGGGGCCTGGAGGTGCGGGTCCGGGCGGTGCTGACCCGGATGGACGAGCTGGGCCCGGCCGGCACCACCGAGTTCAACGTCGGCACCGACGTCCAGCACAGCCGCGCCAGCAACGACGGCGCCACCAACTTCGGCGCGGGCAGCGGCCACACCGGGAACTTCGCGACGACGGTGACCGTCCCGGTGGCGGGGTTCGTGCCGGTCACGGTCGGCGTGCTGGGCAACCACGGTCGGGGCAGGGACCTGCTGGACATCGCGTACGGGTCGACCACGTCCGGTGGCGGGACCAAGGCGAAGGTGTCCGGCAGCGCCTACCGGGGGGAGGCGGAGCTGCAGTTCTCCCTCACCCGCAAGTCGTGGGGGAGCGCTCCCCTCCACCTGCGGCGCACCGCCAGGATCGGCTTCGAGAGCATCGTCGAGACCGGCGAGCTCCTGGAGGTGCCCCCGCCCCCGCCCCCGCCCGGCGCCGAGCCGCCGCCGCGGGTGGTCCCGTTCGAGCCGGCGGCGGAGCGGACCGTCCTGGTCCCGCCGGCGCGGGTCTGGGAGTTCGGGCTGCGGGACACCGACGTGCTGCGCTGGCTCGGCGACGTGGGCGGCCTGCAGGACCTGGTCCGGGCGCTCGCCCCGCGGTACTTCGGCCGCGACGAGTGGCGGCGGATCTCCGGCCTGATCGAGAACAGCACCGCGCACAGCCACCTGTCCGCGCTGTTCGGCTCGGTCAGCCGGGGCGCGGGGTCGGAGCTGGTGGTGACCGTCCGGCCGGGGAAGTGGCAGTCGAGCGACGGCGAGGGGGTGGAGGTCCGGGTGGAGGTCCTCCAGTTGGAGCACGAGGGCGTCGACGGGAAGACCGAGTGGAGCCCCGCCCACACGACCGTCACCGGCTCCACCCGCACCGCGCTGTCCTCGAAGAGCACCACCGCGGGCGCGCAGCTCGGCCTCAAGATCACCGGAGACGTCTCGCACAGCCCGGCGGTCGTCGCGAGCCACCAGTGGACCTCGCGCGAGGGCGGCAGCCACGGCGGGGGCGGCCAGCTGATCGCCAACGGCAAGGCCCCGACCCCGATGTCCCGCTACGGCGGGCAGGCGCTGGTCACGGTGGTCTTCTTCGACGGGCGGAGGGACCCGCTGGAGGAACGGGGCGTGCTGCCGTTCACCGTGGACATTCCCCAGCGCGACACCGAGGAAATCATCGTCCCCGGTGACAGCTACCTCGTTTTCGACAGAGAGCACCCCGAAGGCGACCTGAGATTCGAAGGCTCCTACCGGATGCTCGCGGAGGTCCGCGAACTGCTCGGCAACGCCCGGGGCCCGGCCGGCGGCGAGAGCCTCCCGCCCGCCCGGCTGGTGGGCCTGGTCCGGCTGGGCCACGCCGCCTTCGGCCACGGCTTCAGCCCCGACGCCCCCGCCGGCCCGCTGCACGTCGAGACCCTGCACCGCCTGGTCGCCCGGGCCGACGGCGACCCGGCCCGGCTGACCACCCTGATCCGGCAGGCGTTCGACGTACCGGACGGCACCGACCTCGCCGGCGCCCACGTCCGCCGGGTGGTCGAGCACGCCGAGTGGCAGGCGGCGCGGCACCCCGCCGACGGGGACGGGAGCCTGCAACGGCTGCTCGACACCGTCCGGTTGGGCCACGGCGCCTTCGGCGACGCCTTCACCACCGCCACCCCGGAGGGTCTGCGGCACGTCGAGACGCTGCACCGCCTGGTCGCCCTCGCCGGCGGCCCGGCCGCGCTGCGCGCCGAACTCCGCGCCCTGCTGCCGCACGGCACCGGCCCCACCGGCCCCGACCTCCGCCGGATGGTCGAGTACCTGGAGTGGCGCGCCACACAACACCCCGACGGCGGACGGCCGTTCACCCTCGACGACCTGAGGGCCGGGGCCGGCACGGACTGGGCGGCGGGCGGCCCGCCGCCCGACCGGCGGATCGCCGACACCCCGTCCCTGGCGGACGAGGTGTTCCGGGGGCTCGTCGGCTGACGGCCGTCGGGGGCCGGGTCGGTGCCCCCGACGGCCACCGGCCCGGGCCGGCGCCCCGTCAGCCGTGCTGGATGTCCCCGGAGCGGGAGGGGACGGCGTCCAGCGCGGCCAGCGTCTGCGGGTCGAGGGCGACCGCGCCCGCCGCGACGTTGGCCCGCAGGTGCTCCGGGTCGGCGGTGCCGGGGATCAGCAGCGTGTTCGGGGCGTGGTGCAGCAGCCAGGCCAGGCCGACCTGCGCGGGGGAGACGCCGAGCGCCCGGGCCGCGGCCAGCACGGCGGGCTCCTCGGCGACCTTCGGGATGCCCGGGTACGCGCCGCCGAGCGGGAAGTACGGCACCCAGGCGACGTCCTCGGCGAGGCAGAGCCGCAGGAGGTCCTCGTCCTCGCGGAACACCAGGCTGTACGCGTTCTGCACGCAGGCGACGCCCGCCGGGAGGGCCCGGCGCAGCTCGTCGGCACCGACGCTGCTCAGGCCCAGCGAGCCGATCTTGCCCGCGTCCCGCAGCTCGACCAGCACGGCGAGCTGGTCGTCCAGGTCGACCAGCTGGTCGCCCTCGGCGCGCAGGCCCGGGCCGTGGCTCGCCCGGCGCAGGTTGACCAGCGGGATCCGCTCCCAGCCGAGGCTGCGCAGGTTGTCCTCGACGGCGGCGCGCAACTGCTCGGGCCGCTGGGCCAGCCGCAGCGGGAGCGGGCCGGTGGCGGGCTCGGCGCCGACCTTGCTGGCCACCAGGACGTCGTCCCCGGCGGCGAACGCGGTGCCGATCACCTCGTTGACGAAGCCCGCGCCGTAGAACTGGGCGGTGTCGACGTGGTCGACGCCCAGCTCGGCGACGGTGCGCAGCAGGGTGACGGCGGCGGCGCGGTCCAGGCGGGGCAGCTGCATGGCACCGAAGCCGACCCGGGAGACGGTGCGGCCCGCGAGCGCACCGGCGCCGCCGGCCCGCTCCGCACCGGTGGCGGTGAACTGCGGGGACCCGATCGTGGAGGGCATGGCGATCTCGCTCCCGTGAGACGATGGAGGTAAACGGAGGGACTCCGTTAATCGCCACCGTAGCACTAACCGGAGGGACTCCGTTTTGCCTTCTCCCGACCCCCACGCCGCCCCCTCGCCCGACTCGCCCTCGTCCGACTCGCCCTCGCCCGCCTCCGCTTCCCCCGCCTCCGCCGCTCCCGGCGGCCGACCGCCCCGGGCCGACGCCCGGCGCAACCGGGAACGGCTGCTCGCCGTCGCCCGGGACGCCTTCGCCGCGACCGACGGCCAGGCCACCCTCGACGCCGTCGCCCGCGAGGCCGGAGTCGGCATCGGCACCCTCTACCGGCACTTCCCCACCCGCGAAGCCCTCGTGGAGGCCATCTACGCCACCGAACTCGACGCCGTCGTCAACAGCGCCCCCGTCCTGCTCGCTCAACTCCCGCCCGAAGCCGCCCTGCGCGCCTGGATGGACGGCTACGCCGCGTTCTTCGCCGCCAAGCGCGGCATCTCCGAGACCCTCCGGGCCGGCTGGGCCTCCGGCACCATCGCCACCCCCGCCACCCGGGAACGGATCACCGCGACCATCGCCCTGATCCTCGACGCCGGAGCGAAGGCCGGGACGCTGCGCGACGACGTGCCCGCCGAACAGGTCACGATGATGCTCCTCGGCGTCTTCCTCTCCACCCGGGCCGGCAACGACCCCGAGCTGACCGGCCCGCTCCTCGACCTGGTCGCCGCCGCCCTGCGCCCCGGCGCCCGCTGACCTGAGGTGTTGTGGCCGACGCCGTGCTGTCCCTACGGTGGGTCACCTCATCGGCAGCGCCGGGCGCGGACCACCCGCCCCGGCCGGAGAGTGGGGGGCCCGTGATGGGCGAGATCGAGCTGGCGGACGCGGTGGCGACGGTCCGGGACGAACTGCTGGCGGCCGCCGCGCGCGGGACCGGCCAGCACCTGCAGTTCAAGGTCGGACCGGTGGAGCTCGAATTCACCGTGGAACTGCGGCTGGAGGCGAAGGCGAAGACCGGGTTCAAGGCCTGGGTGGTGACCGCCGGAGCCGAGGGCGGCGTCGCCCGCGGGCAGACCCACAAGGTCAAGGTCACCCTCACCCCGCAGAACGCGGACGGCACCGACGTGCTGGTGCACGGCGACCCCGCCCGCGCCGACGGCCCCGGCGACCTCAGCGAGTACATCGAGAACTGACGGACCGTACGGGCGGCTGCGGCTGCGGCAGCGGCAGCAGCGGGCGGGGGAGGGGCGGCGGGTGGAGCGCGACCGGGTCGTGGTGGTGGAGGGGCCGGACGGCCCCGGCTCCGGGTACGCGATCGCGGCCCGCCTGGTGCTCACCTCCGCCCACGCCGCCCCCGCCCCCGGCGGCCGCGTACCGGTGTTCCGCCCCGGCCGGGCCGCCGAACACCCGGCCCGGGTGCTGTGGCGGGGCACGCCCGGAGGACGCGACGACGCCGCGCTGCTCCTGGTCGAGGACCCGGCCTGGACGCCCCCGGCGAGCGGAACCCCGCTGCGCTGGGGCCGGTTGGCCACCACCCGGCCCGGCACGCCCTGCGAGACCTGGGGCGCCCCCGACCTCGTCCAGCACCCCGGCCGGCCCACCGACGGACTGCACCCCTCCGGCACCCTGAACCCCGGCGACCGGGACATCGGCAACCGGTACGCGATGAACCTCGACGGCCACCCGCCGGAACCCGCCGCGCCCGGCAGGTCCCCGTGGGGCGGCCTCTCCGGCGCCGCGCTGTTCTGCGGCGACCTGCTCACCGGCGTCATCGCCGCCGACCCCGCCCGGCGCGCCCACGCCGTGCTGGAGGCGGTACCCGCCTACGTCCTGCTGCGCGACCCCGGCTTCCGCGCCGCACTCGCCGCACACGGCGCCGGAGCCGGCACCGTGCTGGAAGCCGTCGAGTGGCAGCACCTCGACGACCCCGCCGACCGCACCGCCCCCTTCCGCTCACCCGCCGTCCTGCTGCACGCCCGCCGCCAGACCGTCCCCTTCCGCGGCCGGGAAGACCTCCTCGCCCCCCTCCTCGACTGGACCGGGCGCCCCGGCTTCGGCGCCCACCTGCTGCACGGCCCCGGCGGCCAGGGCAAGACCCGCCTCGCCCAGCACCTCGCCGACACCGCCGCCGAACGGACCCAGGTGCTCTGGCTCGACGCCGGCGCCCCACCCGGAGAACTCGCCGTCCTCGCCGACACCACCCGCCCGCTGCTCGTCGTCGTCGACTACGCCGAGACCCGCGCCCCCCAACTCCTCGCCCTGCTCGACGCGGCCCACCGCCACCGCGGCCCCCACCCGTTCAAGCTCCTGCTGCTCGCCCGCACCGCCGGCGACTGGTGGGACAACCTGCAGTCCGCCACCTCCCGCGCCGCCGACCTCCTCGACGGCGCGCCCACCACCCCGCTCGGCCCCCTCGAACCGGAACCCGGCCGCTCCCGCACCCAGGCGTACCGGGAAGCCCTCGACGGGTACGCCCGCCACCTGCCCGACGTCGACGACTGGCAGCACCACGACTGGCCCGCCCTCGCCGCCCGCCTCCGCGACCGGGAGGTCGACGCCACCGCCCTCGGCACCGCACTGACCCTGCACATGACCGCCCTCGCCGACCTCCTCGACGCCGCCACCGGCACCACGGCCGGGGACACCGCCCCCGGCGCCGCCAAGGTCGAGGACCGGCTCCTGCACCACGAACGCCGCTACTGGACCGCTGCCGCCGAGACCCGCGGCCTGCTGCCCGCGCTCAGCGAAGCCACCCTTGAGGACGCCCTCACCGCGGCCTTCCTGCTCGGCGCCCGCGACCGGGCCGAAGGCGACACCGTCCTGCACCGGGTCCCCGCCCTCGCCGACCAGACCCGCGACCGCCGCACCCTGGTCAGCGACTGGATCACCTCCCTCTACCCGCCCCCCGGCAACGACCAGCGCTGGGGACTCCTCCAACCCGACCGCCTCGCCGAACGCTTCATCGGCCGCCACCTCACCCGGCACCCCGAACTCGCCCACCACCTCGCCCCCGCCATCACCCGCCCCCAGGCCGACCACCTCCGCACCCTCACCGCCCTCGCCGCCGCCCACCCCGGCCTCCACCACCTCGCCCCCCACCTGACCACCCTGATCGCCACCCACCCGGCCACCCTCGCACCCGCGGCCATCGACGCCGCCACCCAGGCCGAACGCCCCGGCCCACTGCTGGACGCGCTCCAGTTCATCGTCGACGACCCCGCGACGCCGGTTCCCCTGCTGGAAGCGCTCACCGCTGAGCTACCCGACAGCAGCCACGTGCTCGACCCCTGGGTCGCCCGCCTCCTCGATCGACTCGTCGGGGCCTACCGCCTGCAAGCCCGGCAGGACCCCGGCCAGCAGAGCCGATTCGCCGGCAGTCTCAACGATCTCGCCGTCCGGCTCAGTCGGTTGGGGAAGCCTGAGGAGGCCTTGGCTGCTGCTGAGGAAGCCGTTCTGGTCCATCGGGACCTGGCCGCTGCCCGTCCCGACCCATACCTTCCCCACCTCGGAACGGCCCTCAACACTCTCGCCGTCCAGCTCGGGAACCTGGGGAGGCCGGAGGAGGCCCTGGCTGCCGTCGAGGAAGCTGTTCTGGTCTACCGGGACCTGTCCGATGCCCACCTCTCCGATCTCGCCATGAGTCTCAACAACCTCGCCGTCCAGCGCGGAGCCCTCGGACAGCACGAAGAGGCATTGGCCAACGACAGGGAGGCCGTTCTGGCCTACCAGAACCTGGCTGACAGCAACCCCGACAAGTACCGCCCCGACTTCGCCATGAGCCTCAACAACTTCGCCAACCGGCTCGCGGCCTTCGAGCGGCACGAAGAGGCTATGATCATTGCGGGGGAGGCTGTCCGGATCTGTTGGGAGTTGGCCGCTGCCCGCCCCGACGCGTACCGACCCAACCTCGCGATAAGCCTCACCAACTTCGCCAACCGGCTCGCGGCCTTCGAGCGGCACGAAGAGGCTCGGATCATTGCGGTGGAGGGTGTCCGGATCTTGCGGGAGTTGGCTGCTGCCCGCCCCGACGCGTACCAACCCAACCTCGCCAAGAGCCTGGGTAACCTCGCTAACCGGCTCGGCGCCCTCGGACGCCACGGAGAGGCTCTGATCATTGGGGCGGAGGGTGTCCGGATCTTGCGGGAGTTGGCTGCTGCCCGCCCCGACGCGTACCAACCCAACCTCGCCAAGAGCCTGGGTAACCTCGCTAACCGGCTCGGCGCCCTCGGACGCCACGGAGAGGCTCTGGACGTCGTAGAGGAGGCCGTCCAGGTCTTTCGAGAACTGGTCGCCGCCCGCCCCGATGTCCACCGTTCCGGCCTCGAAACCTGCCTGCGGCTGCAGTCCTGGCTCCGGGAGCAGATCGACGGCGGCGAGCAGCCCCTGACCTGACCCCCGCGTGTGGGTGAACCGTCGGGGCGGGCCGGGCCGTACCTACGGAGAGGGAGCTCGCGGGCCGGTGGGCCGGCGCTCCCGCAGGACGGACCGCGAGGCAGTCGAGGAGCTTCTGGTGGGGACGAACACGGGCGGGAACGACGCGCAGGGTGCGGGCGGGGGCCTCCAACTGCCGTCGGTGGCCTGGGAGATCGAGGAGCCGGAGCCGGAGCCCGAGCAGGTCGCCGTGCCCACGTACGGCCGGGTGCTGCCCGACCCGAACCGCAGGCGTCCCGCCGCCCCGGCTCCGGCCGTCCCGGAGTACGGCCGCACCGAGCCGGCCGAGCCCGTTCCCTCCGCCGAGCCCGTCGCGTCCGCCGAGCCCGTCGCGTCCGCCGAGAGCGAGCGGACCGAGCCCGGGGGCTTCCCGTTCCCGGCGCCGGAGGCCGAGGCGCAGCCGGAAGAGCAGCCGTCGCGGCGGGGCCGCAAGCCGGTGGTGATCGCCGCGGTGGTGGCGGGGGCGCTGCTGCTGGGGCTGCCGTTCGCGCTCTCGGGTGGCGGCGACGGCGGCCGGGGGGCGGGGGACGGGGCCCGGGCGGGTCAGTCCCCGGCGGCCGGGCCCGAGTTGGGCGAGCCGGCGCCGACCCCGGGGCCGGACGACCCGACCGCCGTCGCGGTGCCGGTGGACGTGGCCCCGCCGTCGCCGGGTGACTCCGGCGCGCCGTCCGCGAGTCCGTCCGCCGGCGCCCCGGGTGCGCCGAGCGGCAGCGGCAGCAGCAGCCCGTTCACCAAGCAGGGCGGCACCGGCGGTTCCACCGGCAGTAGCACGAGCGGCGGCACGAGCGGCGGCACGAGCGGTGGCGGTGGGGTCGCCCCCGTCGTCCCGGTACCGGCCAACTCCCCGGCCAACCCCCCGGCGAACCCCCAGTCCCCGCCCCCGGCCCAGCCGCAGGCGCCCGCCCCGGTCGCCTTCAGTGCCGTCGCGGGCCTGGGCTGCACCCTCGGCATCGACCAGAACGGCCGCTGGACGGAGGGCAGCAAGGGCTGGACGACCAGCTCCACCGGCGGCTACACGGGCGCGGGCTGCAGCGGTACGTACACCTCGCTGCCGATGTCCGGCGACGCCGGCAAGGACAACGGCGGCGGCTCGGTGCTGTGGGCGTTCAGCACCGCCCCGGTCACCGCCGGGACGTGCAAGCTCTCGGTGTTCGTCCCGAACAACAGCGACCCGAAGGCCGTGGGCGGCAAGCCGACGTACTACACCGTGCAGCGCTACTTCACCACCGGCGAGGGCACCATCGGCGCCTTCACCATCGACCAGACCGCCAACCGCGGCAAGTGGGTGAACGCCGGCAGCTTCCCGGTCACCGCCGGGAAGCTCGCCGTGATGCTGCACAACCGGGGCGTCGACTACGGCAGTTCCAGCCTGAACGGGGCCCACCACGCGGCCTCCGCCGTGCGCGTCGACTGCACGGCGGCATAAGCCCGCCGTTCGCACGAGCCCATTCGGAAGTCCAGCGGGGAGAGGAAGGCCAGCCATGTCGCGCCACGTGCTGACGGTGTGTCCGGAGCAGCGGGACGGCCGGTACCGCACCATCGGCGAGGCGCTGGCGGCCGCCCGCAGCGGGGCGGTGATCTCGGTGCGGCCCGGCCGGTACGAGGAGAACCTGGTGATCGGCAAACTGGTCACCATCACCGCCGCCGAGGCCCGCGGCAGCGTCCGGATCACCGCCCGGCGCGGCTGCGTGGTGCAGGTGACGGCGGAGGCGGTGCAGCTGACCGGGCTGGTCGTGCAGGGGCAGGACGAGGAACTGCCCGCCGTCGACGTGCCGCGCGGGCAGGCCGCGATGCAGGACTGCGAGGTGGTCGGCAGCTCGTGGACGGCGCTGCTGACCCGCGGCGAGGGCTCGCTGGCGATGCGCGGCTGCCGGATCACCAACCCGGCCGGCGCGGGCATCGTGGAGACCTCCACCGGCGGCAGCGTGGTCGAGGACTGCGTGATCGAGCACCTGGGCAGCTCGGCGGTGGTGATCGGCGACGACGCCGACCCGCTGGTGCGCAACTGCGTGCTGCGCGACGCCCGCGGCAACGGGGTGTGCGCCAACGGCCGGGCCCGCGGCACCTTCGAGGACTGCGACATCTCGGTGACCGAGAAGCCCGGCGTCGCCCTGGAGGAGCGCAGCAGCACCCGCCTGCTGCGCACCACCGTCCGGGACGCCACCATCGGCGTGTACATCAGCTCCGCCGAGCAGGTGCGGCTGGAGGAGTGCACCGTCACCGGCACCTCCGGGCACGGCTTCGCGCTGGCCGGCGGCACCGACCCGCACCTGCGCGGCTGCCGGGCGGTGCGCACGGCGGGCCACGGCATCCACGTGACCGGCCGCTCGCGCGGCACCTTCGAGGACTGCGAGGTGGCCGGCGCCCACGGCACCGGCATCTGGGTCGGCGACTCCGCCGGGCCGGTGCTGCACCGCACCGTGGTGCGCGAGTGCGGCGCCGACGGCGTCGAACTGACCGGCGGCAGCGCCGCCGACCTGGACCGGCTGGAGGTCCGCGACGTCACCGGCACCGGCGTGCTGATCACCGACGGCGCCAACCCCCGGCTGCGCCGCGCGGCCGTCCACCGGGCCGGAGCGGACGGGGTGGCCGCGCTGCGCGACGGGCGCGGCCAGCTGGAGAAGGCCGAGGTGCTGGACGCGGGCCGGGCCGGGATCCGGATCGCCGACGGCGCGGACACCCGGATCGGCGACAGCACGGTGCGCGGTTCCGGCGGCTCCGGCGTGCTGGTCGGCCGGGTCGGCACCGCGACGCTGCGGGACTGCGAGGTGACCGGCTCCGCCGAGGACGGCGTCACCGCCGAGGACGGCGCCGAACTGAACGGCACCCGGCTGCGCTGCACCGGCAACCGCCGGCACGGCGTGCGGCTGGGCGGCGGGGCGCGGGCCGTCCTGGTCCGGCTCACCGCCGAGGAGAACGCCGGCGACGGCCTGCGCACCGACTCCGACGGCCCGGTCCGGCTCACCGACTGCACGCTGTCCCGCAACCGGGGCTCCGGCCTGCGGCAGACCGTGCCCAGCGAACGGCTCGCGCTGGAGGGACTGGTCAGCGCGGAGAACGGCCTGCCCGACGCGCACGGCACCGCCACCGCGAGCCCGTCCACCGCGAGCCCGTCCACCGCGGGCCCGTCCGCCGCCCCCGCCCCCGCGGAGGGGCAGCCCGCCGTCCAGGCCGTCCCCGCCGCCCCGGCCGGGCCGCTGGAGGTGCTGGAGTCGCTGGTCGGCCTGGCCGGGGTCAAGGAGCAGGTCGCCACCCTGGTCAACCTCAACAAGCTGGCCCGGCGCCGCGAACTGGCCGGGCTCCCCGCCCTCCCGATGAGCCGCCACCTGGTCTTCGCGGGCCCGCCCGGCACCGGCAAGACCACCGTCGCCCGGCTCTACGGCAGCATCCTGGCCGAACTCGGCGTGCTGCGCGAAGGACACCTGGTCGAGGTCACCCGGGCCGACCTGGTCGCCTCGGTGATCGGCGGCACCGCGCTCAAGACCACCGAGGTGTTCCGCTCCGCGCTCGGCGGCGTGCTGTTCGTCGACGAGGCGTACACCCTCTCCACCGGCGGGGGCGGCAGCGGCCCCGACTTCGGCCGGGAGGCCGTCGACACCCTGGTCAAACTGATGGAGGACCACCGCGCGGACGTCGTGGTCATCGTGGCCGGCTACTCCGCCGAGATGACCGACTTCCTCGCCGTCAACCCCGGCCTGGCCTCCCGGTTCAGCCGCACCGTCGAGTTCGCCAACTACTCGGTCGACGAACTCGTCACCATCGTCGGCCGCACCGCCGCCGGACACGGCTACGAACTCGCCGAAGGCACCGCCGAAGCCCTCCGCACCCTGTTCGAACGACTGCCCAGGGGCGAGGACTTCGGCAACGGCCGGGCCGCCCGCAAGGTCTTCGAGGAGATGGTCGACCGGCAGGCCACCCGGCTCGCCACCGGCGCCGAGGTCTCCGACCAGGACCTCGCCCGGCTGCTCGCCGAGGACGTCGCCCCCGTCGACGGCCCGGCCGCGACCCGCGGCGACGGCACCGCGCTCCTCGCCGAACTGCGCGCCATGGTCGGCCTGCCCGCCGCCAAGGAACAGGTCGAGGACCTGGTCGACCTGCTCCGGCAGACCCGCCGCCGCGAACAGGCCGGCCTGCCCACCGCCCGGATCAGCCACCACCTGGTCTTCGCCGGCCCGCCCGGCACCGGCAAGACCACCGTCGCCCGGCTCTACGGCAGGCTCCTCGCCGAACTCGGCGTCCTCCCCGGCGGCCAACTCGTCGAGACCGCCCGCGCCGACCTGGTCGGCCGCTACATCGGCCACACCGCCCAACTCACCAAGGAAGCCTTCGACCGGGCCCGCGGCGGCGTCCTGTTCGTCGACGAGGCGTACACCCTGACCCCCCGGCACGGCAGCGGCGCCGACTTCGGCCAGGAAGCCGTCGACACCCTGATGAAACTCATGGAGGACCACCGCGACGAGGTCGTGGTGATCGCCGCCGGCTACGAGGACGAGATGCGGCACTTCCTCGCCTCCAACCCCGGCCTCGCCTCCCGCTTCACCCGGCAGATCGAGTTCGGCCACTACACCGACGAGGAACTCGTCACCATCGTCGGCCACCACGCCGAAACCGCCGGCTACACCTGCGCCCCGCACACCCTGGACGCCCTGGCCCGGCACTTCGCCGCCGTCCCCCGCGACCGCACCTTCGGCAACGGCCGCTTCGCCCGCCAGACCCTCGAAACGATGATCACCCGCCAGGCCCGCCGCCTCGGCCGCCTCGACGTCACCGACCTCTCCGAACTCAGCCTGCTGCTCCCCGAGGACCTCGCCCCGCACCGCCCGACCCCCGGCGCCGCCGGATGAACGCCGCCCCACGGGCGACCGGGCCCGCCCGAGCCGCTGCCGCGCCGGTGCCCGTCCGAGCCGTTGCCGCGCCGGTGCCCGCCCGGGGCGGCGCCGGGGCGGCGGTCCCGTCCGCAGCCGGTGCCCGGGGACGCACTCGCCCGGCCCGGCTGGCCGTTCACCGGTGCGGGCCGGTCGGTGCGGCCGGTGCGGTCACGCCGTTCGTCGGTGCGGCCGGTGCGGTCACGCCGTTCGGGGCGGCCCGGCGCCGGTGCCGTCCGGTCGGACGGACGGGCGTCCTCCCGGCCGTGGCCGCCGGTCTGCCGATCCGTCCGGGGAGCACCGGGTGAACCCCTCCCGGCCCGCCCGGGCCCGGCGCGCCGCCCGCGCTGTCCGTGCTGCCCGCGCCGTCCGCGCGATTGGTGCCGCCGGTGCGCTCGTGCTGCTGGGCCCGTCCGGCGTGGCCGGGGCGGTGGTGGCCGACGGCGCGTCACCGGCCGCCGCCGACCTGCCGGTCGTCACGCAGACCCTTCCCGGGGTCCAGCAGGACGGCTGCCGCCGGCCGTCCGGCAGGACCGCCGACCGGACCCCCTGGGAGCGGGCGTACCTGCGGCCGGAGGCGGCCTGGCCGTACGGGCGCGGGGCCGGGGTGACGGTGGCCGTGCTCGGGTCGGGGGTGGACGCGGGGCTGGGCGGGGACGGCGGGGTGCTGGCCGGGCGGTTGCGGCTCGGGCCCCGGCTGTACGGGCCGGGCGGCGCCGGGCGGGACTGCGTGGGGCACGGCACCTTCCTGGCCGCGCTGGTCGCCGCCCGCCCCGGCAGCGGTCCCGGGCCGGTCGGCGTCGCCCCGGAGGCCACCGTGCTGGCCGTCGCGGTGACCGACGACGCCGGGACCACCACCGCCGACCTGCTGGCCCGGGGCATCCGGGCGGCGGCGGACGGCGGGGCCCGGATCGCGGTCGTCGGGGTGCCCGTCCCGGCGCCCGACCAGGCGCTCACCGACGCCGTCGGGTACGCCGCCGCCAAGAACGTCCTGCTGGTCGCCCCGGCGGCCCCCGACGACCAGCAGGGCGCCGACCCGGTCTACCCGGCGGGCTACCCGGGGGTCCTCGCGGTGGCCGCGGTCGGCCCGGGCGGCACCGCGGCCGGCCCGACGACCGGCAGCGCGAGCAGCGGCGGCGGCAGCACCGCCCGGGTCGACCTGGCCGCCCCCGGCGAGGGGCTGCGGGCGGCCGGACCCGGCGGCGGGCAGGTCAGCTCCTCCGGCCCCAGCGGCGCGGCCGCGCTGGTCGGCGGCACCGCCGCCCTGGTGCTCTCCCGCGAACCGGACCTGACGGCCGCCCAGCTCGCCGCCCGGCTGGAGGCCACCGCCTACCGCCCGGGCACCGCGCTGCCGGACCCGGCCGTCGGCTGGGGCACCGTGGACCCGGCGGCCGCCGTCGCCGCCCGCCAGAAGGACGCCGCCGTCCCGGCCGCCGCCGACCCGGTCACCGTCCCGCCCGCGCCCGACCGCACCGCCGTCACCCGGGCCACCGCGCTGGCCGCGGCGAGCGCCCTCCTGACGGCCGTGGTCGCCCTCGCCGCCGCCGCGGTCCGCGCCGGACGCCGCCGCGCGGCCGCCGGGGAGCCGTCCGCCTGAGCACCGCCCGTCCGAAAGCCGGGCGCCGTACGGACGTTGGCGGGACGTTGGTGCCGCGTTGGCGGCGGCCGGAAGCATGGCCGGCAACTGGTGGTGGGCCAAGCGGGGGCGGCTTGCCCAATACCGACGACTTGTTGTGAAGGGCTCAACCGCCGTGTCCATCGACACCATCCCGCGAACCGGGAACACCGACGTCACCGCCGCACCGGACGGCACTGCCCCGCCGGAGCGCGCCACCCTCGACCAGCACACCCTGGCCGAGCTGTACCGCCTGCACGGCGGCTACCTGCTGCGGGCGATGCTGCGCGCCACCAGCGGCGACCGGGGCAAGGCCGAGGACATCGTCCAGGAGACCCTGCTGCGGGCCTGGCAGAACCCGGCGGCGATCCGCCGCGGCCCCGAGCACAGCCGGCCCTGGCTGTTCACCGTGGCGCGCCGGATCGCCATCGACCACTTCCGGATGCAGTCGGCCCGCGCCCGCGAGGTGTTCGACGAGTCCGCCGAGGAGCACGCCGGGGCCCACGACCCGTACGACGAACTCCTCGAAGCCTGCGACATGGCGGTGGCCCTGGCCGAACTGCCCGACCACCACCGGGACGTGCTGGTCGAACTGCACATGAAGGGCCGCTCGGTGGCGGAGGCCGCCGCCGTCCTCGGCATCCCGGCGGGCACCGTCAAGTCGCGCAACTTCTACGCCGTCCGGGCGCTGCGCCCGATCCTGGAGGCCCGCGGCACGGACGCCGCCGGGGGAGCGGACGCCGACGCGGGCACCGGCGGCACGGGCACCGGCGGCACGGACGGCACGGGCCCGTGAGGAACGGGGACCGCCCTCTGGACGCCCGGTGCGGGAAGGAGCAGACTTGCCTCCGACGTTTCGGGGGGAAGAGTGCAGCAGCGGCCACCCCGGTGGCTTCGACCGTCACCGCTGGGCTACGGCCCGGCGGTCGAATCCGTGAGCAACGTGGCGGCGCCCCTGCTGGCCGGTTTCAGCGTGAGCACGATCGGCATCGTGCTCACCGCCGAGCAGAGCCTCCGGTGGCCCGGGCCGATCCTGGTCGCGCTGACCGTCGCCGCCGCGGCGTTCGTCATGTGCGTCCAGTGCGGGTTCCACGCCCGCCGGCACCTCTACTCGCCGGCCGACCTGAGCGGCTGGTGGGCGGAGGAGGACCTCCGGGCCCACGCGGCGGAGCTGGAGGAGGAGCAGCGCCGCGACTACGCGGTGTGGGCGCACTGGACGCTCTGGACCCGCCGCTGTTACTCGACGGGGATCGTGGCCCTGTGGTTCGGCGTCGGAACCGCCCTGTGCCCGACCCCTGCCGACCACGGCAGCACCGGGGTGCTGAGGTGGGCCGCCGCCTCCATCGCCCTCGGCACCGGAGTCGGCGAACTCTGCTGGGGCGTCGTACCGGCCTGGAGACGTCGGCGCCGCCGGGCGCGGATCCTCGCCGGGCGACGCCCGTGACCGCATGACCAGTACCGGGGAGGAGCGCGCGTGAACGGGACCGGGGACACCGGGGACACCGGGGAGGACGTGCCCGAGGGGTGGAGCCCGCCGCAGCAGCCGGTGCCGGGGCAGCCGGTCCCGAGCGGGCCGGTGCCGGGGCGACCACTGCCCCCGGACCCGCCGGCCCCACTGCCTCCGCCCACGCAGGCCACGCCGCCGAGCCGGGAGAGCTGCCCCGGCTGCGGGGGGTCGTGGTCGCACTTCCATGGCTGCGCCCTCACCGTCCTCAGCGTCGAGGAGGCGAGCGTCCTCGGGCTCAGGAAGGCCGAACGGCGGGTGCGCCAGGTCCTGGAGGAGCGGAGGCGGATCGCGGAGTCCTCCGCAACGCCCTACCCCGGCGCACCCCTCCCGTCCGGGCCCCGCCCCGGCGCCGGTCCGTACGACGAGGCCGGCTACCCCAGCACCGCGCGGCCCCGCTGGTGGCGGAGGCTCTTCAACTTCCGCCGCGGCCCCTCCGCGCCGTAGCGGGGGGCAGGCACCGGGTCGGCGGGAAGCGGGCCGCGACGGCCGTCGAGGCGGTGCAGCCGGTCGGCGAGGCGGTGCAGGTGGTGGCGGGTGCGGTCGACGTGGTGGTGGTCGGCGGGGGTGAGGGCGAGCGCGCCGTCCACCGTCCGCTCCACCTCCTCGATCAGCGCGGCCCACCGGTCGGTGGCCCCCTGCCGCCACGGCGGCTCCCGCCGGGCACGCTCGAACTCGGCCCGGGCGACCGCGAGTTGCAGGTACGGGGCGAGCGCGGTACGGGGGCGCGGCGGGGTCAGCGCGAGCGTGGCCTGCTCGACCGCGACGGCCAGCCGGCGGGCCACCGCGAGCTGCCGGTGGCGGGGGCCGGCCAGCTCGCAGGCCAGCACCGCGGCCAGGCAGCCGATCGCGCAGCAGGCCAGGTTGGGCAGCAGCAGCGGCAGCGCCGGATCGCCCGCGATCTGGGTGACCATCAGCACCACCGTGGCCAGCGCCGCCGCCTGGTACAGGTAGCCGGTGCCGGACAGCGCCGGAACCAGCCCGGCCGCCAGCGCGAGCACCGCCAGCAGCACCCAGTCGGTCCCGCCGCAGGCCAGCACCAGCCCGCTGCACAGCACCCCGAGCGCCGTCCCGCAGAACCGTTCCAGCGCACGCCCGGTGACCGGCCCGACGTCCGGACGGCAGACGAACGTCACGTTCAGCACCGCCCAGTACGGGTGCGGCAGGTCGAAGTACGCGGCCGCCGCACCCGCCAGCAGCAGCGCCAGGCCCACCCGCAGCCCGCACCACCAGGACTGCGGGTCCGCCAGCACCGCCCGGGCCACCGCCCGCAGCCGCCCCGCCCGCCAGTCACCCCCCGCGGCCGGCTCCGCCCCCGTCAACGCCCCTGCTCCGGGCAGCACCGCGGCCCGGGCCGCCCGGGCCAGCCGCTCGTCCAGCGGCCCGCGCCCCGGCGGCCACGCCGGCTCCGGCGCCGGACGCCCCGCCGCGACCCGCACCGCCTCCGCGCGCAGCCGCCCGACCAGCGCCGGGACGGCGGCCAGGCCGAGCGCCCCGGACGAGGAGGCCGTCCCGGCGAGGGCCAGCAGCCCCGGCAGGTGCCGGGCCAGCAGGGCGCTCCCGCCGATCGCGCCGGTGTGCCGGGCCCGCTCCAGCAGGTCGTGCAGGGCACGGCGCCGCGCCGCCCCGGCCGGGCCCGCCGCCTCCGGCTCCAGCACCGCCGCGCAGCCCGCCAGGCACTGCGCCAGCAGCGCCCGCTCGGCCCGGCCGCGGAAGAACAACCGTCCGGCCAGCGCCGGCGCGACCACCGACAGGCCGCCCAGCAGCATCAGCGCGGGCGGCAGCCAGCGCGGGCCCGGCAGCGGCAGGTCCAGCGCCACCTGGGCGTCCATCAGCAGGATCATCGCACCCAGCGAACCCTCCGGGCCCAGGCGGGCCAGCACCCCCGCCAGTACCCCCAGCGCGGGCAGCAGGTACGGCGCGACCGCCGTCCCCTCGGCCGTCAGGGTCGCGAACGCCCCCGCCACGCCCAGCAGTTGGGGCACCAGCATGGTGACCGCCCGGTGCCGGTAGGCGACCGCCACGTCGGTCAGCACCGCCGAGAGCGCCCCCAGCGCCACCATCACCCCCTCCGCGGGCCGCCCGACCAGCAGGCCGAGACCGGTCGACGCGGTCACCGCCAGCAGCGAGCGCCACGCGGCGGACGGGAGGGCGGGCCGCCGCTTGGGCGCGCAGGTCTGCCGCACCCAGGGCAGCAGCGAGTCGGACCGGAACGCGCGGTGACGCCCGTGTCGAAGAGTTGACATGCCGCACATGCAAGGCGAAGCCCCGCCCCGGCAGCCCCGCGCCGCCGCCGACCTGCGCCGCCTGGAGTCGGGATTTCGCTTGGCCGGGGGAGACTCCGTGACCTCCCGGCTTCGCCCGGATGGAGTGCGTAACCCCCCGGCCCGCCCGCTCCGGCCCGCTCCCCGCACGGCCGACCCCGCCGAGCACACGACGCCGGATCACCCCGCTCCCCGAGGAGCCTGGGGCGCCTCACCACCCTCCCGAACACCACCCCCAGGCCCGAGGAGGGCTGGGAGGAGCCCCCTCGGCACCCGCCTCCTTGACCGCCGCCGGGCAGGAGGGGCCCGCTCGCCGCACCGGACGCCGCGAGGCCGCCCTCCGGGCGACGCCGGGGGTTTGAACACCGCCCCTAGGGCTCGTATTCTGTTGTGATCATTCTGGGAAGTTGCCCTCGCGGCGCGGCCTGATCCGGTAGACCGTGTTCCGTGATGCGAGTGCAACTTTCCGATGCGGAGTGGGAGTTCATCAAGCCGTACCTGCCGATCGGCGAGTACGGTCCGTATCCCGAGCGGCTGCGCCGGCAGTTC